>SBGE01000042.1 GCA_006226755.1 Deltaproteobacteria bacterium | reverse complement strand
TCAACAAATCCTGCAGCATTTGTTGTTGGTTCGACATTGGCAGTTGCAATAGTTGTTGCATATTGACCATTCTGTGGAAGTCCATCTGAACCGGTTTGTACTTCAATTGGTTGTCCATATTTGTTCAATGTCTCAAGAATCTGTAGTCTTGCTCCCGTATCTTTGTTCTCTTCAATTCTTGAATCTGTTTTTGGACCGATAGAGAATATATCAATCCACTCTTGGAAATACCCAACAGGAAGGGGAATCCCACAGTTTCTTATGCCTTGATTTGGCTTAGAGTAGATATATTTACTCTTATCAGCATCATCGATATAGGCGAGTACTCCATATTGATATGTTTCACCCGGAATAAGACCATTGATCATATAATTTGTATCAGTCTTGGCCAGACCATCTACATACTTATATTGTTTTGGGTTGTTGGTTAAATTATCAACTTCACCGTCAACTTCACTTCTTTTAAACCAATCGATGGCCTCGCTGAATTGAAATGCTGAACCATCATTGTTACGGTAAAAGAGGATAAAGTTAGTGTAAATACCACCAGTAGGAGTGGTCCATTTTACATCTAGGTTATCCGCTCCTGCGTAACAGCCGCTATTTGCACCAGTAAATTCAACTAAGCTAGGGGTTTTTATTTCCAGTTGCTTACATCTCACAATGGCACGTGAGATATCTCTATAAACAAACCCGGAGTCTGCATCGACAATAGTAGGGACAGCACCAAAGCAATAGCTTCTATCAGAAAGTCTATCACTGCCTACAAAAAACTTTTCACCGACAGGCGAGTCGGGAGCTTTTCTTCCTGTGTGTTGAACACGAATTTTTGTAAATGTACTAAAACCATTTTGTGAGCCTGGGTCGGGATCCATTCTTCTTAACCAGTCACAATTATTTTTTGTTGTGTGACCAGCCGGAGTTGGAATGGTTGGATCAAGAGTTGTCCCATCTTCTGGAATAAGTACAGGTGACGTATCATTTGGACCATCAAAACAATAGAGTTCAAGATCTGTTAAATAACCACTCGAGATAACCGGAGCATCAAAGTTAACTGTAATAATATCTTTTTCAGTTGCACTTTGCGGATCCGAGATGAAGAGTACGCCAGAAAATGGAGCAACATTTGGTTCTACTCTGAAAACTTTTTCTTGGGCCTGTAATCTGTTATTACAAGCAGTATCTTCACATACAAAGGCCAGGGCACGATAGTTAGAGAATTTTTGTAATCCTGCCCAACTAATGAATCTATCTTCAGCAGAAGGGTTAGCATAGAATTTTGAACCATATTTCATTAAACACGGTAATTTATCAGATCTTCCATCTGAAGGGCTTATGTCCACACATTCAGCTGGGTTACATGGCCAGTTTGTCGCGTATTCTTGAGTGAATGCATTAGTTGGATCTAGTGCATGTCCAGCTCCTGGATCTGCATAGGTACAATTATTTGTTCCATTAAAGATATCATCAAAGGCACTTTCTAGAGTCCAAAGGATACCTTTTCCGTGCGTGCTATTATCAATTTGAGTATAAATTCCAGAGCCAGGAGATGTTTCTGGTCCATCTAATGAAGTCATATCTAAAGATGCGGCAGTCTGAACGAGTGCTTTATCGTTAGTTAGTTTTAGAAGATAAATTCTATAATTAGTATAAGGACCGACAGCAGGTTCCCAGCTAAAGTTAACTGTCCCAAGTCCTGCTTCACCAGGTGCTGGGTCAGCTTGAAAATTTGGATATGGCCAGTCAAATACTCCACCAGCTTCAAGAGTTACGACAGAAGCGATCTTTCCGTTTTCTTCTCTTTTATAACCTGCAAGTGGAGGGTCAGATTTGATAACAAGTTCGACATATCTTTTATGAATTGCTCTAACCAAGAAATAATATTCAGTCCCTGGTAACAAGCCTCCAATTTCTTGAGTTGCTGCAAAGTCGGGTTTTGGGTTTGTTCCAAAACTTGTAGGGAACTGTCTTACTTCAACAAGTGGGTTGTTGGCATCATAGATACTTTGAGGAGGACCATCTTGTTTTCTCATGAACCTGATTTCATATCCAACAGGATCTCTATCATTGGCAAAAAACTGGCTTCCAAGAATGGTAGCTGGAACCCAGTTAACATTAACAGTGGTCTGACCAGCGAGACCGGCCTTTGGTGTAACAGAGGAGATACCAGCAAAAGTCGCTGTATAGTTTGAAAACGTTGTTGCTCTTAGGCTTTTGTCGTTTTCAGTTTCTTTTCCACTGATCCCATCGATAACACCTACAGCAAATGTGTATTCAGTATTTACTGTAAGACCTGAAACTGTATAGACATAGGCCCCACCTTGAGCAATGTTAAGAGCATCACCTTTTACTTTGATAGGGTTAGGGTTGCTGTTGACAACAATCTTATAAGTTAAGTCTTTAGGATTTCCTGGAGAAGGGAAAAAGTAAACTTCTACTCTGTCGTGAGAAATTGGTCTTGCTTCTGTAATTCCTGCAAATGTAGGAGGCTCACCGCCAGCAACAGCAGTTTTTGTATCTTTAGGGTTTTTATCCTCAATAGTTCCCACACATCCTTGACCTACAAGAATCAATATCGCAAATAGAATGTATGTCCACTTTAACCTATTCATCCTATATTCCCTTATGGATCGATAGTAATTGTTTGTATTGAAGCAGGATAAGGTTCTGAGTACTGTCCTGTTCCACTAAACTGAGTTAATATTCCAAACTGGTAATTACCAGGTGTTAAAAATGGTGCTGTAAAAGTTCTAGCAGAGAATGGAAGCTCAAAACGATAGTATTCTGGAGGGTTAGTCACTCCATTTACATCAGAATAATTAAACTGAGTTCCATCATTTCTAATCCAAACAACAAACTTGTCATACAATCCACCAGTTGGTGAATTCCAGCTAAGTGTGACTGAATTATCATTAGTATTGATTTGATAACCGGTGAAACCTTGAAATTGGCTCAATGTTGGAGGTTGAATGACAATCTTCTGGCATTCTTGAACGGCACCATCTTTAAAAGCAACAGCTGAACCATTTTGCCAAGTGAATGGCATAACTGTGAAACAGTAGGTATTGTCTGAAGTTGGGTCTACACCTCTTACAACAATTTCTTCTGTTGTTTCAAAATCAAAAGGTGGTACTTGATAAGGAGATGTACTGTTATCTACATCAGGAGAGTTAATGATTTGATAGTCATTGATTTCACCAGCAGTTGGGCCACTTGAAAAGATAAGATCCCCATTTTCATCTTGTACTTGCATTCCAACCAATAGACCATCGGCAACACCTGAACTTAAGTCTGGAGGAGTTACTTTCAAATAAACTTCACCAAGTGCCCAATAATATTTTGGATTGATGACTTCTTCTATACCAGAAAAACTTGCAATACCTGGATTGGTTATTGGATCAGTATTAGAGTTGTATTCATCAAAGGCTGGGTTTGGAGCTTTTGGTGCACAATCAGCTTCATAACAGGCAATAAGATGAACCATATATTTGGTAAATGGTTTTAGGTCTGTCAAAGTCGCAGTTGAAGCTGAGAATTCTTCTTTTTGACACTTCCAATACTCTTTACCTAGTCTTGGATCTGCACCATTACAAATAGGTAGTAATTGATCTTTAGGAAATCCACCATAATAAGAGCTAAATACTTCAGTAGTCGGCCATTGAGTATTATCAGGAGTGAACTCACGATAATAAATTCTATAATGATCAAATGATCCTTTGGCCGGATCCCAAGTTAGGTTGAATGAGTTTAGACCTGATGGCCCTTGATCTGAAATAAATGTGAGTGAATCCTGGTCAAATTCAAGAGGGTCACCATTTGAACTGAGGGTTTTAATCTCTTTATAGTTGGTGTTTTCTTCTCGCTTATAGAGAGGGTTAGTTGAGTTATCTGAAAATTCATCGTGTGTACAACGTACACGTACGTAGTATTCAGTTCCTGATTCAAGTCCATTCACTTGGTGAAAGAGCTTATCAGAACTAACGATAATTTCTTTTCTTACTTCGTTTGGAAGAGATTTATTATCAAACTGCGAAGGATCTGCTGTTTGAGCAGAAGAATCTGTCTCTTTTAATTTTCTAAGAAGAACAATTTCATAATTGATTGGATCTCTAGGTTCTTTGAGTGTCTTTCCTGAATCATCAGCAGCTGTCCATTCAACTCTGACTGCATATCGACCATCGACACCAGACAAGTTTTTAACGGACTTGATTCCTTGAAATCTTGCAGTTCTGTTTGAAAAGGTTCTGACTTTTACAGACTTGTCGTTTTTGGAAGTTTGTCCAAGTTTATTTCTCACTTGAACTTGAAAGTTGTAGTCAGTATTAATACTTAATCCTGCAATAGTTACTTTCAAAAGCCCGTTGTACTCAGGTCTTAAAAGCGTTGCAGGATAACTAAATGGAACGGCAAGACCGTCATAACTTACGAGGTAAGTTAGATCTTGAGCACTCCCTTGGGCCGGTTCGAAAAAGACATTAATCTTTTCATCTGAAACAGGTTCAGCTTTATTGATTCCGTTAAAGAAAACCAATGCACTTCCTGCTTCTGAGCCTTTGGTTGTGTCGGGGTTTTTGTCATCGATCGTTCCTACACATGAGGCAAACAAAAACAGAAAAGCTACAAAGAAGAATTCTTTGTTGAGTCTTTTCAGAAATGATGTGGTTTTGTTTTTGTTCACAATCACTTACGTCCTACTTTTTACCTTTTGCGCATATTGGTAAATTATAGAATCGTATCGGTCCTAAATGACTGTTTCTTAAGCTTTGAAAGCATTTCTGTACAAATTTGAGGGGTTAGTGGGTAGGTTTTTCTGTTTCGGATATTCACTACTTTATGAATCTCGCAAAAATCTGCCAATATTGAGAGGAAAATTTTTGTAAGTTCTTAATATCTCGATAGAATTTCGGACAGTTTATTTAAATCAGCTCGTCTTGAGTGACGGTCAATTAAAATAAATTTGTTTGAACTGAGTTCTGCGTGAAGATTGTAATATCCCTGATTTTGAAAAGCTCTAAGTTCTTGTTTTCCCTCAAGCTTGGCCATATTAGGTGAGTCGAGGAAATGTTCGACGTAAAGTGAATCATTTTTCTTTAGTTCAAAACATTTTTTATAGACAGGTATCCAAAAAAGTCGGTGAGTAACAGTCAGCTTTGTTCCAACCTTGGTGATCAACTTTTCATAAAAGAGAAAACCAAGAAGGGTGAGTGGGATGGCCAAAATGGTAGCAAAGACAATCCATGCCAAGGCGTGATTGATTGGGTCATCCATCTGAAGCATTTTTAACATTGGGCCTTTGATAGCGAGTCCCATTGCAAATAAAACGACTAGGATACCTGCGAGGTAACCCCAAAAAATCAGCGGAAGCCCATAACTTTTTAAAGTTATGGACTTACCGTCTTTTGTTTCATTGATTTCGATGCGATCGATTTCTTTTTCAGAAACCGGCATGATGTACATCAGACCCATTTTACTTGATAGCTTCCCTGATTTTTGAAGAAGCGTAGTCCATCACCCAGACAACTGAAGCGATGACAATAACAAGTAGTCCGACTTCATTCCACTTAGCGAGACCTTGGTATTGCATAAGCATGGTACCGATCCCACCACCACCAACTAGACCAATAACAGTCGCCATTCTCACGTTAATGTCCCAACGATAGATTGTGAATGAAAGATAGGGAAGAACGATTTGAGGTACAACACCAAACCAGATGACTTGAACTGGGTGAGCACCAGTCGCTGTGATGGCCTCAATTGGTCCATTAGAAATGTTTTCAATTTGTTCAGAATAGAGTTTTGCTAATGACGAAATTGAGTGAATCATCAAAGCAAGCATCCCGGCAAAAGGACCAATTCCAACCCAAACAGAAAAAATAATCGCCCAAACAAGAGGCTCAATTGATCTTGTTAGGTTTAGGAAAAATCTTACGATGTAATAAATAGCAAGACCTAAACGGCTTCCATTCATCAGGTTTCTTGCAGCGAAAAAGCCAAGAAGAAAAGCGAAAGGAAGAGCGAGAGTTGTTGCGATGAAGGCCATGTAAATGGTCTCTACAGCAGCAAAAAGAGCGGGTTCAAGTATTCCAAGGTTTGGTTGGAAAAGGGCCGTGAAAATTCTTCTGGCTCCTGTCAAACCAGACTGGCTTAGAAATTCTCTAATTGAAATTTGAGAAACATAAAGTCCCGCAATGAAAGTCAAAAAGACAATGAAAAGACCTAGAAGAGTAAAAGGTTCTTTCATGATCGACTTGTTTTCATCGAGATCATAGAGACCTTGAGTCGCACGACCGATAGAGAATTTTGTAAAAAAGAGGGCGAGGGTGATGAGACCACCGACAACCAAGGCCGTAATAGGTTGGTTCCAAGTAAAATCTGGAAACCTCAACCCAAGAATCATTTTTTCATAAATGATTTTGTAGAGAACAAGTGAAACATATGTCCACAGGAAGGTATCAAGGAGAAGGGCAAGGATAACAGACTTCATCTGTCCCATACCCATCGTTTTTTTGTTTTCTAATGCTGGTGTATTCGCTGACATGTCAATTTCTCCAATCTTAGTTAATTGTCACTTCTACAGCTTCTTCACCGTAGATTGTTTTAAACCAGTTCTCATCTATATCCAGGGGTTTCCCTTCATAGATAAGTTCTCCACCTTTAAGAGCGATCACTCTTGAGGCGTACTGGCGAACCAAAGAGAGGAAGTGAAGGTTACAAATGACTGTCACTCCAAGTTCTTCATTTACTTTTTTAAGATATTGCATGACCGAGTGTGAGGTTGCAGGGTCAAGTGAAGCAACCGGTTCATCGGCCAAAAGAATTTTCGGGTTTTGCATCAAAGCTCTCGCAATAGCGACTCTTTGCTGTTGCCCACCAGAAAGATTGTCGGCACGGATATTTTCTTTTCCAGTTAACCCGACGATATCAATGTACTGCTTGGCCTTAATCTTATCTTCTTCAGGCCACATTCCAAGAATAGACTTAAGAACGCTTGTCTTTGAAAGACTTCCAGAGAGAACATTGGTGAGAACAGTTCTTCTTGGAATAAGATTGAAGTGCTGGAAAATCATTCCAATTCGACTTCTTACTGATCTGATTCTGGCACCTCTAAGTTTTGTGATATCTTCACCTTCAAAATTTACGGCACCGCTAGTTGGATCATGGAGTCGGTTGATACAACGAAGAAGAGTAGACTTCCCTGAACCGGATAGACCGATTACAACAAGGAACTCACCTTGTTTGACATCAAAAGACACACCCTTTAGAGCGTGTGTTCCGTTGTCATAAACTTTTTGTAGATTTCTGACTTCAAGCATACGTGTCTCTCAAAAAAAAAGGCTCCTTCGTGTAAAAGGAGCCCGCTTATCAATTTATAACTGATTATTTGATCAATTTTTCTGTATCAAGGTTGATTGACTTGATCATGTCTCTCAAACCATTGTAGTCGGCATCAGTAGCGTCAACAACACCTTCAACTGAGTAGATGTTCTTGAAGATTTCCTGACCTTTTTCAGTAGTAAGATATTTCTTAACAGCAGCAATGAACTTGGTCACAACTTCAGTTGGAAGATCTTTTCTGAATACGAACGGATCGTTAGGAATGGCTTCTGTAATCTCAACAATTTTGATTTTTTCTTCAACATCAGGGAACTGAGTTTTAACTCTTGCTCTGGCGTCTCTGATTTGACCATCTTTCGATGGAGGAGAGTAGTAAGTCGCTCCAGCGTCAACTTGTCTTTGGTAAATCATGGTGACAACGTTGTCATGTTTGATAGCAAAAGTTGTGTTCGATGGCTCTGCAGCGTTATCGTTCAAAATCTTTTTTGGAAACATAAATCCTGAAGTAGATGAAGGATCAGTGTAAGCAAATTTCTTACCATTGATATCCTTCACAGTTTTGATACCTGAATCTACGTGAGCGATAATTTGTCCTCTATAGTGATCTTCACCGTATCTGATCACTTTAAGTTTCGCTTCCGCTCCGTACTTGTTGTTTGCCATGATGTAACCAAAAGAGTTCATCACACCAATGTCGGCACGGCTAGAACCAAAGGCCTCAACAACAGCAACGTAGTTTGTTGGAATACCTGTCTTGAAGGCAAAACCAGTTTCTTGCTCAAGAAATTTAATGAAGTGATCAGAGTTCGAAGCAATAGTGTCCGAGTCAACTGATGGGGTAAAGTAAAGTTTTACAGGGTTGTTGGTTGTACCTAGCTTGTCTTCTTTCACGCAAGAAGCGAAAAGAAGGGCCATCACAACCATTCCAAATGGGAACAGTTTTTTCATAGATGAACTCCTAAAATATTCAAATAGTTATACTATTGAACTTGAATCTCAAAGCTCTGAATCTATAGCACGATTGACACGAGGTTTTAAGTCAAGAATTGAGTTGGTTAGTTTTTTTTATGCCGTATTTTCCACAATTTGTGAAAATAACGCGGGGCAAATTTTACTTCCGGACATAAATTGCCTCTCGGGTATTCCAACTGACAGATTTCTCACAACGCCAAGCCGCATCCCGATCAGAAAGTAATCACAAAAATTAACCTGCAGATCAAGGATGACCTTTATGAACAAACTATGGCTACTTCTTGGCTTTTTAATGGCCACCACGCTAGAGGCCGGTGTTTATCATTTTAAAACAGTAAAAAATCGTGGAGAGGTTGTCTCATTAGAGAGACAAAAGAGTGGTCAATTGACAGTTCAGTTTGCGATCAACTCGCTTGTAACCAACAAGGCCGCTCAGCGTGTTCCTTATAATGATGGATTTGAATCCCTTAAGGTTCAAGGTTTGGAAACAACACACAAAGTAGGAGCACCAGAACTTCCTTTTTATTCAATGCTTCTTGTAGGACATCCATCAGAGTTTAGTTTTGAAATGATCAAGGGAAGTGAGTACAAAGTAGATGTAACTCCGGCCCCATATCAGAAGGCACCATGTCGTTGTGAAAAAGATGAAAAGGAAATTCCTTTTTCTTTTGACCAGGAAGCCTTCAAAAATTCAGGAAAACTGATTCAAAAAGTGGTTTACGTTGGCGACTATCGTGGAACGCCTCTGACTCATGTCGTTTTCACTCCATTTCAATACCGTGAAAACTCCCTTTATGCTTACCCTGAATTGAGAGTCTCCATTCAAAATAAAAACAAAAGCACAGACACATTCTCTTTTAAAGAAGTTACTGCAAAAGGGAAAAAATATGTAATTTTCTCACCTAACGAATTCCATGGAGCACTCTCGGCGTTCATCAACCATAAATCATCTCAAGGTTATGAAATGAAACTGGTTTCGATGGAAGATCTAGGAAGTGATTACAATTCAATAAAGAAAAGCATTCATAAGCTTTATAAGAAAGAAAATTTTGATTACGCCTTAATTGTTGGACATGAAGAACTCTTTCCAACTGATTACGTCACTACAAGTAATGATCCTAATACTCCAAGTGATTTGGGTTATTTCACCATGAGTGGCAACAGTGACAATATTCCGGATGTACTTTACGGGAGAATGACAGCTGCTTCTGTTGATGATGTACAAAATCAAATTGCAAAAACCATTGAATATGAAACTCGTTCTTGGTCAAACAGTAATGGAATGGGAAGAATGCTTGGTATTGCCAGTGATGAAGGTTGGAATCCAACTGATGTTGAATATACTAATCAATTTACTTCACCATTCCAACGAAGTTTCAACGCTGAAATCGTTAACGTTTTTCAGGCAAATAATGATTCAACACCTGAAACCATAAATAGAGCTTTCAACCAAGGTTTGATGTGGGTGAATTATATTGGACATGGTTCAGGCCCTTCGTGGATTTCTGTAAAGAGTCGTGAATATGATACAAATGACATAAGATCGATCAATCCAGGTCTGGTTAAGCCAGTTATTGTTGATGTCGCTTGTCAGAATGGTCGTTTTAAACTCGATAATAGATTAGGTGAAAGATTCATGAATACGACAAACAATGGTCAACCAGTTGGAGCAGTTGCTTTTTATGGTGGGTCTGTTGATATTTCTTGGCATCCACCTGCAATAATGGCCCGTGGAGTGAGTGAAACAGTTGCTGCTAATCCAAATCAAACATTAGGAGAGGTTCTTCTTGCTGGTCAAATGTATCTTATTCAAAATTACGATGATCGAAATGCCTCGACGGAGAATTTGAAATGGTATCACCTTCAAGGTGACCCAAGCCTTAAGCTTCAAGTGAGATAAAAATAAAAAAGGGATCCGAAGGATCCCTTTCTTTTTAACAAATTTTAAAGTGAAATTAGATTTCCCAAGTGTCTCCAGAGTGGAGAAGCTTGTTCATGTCTCCGGCACCTTTCTTGGCCTTAACTTCTTCTACCTGAGCACAGATTTGCTCGTCATAGTGAACGTCATCAACTTTATAAAGGATACCAACTGCAACAGGAAGTTCAGGTCCTTTCATACCAGCAAGCATGAAGGCCAATCTTTCATCAGTTTGATCGTGAACAAGAAGATCAGCTTCAGTCACACCATTTTCACCAATAGTGACAACTTCAAGTTTTGAACCTGTAAGCTTGATTCCCTTATTTTTGTCTTTTCCAAAGATCATTGGTTGTCCATGCTCGATGAATACACAGTGGTCATCTCTGGTTTTTCTATTGGTATATAGATCGTGAACACCATCGTTGAAGATTACACAGTTTTGGTATGCTTCAATCAAAGAAGTACCTCTGTGTTCTTCAGCTGCAAGAGAAATGTCTTGCATGTGCTTTGGATCAGTATCCATAGTTCTAGCAAAGAAAGTCGCTCCAGCACCAATGGCAAGTTTCGCTGGTGTAAAAGAGCGGTCAATTGATCCGTAAGGAGTCGATTTAGTGACAAGACCTCTTTGTGAAGTCGGAGAGTATTGGCCTTTGGTCAAACCGTAGATCTCATTGTTGAAAAGGATGATGTTACAATCGATATTTCTTCTCAAAATGTGAATCAAGTGGTTCCCACCAATGGAAAGTCCGTCTCCGTCTCCAGTGATGATCCAAACTGAAAGGTTTGGATTTGTAGACTTGATACCAGAAGCAAAAGCAGGTGCTCTACCGTGAATGGTATGAAGTCCGTAAGTGTTTACATAGTAAGGAAAACGTGAAGAGCAACCGATCCCAGAAACGAATACGATATCTTCTTTTTTCTTTCCAATTTTTGTCAACGCCATCTGAACAGATGAAAGGATAGCGTAGTCTCCGCAACCTGGGCACCATCTGACTTCCTGATCACTAACAAAATCTTTTTTCTTATACGTTGGATTCTCAGTCATTTTTCTATCCTCTCTTAGCCTAGTTCTTGTTTAAAAGCTTCAACCAGTTCAGAAATCTTGAATGGTAGACCCTGAACCTTATTATAACCTTTTGCGCCGATATTATATTTCCCGTTCAATATTTGTCTCATTTGACCAAGGTTCAACTCGGCAACGATGACTTTCTTGAAGTTCTTGAAAATAGATTCGACGTTTCTAGGCATTGGATTAATGTACTTAAGGTGCATCAACGAAACCTTATGTCCTTCTTTTCTGAGTTGCTTTACTGCCATGTGAGTAGCTCCATAAGTTCCACCCCAGCTCACAACGAGAAGATCACCACTCTCATCACCTTCAAGCTCTTGAAGAGGAATATTCAAAGAGGCTTTTTGAACTTTTTCCTCTCTGATGTGGCACATGGTTTCGTGGTTGTTTGGATCGTATGAGACGTTACCAGTATTAAGGGCTTTCTCAAGACCACCTAGTCTGTGCTCGTAACCTTCCATTCCTGGAATGGCCCAAGTTCTTACTTGGTTCTCATCTCTTTCGTAGGCCAACCAATTGTCAGCATCCTTCTTAGGTTTCTTGACAGAAATCTTGTTGAACTCTTTTGAAAGGTCTGGAAGTTTCCAAGGCTCTGCACCGTTGGCAATGTATCCGTCAGTCAAAAGAACAACTGGAGTCATATGCTCTAGAGCAAGTCTTGAGGCTTCAAAGGCCATATCAAAACAATCAGCAGGTCTAGAAGCAGCAACAACGATCATTGGAGATTCACCGTTTCTTCCATACATACATTGAAGAAGATCGGACTGCTCAGTTTTTGTTGGAAGACCAGTTGAAGGTCCACCTCTTTGTACGTTGACGATTACAAGTGGTAGTTCGTAAATCATGGCAAGACCCATGGCCTCACCTTTAAGGGCGATCCCTGGACCTGATGAAGTTGTCAGTGCTAGAGCACCGGCATACGAAGCACCGATTGCTGTACAAATACCTGCGATTTCATCTTCAGCTTGGAAAGTTTTTACTCCAAAGTTTTTATGCTTTGAGAGTTCGTGAAGAATATCTGAAGCAGGAGTAATAGGGTAAGAACCAAGGAAAAGATCAAGTCCTGCAGCTTGAGCAGCTTGAATGAATCCCCAAGCAGTCGCAGTATTACCGTTGATGCTTCTATATGTTCCTTTTTCAATATTGGCCTTTGGAACAACAAAGGTATTTGGAATAGCTTCCAAAGTCTCGGCGAAGTTACGTCCAGCTTTTAGTGCAGTGGTGTTGGCTTCAGCAAGAATAGGTTTTTTTCCAAACTTATCGTTGATCCATTTCAAGGTTGGCTCAAGTTCACGGTTGAACATGAAGTAAGTCATACCTAGAGCGTAAAAGTTTTTACATCTGGCCTTCGACTTATTGTCGAGATCAAGGTCTTTCAACGCTTCTGTTGTTTGAGTAGTGATATGCGCCTTGATGACTAAGTAGTCGTCAAGGTTTTCAATTTGAAGAGGGTCCCCACTGTATCCTGCTTTTTGAGCATTGTTTTCAGTAAAGGCATCCATGTTAAGAATGATGGTTCCACCTTTCTTGACGGACTGGAGGTTGGCCTTCAATGCTGCTGGGTTCATCGCTACTAGAACCTGTGGTTCATCTCCAGGAGTATTAATTTCACTGGCTCCGATGTGAACCTGGAAACCTGATACACCAGCAACTGTACCGGCCGGGGCACGAATTTCAGCTGGAAAGTCTGGGAAAGTTGCGATGTCGTTCCCCATAAGGGCCGACGTGTTAGAGAACTGAGTACCTGTAAGCTGCATACCGTCCCCGGAGTCTCCGGAAAAACGGATGACGACACTGTCTAATTCTTGCATAGAATGAGTCCTTTAAGATTATGAGAAAAAGTTTTTTTAAACTTCAATTTGATACCGTTTTTAATGGGCAAATAACTCGGGAATCATAACACTTACTCTAAAGAAAGGGGAGAGGGTAAGAGGAGAAAAAGATAGATTTTTTTACTCTTGTATAAGAAAAAAAAGCGCTCCGAATTAGCTCGGAGCGCTACAATAGCTCTTATTGGTTTTGTGCTTTATAAAGTTCTCTGGCTAGTTCAACGTTCTCGATGAACTCTTGTCTATAGCCAAAAGGGTCATCACCCTTATTGGCCTTAGCGGTATCGATGATCTTTTGGATGCTCATATCGCCGATTTTCTGGTCTTTTCTTAAGATCATGGCAAATGACGCTACCGAAGCTGCGAACTGATAATCTCGTGAAGCAGATTCGAATTTCTTACTCTCGTCTTTGAGAGGGAATTCTAACTTGCTCGATTTGTCGCCTTCTGGTTCTTTATAACGCAGCTTAACAGTCATAAGTTCGTCAGTATTTCCCTTAACTACCTTCTTCGGACGTTGATACTTCAGAGCGTCAACAGAAGGGGAGTCAATCTCAACTCCAGCAGGAACCACTTCGTAAAAAGCTGTCACAGTATGACCGGCCCCAATTTCTCCCGCATCTTTTTTGTCATCGTTGAAGTCTTTGGCCGCTAATTTTCTGTTTTCATAACCAATCAAACGATAGGCCGAAACTTTTGACGGATTGAATTCAACCTGAATTTTGACGTCTTTGGCGATGGTGATCAAAGTTGAATCCATATCGTTGATGAGCACTTTTTTTGCCTCGTTCAAGGTATCGAGATAAGCATAATTACCGTTACCTTTGTCCGCCAATTGTTCAAGTGTTCCATCCTTGTAGTTCCCCATCCCAAGACCAAGAACTGTCAAAAAGATATTGGACTTGGCCTTTTCCTCGATCATGGTAAGGAGTCCACCTCTTGAGGTGTTTCCAACATTAAAGTCCCCATCGGTCGCAAGAATGACTCTGTTGATCCCACCTTTGATGAAATTTTCCTTGGCCACTTTATAAGCGAGCTCGATTCCTTGCCCACCATTTGTCGAGCCTCCAGCACTCAATTGTGTCAAAGCTCCCAGTATTTTTGCTTTTTGATCCCCTGGTGTTGAAGGAAGAACAAGACCTGAGGCACCAGCATAAACAACGATAGAAACTCTATCTTTTTCAGTGAGTTTTCTTGTCAAAAGTTTCATAGCATCCTTCAAAATTGGAAGCTTGTTGGGATCATTCATTGAGCCACTGACATCAAGTAGAAAAACAAAGTTTGAGTTTGGTCTTTCTTCTGTTTTGATTTCTTTACCCTTAACTCCGATTCGAACAAGTTTGTTTTTTGAATTCCAAGGCGAAACAGATTGCTCAAAGTTCACAGCAAAAGGGTGTTTTCCGCTAGGTCCTTCGTAGTCGTAATCGAAATAGTTAACAAACTCCTCGATACGAACTGAATCGACAGGAGGTAGGGAACCATTGTTGAGAAAACGTCTCATATTTGAATAGCTTGCGGTATCAACATCAATTGAAAAAGTTGAGAGGGGCTGGTCACTGACCCTTGTCCAATCCGCATTTTCGATTTTGTCATAATCTTCTGTATTAAATTCCTGTCTATCTACAGGCATCGGTTCATGAGCAATCATTCCCCCTGCAAAAGAATTGATTTTTGCAACGGGTGCTCCAGCACTCCGTTGGGCACTTATTGTTGAAGGCATTGCAATTTCTTCATCGGCCAACATATCCATCTCAGCTTTAGGTTTACTGAGTTTCTTTGCTTCATTACTTCGACCTTTTCTGGCTCCGTCGGTGGAAACAATATTTCCTTGTCCTTCTTTTAATAGTCCAATCGCCTGATTTACAGCATCGGTCTTTTTCTCAGGAGCTGTCTTCGAAAGGTACTGGATATTCTTCTCTTCTTTGGCGACATTAAGAACGATCAAAACAGAGGCGGCGAGAGCAGGAATACCGGCCATCATGTACTTATTTCTTAGAAAGTCTAACCACGATTTTTTCTCAATAGTTTGACTTTCAAGAGCTGATAATTTTTCAGGATCGAGATTCATCGTCTCTTCCTTGGAAAGTTCACCTTTCATAAGTGCTGCTGTTTGTTGAATTTCTTCAACTTCTTTTTGTGCTTTTGGATCTTTTTGTAGTTCCATTTCAAACTCCCTGGTTTGTTCAGGAGAGAGTTCACCGAGTGCATAAGCGGTTAGACGTGGATCGTTTAATAGATTAGTCATTGGCCACCTCCATAGAGTTTGCGCCTAAGAGTTCACGCAACTCCTTCATGCCTTCGTGGATGAGTACACCCACATTGGTCACTGAATGTCCTGTAATGTCCGCGATCTCTTTATAAGAGAGTTCGTGGGTGAGTTTGAGAATAAGAACTTCCTGATACTTGATTTGAACTCTGGTCAAGGTTGCCAGGGCCATGTTTCCTTCAGTTCTTGTTTCTTGATCTCCCATTACAATGGCCAACTCAGCACCATCTTCCGTTCGGGTCAATCTCTTCTCCCTTCGTTTGATATCAATGGCGTGATTGCGACAGACTCTGAAAAGCCAAGGTGGAATCAATTCGACTATCTCGGGATAGTCTTCTTTCCAAAGTTTCAAAAAACTTTCTTGCACAACATCTTTAGCTGCTTCCACATCCAGAGTAATTTTTCTGGTGTAGTTGATCAGTGGAGATTGTTGTTGCCTTACGGTTAATTGAAACCAGGCCTGTTTGTTTTCAGAAGACATCGTTTTCACTCCTTCTGGTAGGACAACGAACGAGCAGGAGTTTTCTTAGAAGATTTTTGGGAGTTTCTTTGAAAAACCTGTAATTTCAGATGTTTATTGGTTAAAATTTTATCTCATATCCATCATAATTCAAGAGTGCTGTGGGACAAATTAAACAAAACTTGCCTCCTATCTGCATCTGGATGTGAGTTAGATAATAAGAAAACAAGGAGTTTATATGGAAGTATCAAATCTGGAATCTATTCCAGGAAAAAACATTGTTGAGTATATCGGTTTGGTCTCAGGAAGTACTGTCAGAGCAAAACATATCGGACGAGATATCATGGCGGGACTCAAGAATTTGGTTGGTGGTGAACTTAAAGGTTATTCCGAACTTCTTCAAGAATCACGAAACGAGGCCATGGAAAGAATGGTTGCACAGGCCAGAGAGCTTGGAGCAAATGCGGTTTTAAATGTTCGCTTTTCAACTTCAAGTGTCGCTCAAGGAGCTGCGGAACTATATGTCTATGGCACAGCTGTAAGGATTGATTAGTGGAACAACTGATTGGCGTCGTCGTTTTTCTTATCCTAGGTTATGGATTTGGAACTCATTACGAAAAGAAACATTATAAATCGATTCTAAAAAGAGAAAGAAGACATTCCAAGCGTCCTGCTGTGAATATGAAAAGTGTACCACTTGAAGGTCGAGAGATTGAAAGTTCAGCTCTGGCCGTTGGTAGTACAGTTGTCAGTGTCGATTATTTCAAAAGATTTTTGGCCGGACTCAAAATGGTTTTTGGAGGTCGACTGACAAGTTATGAGTCTCTTCTTGATCGGGCCAGACGTGAAGCACTTCTTCGAATGAAAGAAGATGCAAAAGATGCTGATATCTTTCTTAATGTTCGGATAGAGACCAGTTCGATTTCCAAGGGACAGGGAGAAAAAAGTGTTGGCAGTATTGAAGCTGTTGCTTATGCAACCGCTGTCAAGTTCAGGAACAAAGTTTGAGTATTCGCCAAGTTAATCCGGAAGAGCATAACCATAATGTCTCAGACGTGAATCACGTTAAAGAAGTCATTATCTTGGTCTTATCCATATTCGCCATTTTGATCGCTTTATACTGGAGTAGTATTTTTGCTTTAGATTCCATAGTCGAACGTCTCTCGCCAGAAAGAGAAGCGCAGTTGATGAAATACATAGGTAGCTCAAAAAAATTGAATCCATTGATTAGTGATAAAAAGGAAGAAAACGTTGAACCCAGATTACTGACGGCAAGACAGCTTCTGAATGAACTCCTTCAATTTTCTGATTTGAAGAATAGAAGCTTTGAAGTCGTAGTGATTCCTGGCAAGGATATCAATGCCTTCGCGATCCCTGGTGATACAATACTGTTGGTCGAGGAGCTTTTGGATAAAGTAGAAAGTGAAAATGAATTGGCCATGGTTCTCGGGCATGAACTTGGGCACTTTCATTACAGGCATCATCTTAAAGGGATGGGTCGAAGGCTTGTCATGGGTTTTTTCTCCATGATGATTTTTGGTGATGACAATCCAATTTCCAAATTGTTTCTTGGTGGCCTTGATTATACCGATCGACAATTTAATCAAGCTCAAGAAAGTGATTGCGATTTGTTCGGAGCAGGTCTGGTTTTTAAAAAGTATGGTCACTTGGCCGGAGGTTTGGTGTTTTTCGAAAGATTGGCCGAAAAAGAAGGGATTATGGAAAAATACTTTTCCACACATCCCTTGTCTGTTGAACGAGTTGATAGAATTTCAATCTATGCTCAGGAAAACAACTGGCCTCTTACTGGAGAGTTGACTCCACTGGCGCCCCGGAAGGGTTCTGCCTCAGATTCTCCCTGACGTCCTGGTAGTGGTCTTCATCACTACTTCTTGGCATCTCTCCTTTAAAATGTGTTCCTAGAAGCATGTCAAAAAGTGGATAAACAATACAAAAGTTGTATCGATTCATTAGTCTTGGATTGTGATGAACTCTATGGTGTTCCCACATATATTTAAGCCAAGGCACTTTCAAAAAGAAATGATCTTCAGGAAGATGACTACACCAATGAACAAATTCATAGAGAAGAAAATATCCTGCGGTAGAGCCGGCAAAGACATGGGCCAATTCATTACCAATGATAAATTTGGTGGAAAAATAAAATAATGGTTGGGCCACTAAAGCGAACCCTAAAACCACAAACCAAGGGAAAAAGACTGCATAAAAATCAAATGAGCTCTGATAAACAGGATTTTCGTGAGTAAAGTATCTGTGATGTTCTACTGTGTGAGCATCATAGGGAAAACTCCAAATCTTCATTCTCTTATGAAGCGGATACTTGTGAATCAGAAAAACGACCAGATTTCCAAGTACCAATGTAAAGGCCAATACAGAAAAGACCTTCCAGTTCCATTCAGTTACAAAGGAGAGATGCCATCCTAGAAGCAACGCCAAAGTACCCAAGTTAAAAGACAAATGAACGACAGGATTATATGATTTTGGAATACCATTTTCTCTAAACCACGCTCGATACTGGTCGTTAGTATACTTCTTGGTTCTTTCGATATTTTCCAAACCTTTCGTGCTCATAGTTTGATCTCCTTGATGAGATATAGTATAATACTGACTGGTCAGTATTGCAAATAGCTTTTTAAGAATAAGCGAGATAAGGTGTAAAAAATGCAAGACTCAACTCCTACAAATTATTCCAACTTATCGAAATCAAGTAAAAATACTGATAAATCCGAGCTTCTTATGCAAGCGTCATTAGAGGTTTTTCTTGAGAAAGGCTTTCATCCGACCCGAATTGAGGACATCATTGCCAGAGCAAAAGTCGGTAAGGGAACCTTCTATCTTTATTATAAGAATAAGGAAGAAGTGGTTGAGAAGTGCTTGGATAATTTTCGTGAGCAGATTGGTAAGACGCTTATCTGGGTTCATGAGAACATAGACAGTGAAGCCGGCATCAAGGATATATTTTTGAGTGAGGCACGCATGCTAGCTGAAACATTGTCGGCCAATCAAGTCGCGGGCAAATTTCTTTTTCGAGAAGGACGAGCTGTCAGCTCAGAGATTGATCGTAAAATGTCCGCCTATTATCTCGAATTAGTCGAAACTTCTGAACAGACACTGGCAATGGCAATGAGTGTAGGAATAATTAAAAAACTTCATCCTCGAGTAGCGGCCATGTGTATCATTGGCGGAATTGTTCAGATTTTTCATCATTGGCTTGAAGGAGAAGTTGAAAGTGAAGTCGAAGAACTCCTAGGTGAAACAGTCAACTTTTATGCTTCTGCTCTTGGATTAGAGTAAAATCAACCCTTTCTCCTCATATTTCATTTCTGAGTTATAATCTTAACTAATGAGTGAAGATCAGAAAAATGAGAAAATTGATATTGCGAATACGCAGATGATTCGCAAGATTTTGAAGGATATTTCCAAGACGAAATCAGTGATCAAAATATGGCAAAGCTATGATGAGACCCATTATTTTGCTGAGGGTTTTATTTATCAATATAATGGAATGCAAGATCGACTAGAAATACGAGCTCAAAAGGGTCATCTTTTCAATTTCGACAAAAAGAAGGAACTCTTTTTTCATTCTCCTTATAAACAAATGATTTTCAAAACCAAGATTGATCGGGTTGAAGATAAGGAAGTGTGGATCTACCGGCCATCGATTTTAAAGATTGATAACTCCAGGGCCAGTGAACGCAAGAATTTTGGTCTCCAGTCTTACCATACTGCAATTTTGGTTTTTGATAGTCAGGATGAGATGAAAGTGAATATTCTCGATATCTCAGAAGGTGGGATGGCAATTCTGATCAATAAGTCGCAGTATGAAGCGTTTCATATGAAACTAAAAGTTATCGTTAAAGAAAGCTCTGTTGATCAATGTGTTGGAAAAATCTGTATTGTGAGAAATAAAGCGCCAGTGGATAAAGTTCTCACCAGTCAGTTGGTTTACCGAGTAGGATTCGAATTTTTAAACTAAAGATCCATTCTTGAGAGCCATTCAACTTTCTCTCCATCAACCACAAGAATCTCTTCAAATTTGACACCTATATCATCTTTACCAATATGAGGTTCAATCGCCCAGAATCCATCGGATATTTTCTCTTTGATTCCTTCAGCTAAAAAGGGTGTCTCTTGATTGTACTTCACTGGAGCAGTAGGGTTTTGCTTCAATAAAAAGGCAAAAGCTTCGGGCTCAAAACCTAGTAAGTTGATTCTTGGTATTTTTATACCTTTTAAATTGGGGAAAAGCCCCACTTTGTGTCCTAGGACACCGAGTGGATAGAGTTGGTGACAATTATTGTAACTTTGTTTGATAAGTAGCTTGTCAACTTCATCATAGATCTCGCCAATTATTTTTTTACTTTTTACAATTTTTGGAATTTCGTCTTTTAATTCTTCTAGAAAGTACATCATTTCTTTGTGGAGTTGGTTTTCCCCAAAGAAAGCGGCATATCCGATATCTGCAAAGAAATCATTATGAACAGGAGCGACATCCAAAATCACTGGCATGTTCGTTTCAAGTTTCTTTTTGGTTGGCAGAAACTCCAAACCAAAATGGGGAAGTGGTGATTTAAGACTTGGTAATTTGAAGTCTCCCCAGGTTTTTTTTTGCAATAGTGGAAGAGGTCTTGAAAAATCTGAAAAAAGTGTTCTTTCTCCAAACCAGGCAAAGGGACGATGGAAATATTTTTTAACACCTTTATTTTTTAACCATTCTTCCATTAAGTTGGCAGCTTCTTTTTCCGTCATACCAATTCTTAAATCGAGAAAAATTTCCCTTGCACAGTCTAGGGCCAATTCTTGAACAAATTTTAGGTTTCTGGCAATATAATGATCCATCAAGCGACCTTTGCCATTTGAAAGACATTAAAAAAAGATTCAGACAATTCATCTATATCTTGCTTGTCTGGATGAAAATCTGGGTCGAGATATCTGAAAAATATTGAGACAGCTTTGAAGAAAAGTTTTTCATCTGTAAAAAACATACTGGTGAAATCTTTTACAGTTTCTTTTTTGAATAATAACTTGTCTTGATGGAGTAAATGAACAGTTGAAACTCCAGCATAGGCAGACATGAGGACATAGGCCACTGTGATTCCTAGAAGTCTTTTTTGGTAGCTATCGTCGATTTCTTTAAGAACGTCAAAAGCTACAGCTCGATGTTCAATTTCTTCAGCAGCATGCCAATTAAACAACTCTTGCAATTTTTGAGGAGCTTCTTTTAGAAAATTTTCTTCTAATGAGATTTCGGCCAACAGGGCCGTAATATGTTCTAGTCCTGAGGTGATTGCCATATTGGATTCTTTTGAAAAGAAGGGTTCAAAATAATTTGTGACCAACTTGTCGAGAATTCCTACAAGTTTTCTAATGTCATATCCTTGACGTTCGAGGACTTTAAAAAACTTTTCGTGTTCCATTGAGTGTTGGGCCTCTTGTTTGATGAATTGATAGGCCTCTTGCTTCAGATTTTTCTTTTTTACCTTCTTTAATACTTTGTTGATCGATCTGATAAAGTATTTTTCGCCAGTTGGGAAGATCAAGGTAAGACTGTTTAGAAAATGAGTTTTAAAAGGTGAACCACCAAGCCAATGTTTTTCAAACTCTTCTTCAAAGGTGAAATTTGGCTTTCTATGAATGATATTTCGTGGCTTCATTGGCACCTCTCAATTCATTATACCAAAGAATTTTGCCCTACTTGTATGAAGGGCATTTTGAGATGATAATTAATATAACCCCTTGAAAATCGGTATTATGATTGAGTTAAAAGAATGGAATCATCGGCTCTACCTCGGAAACACTTTTGATTCCAAAAGAGAAACTCTGCTCTTTCTTCATGGTTTCCCAGACAACATGAGAGTTTGGGATAAGGTTTGTGAAGACTTGGATGAAGATTATAATCTGATTTGTCCTAGTGCACCTGGCACGGTAACCGATGAAAGCAATCTTTCAGATTTATATCGGTTGGAGAGTTTGGCGAAATACTACAGAGAGATTTTATCATTTGCTATGGCCGAATTGACTCCTGTTACTTTGATCGCCCATGACATGGCAGGGCCATATGCTCATCAAATGTTAAAGTTCCTCCCTGATAGTACAAGACTGATTTGCATAAATACTCTTTCCGGCCAGATGCTTATTGATAGAAAATTCAATCCTATTCAATTGATGAAAAGTTCATATATGTCGCTTTTTCAGTTTCCTTTTGTGAATAAAACCTTATTAGGTAAATATTGGAGTGAGATTAGAAAAAGCGCTGCACGTATAGGGAGAAGCTCTGTACTAAATATTCCAAGTTCTTATAATGAAAATATTTTGAATGGTTTTCATTTTTACAAATCACTCTTAAAAGATATTTCTTCTTTTCTAGATGATTCTTTCTGGAAAAACGAAATTCTCTACATTTGGTCAACTGAAGATCCATTTCTTAATCGACCTCAACAAAAAGAAATGGATAAACGATATTCGAATTGGAGTATCGTTGATTTGGAAAGTGGACATTGGCCGATGCTCGACGATGTTCAGAGTCTTTGTCAAAGAATTAAGTCTTTCGTAAATGGAGATAATCTATGAGTGAAGTTGTGTTGATTACTGGAGTTCATGGAGGAATCGGTAAATGCATGGCCTCTTCTTTTATATCAAGAGGTCATCGAGTTATTGGTTCTGATTTGCAAGAGAAGTCTGAGGGATCACTTTCTCTTTTGGATTATTTTCAATTGGATCTATCAAACTTAGATGACGTTGAAAAAGTAATGGGTCGTATTTCAGGTAAATATCCAGAAGTCACTATGGTGATTAATAATGCAGGCATAGCAAACTTAGAATTGTTTTTGGATGAGTCAGATCAAAAATGGCAACAAGTCATGGATATTAATTTTAACTCCCTTGTTATCTCAACTCGCTATTGGTTGCGGTTTTTTCAAGGTAAAGGTGGCGGACATATAGCCAATATGGCCTCAATGGCCGGACATATTTCCCCTTCTGGCATGTGCAGTTACTCTGCCAGTAAGCATGCAGTAGTTGGGTTTACTGAGAGTCTTGGGCTTGAACTTCGAGCACAGGACATTCCTGTATATATTAGTCTCATTACTCCAGGATTTATCAAGACAGATATCATGAAAATTGGTCACAAGAATGGATTTCCTGAGAAGTTACAGGCCTTAACGACTAGTCCCGAAAAGGCAGGTGAAAAGATAGTTGAAGCGCTTTTGAATAAAGAAAGACATATCATCCCTGATTCTTCAGGTAAGGTGCTTAAGACAATTAACAGGTTTGCACCTGATCTTCTTATGAATGCTAATAAATTACTATCCACCAAGATATTCAAGAAGGATAAATGACTGTACGATTTAAAAATTACATTATCGTAAAGGATCTTGCAGAAGGTGGCTTTGGAAAGGTTCAGCTTGCTCTAGAAAAAAAGCAGTTGGCCAACAGACTGGTTGTTATAAAAACCATCAAGCCTTCAAGGCTCGAAGATAAACAGTTCGACACACTCTTTCTTGAAGAAATCAAAGCAGCATTTCCGCTCAATCATCCTAATTTAACAACGATCTATGATTATGGAAGGCATGATGACATGCTTTATTGTGTAATGGAATTTGTGGATGGGGTCAGTCTTAAAGAACTGATTACACATATGAAAAAGAGGAAACGCAAAATTCCAGTTCCAATCATTTCATGGATTATAAAAGAAGCTGCGCAGGGATTAAATTATGCTCATCATTTCAGAGATGATTTTAACGATAGAGAGATGGGCCTGGTTCATCGTGATATTTCACCCCAGAACATCATGGTCTCATTTGAAGGACAAGTAAAAGTCATTGATTTTGGAATTGCAAAAACAGAAGATAATGAAGTCAAAACACAAACTGGTGCAGTGAAAGGGAAACCTTCGTATATGTCGCCGGAGTATGTTAATGGGAAAAAATATGATCATCGATTTGATCAATTTGCATTAGGAATTGTCTTTTGGGAACTCTTGTGTGGGAAACCTCTCTTTAAAGCACCTTCAGTTGTTCAAACACTTCGAAATGTTGATAAGTGTGAAGTTCCAATTCCATCTAGTTTTAGAACTTCTGT
The DNA here is from genome assembly GCA_006226755.1 of Deltaproteobacteria bacterium. Classification (GTDB taxonomy): domain Bacteria; phylum Bdellovibrionota; class Bacteriovoracia; order Bacteriovoracales; family Bacteriovoracaceae; genus M0603. The sequence goes on along the minus strand of SBGE01000042.1, from coordinate 8,515 downwards.
TCCAAAGAGTGTTGATAATGTCGTAATGACCATGCTTAATGAAAAACCAAAAGATCGTTTTTCTACACTGAAAGAATGTGTAAAAGAATTGGATAAATATTGTGTTACCCAAGATACGGCCGACAGAACGGGTGTTGTTAAACTTCTTGAGAAGGTTTATGCAGATGAGCGTAGAGGTGCTGGAGATAGACTTCGTAAAAAAGTATCTGGTGCCATAATCAAAGACGTAATGGAGAATATGTCGCCTGAAGAATTCGATAAGATCATTAACAAGAAAAAGAAATAGATTAAATAGCTTTCACGTGAGCATAAATGACATCAAGATTGTCAATTCTTGGATTCATCAAAACTGCTGTTGCCTTATGAAAAAAGAGTCTGGGTAGTTTTCTTTCAAAGGCCATAATTTTTCTAAGTAATTCATGTTGAATTTCACCTGAGCGCATCGTAGTTTTTCCTTGTAGGATTTTTTCAAGTCTTGCAATGAAAAGTATGCAATGATCGTTCAGGTAAGGAGGAAGCTTGTCTTTTAGTTCATAAAATTCGGCCAAGAGATGATTTCTCACTTTTTCATGTGGTTCATGAATGTATTGTAGAACTGCAAAGAAAAATCTAGCGATAAAGGACTCTGGCATTCCGTCAAATAGATCTATGGCCATTTGGATATTATGATAAGCTCCATGATAGTCTGAGCGATCCCAGCACGTTTGTGCTTCCATCAAGCTTCTATTTCCGAGGATTTTGTCTCGGGAAGTTTTAGTTTTAGTGGAAGACTTCAAACTTTGTTTTGGTCCATCTTCAGAAAAACAATTTTCAAATTTGAGATAGTCTTTTTGATAGAATTTTGGAGCAGGTCCAGGGAGATAAAGTGATTCACCTGATTTTGCATTCATTGTCATGATTGAAATAGAACTCGGTGTAACAGTATCCATTTTCCAATTTGTGGCCGATGTCTTTCCCCTTGTTGGAACGGGGGTTGCAATCGCCTTGAGTAGTTTTAGTTGATTGAGGTTCTTTTCCTTACTTAATGTTTTTATTTTTTGATCGGCAACATCCCACCGCATTTTATTGTAGGGAGCTATTCCCATGGGGAGGAAGTGAGCTTTTTGGCAACGAGGGTTTTCAAGACAATTGTTGAAGTAAATAATCTTACCAGGCTCTATTTTGTAGGTATTAAATGTTTTATCTTCACCCATAACATCACATGCCAGAACATCTCCATTTTGAAAGCTCATGTAGAAGGCCCAAGTTGTAATTGAATTGTTTTTTTTCAAAAACTCAACTGTAGACTCTAAATCTCCACAATTTTGAAGCATTTGAAAAATGAGTTCAAAAATAGGAATACCCTTTGAATTGAAAGTATCTGTAAATTTTTGATGAAGAGCAAAGGTTACACCTTCAGAAGTTAGTGTTGTTATTGATGGGTAGGGGAAACCTGTTGCAGAAAAACTCAACATGGTCGGACCGTTATCAAGTTTCGAATAGATCGCTCTTTCTCTTTTGTCATAGGTTCCCTGCAGAGGGAAGTCTAAAACTCTTCCATGCATAGGTGAGTTTGTTTGTTCGTCCCAAGCAAAAAAACTTGAACACCCCAAAAGGGAGGTCGGAATACCGGGTACCCACCTTGTCATGAAGCTTACGATCTCGGGAATCATGATTGCCAAGGTAATATCTGCCGGGTCTGCGTCGAGTCCCTCTGCATAGGCCAGCACTCTTTTTTGAAATCCAGGACAGTGATTTAAACCTTGATTTGCAATAATTCCAGCAACTTGTTGAACAGCTTTATCAACTCGTTGCCAAGGACTTTTGATCAGACCTTTGATGTGGTTGAGGACATCCGAGTGTGACTCTCTGTCTTTAAGTCCTAGTTGGTAAAAATTCTCTTCTGAACTTCCGAAAAGAGAAACAACGGGAATGGTGTCTTTATTTGAGCTCATTCTTCAATCACCAACAGGGAGACAGATTTGGAAACATTAATGAACCTCGATTATAGCAACAATCCGACGTTTATTATAGTCACACTTTGTCTTGCCGTAGGAAGAATCTGGCTCGAAATCATCGGGTTTAATTTCCAGAAGCTTCCAATCACGGCAAAGCTTTCTGCTGCAAATGGTGAAGATCGATTGAGGAAATTCCATCGAATGGGATTGTATTTTTCCGTTGGGTATATACTTTTGTTCGCACCAAGTATCTTGATGTCTTAAGCAGGACTTGTTTCCAGCTCTTTCGTTTCTTTTGATTCAAGCTTTGGATGTCCATCATACAATTTAATGAGATGCGACTGCGTCTTGAAATCTTCCGGAAGATTGACTTCTTTTTCATCACCCTTTTTACGAATGTAGATTTTGATCTGGCTTCGACTCATACCATTTTGATCTCTTCTAGTGACTAGATTTTGTAGTTGATAGATTTTGTTGAGAATTTGGCTGTCTTGTTTCTTATTACTGGCAAAGGCATCGTGTTTGATCAGAGTTTTCCAAACCAACCATGGATCCATATCTTCTCGAAGCATTTTTGAAAGGGCCATATAGATGGCCGGATCAGATTCAAAATTGTCTCCCATCAGTACAAGATTGTCGGGGACTCCTGTCATCAGGAGCATATCGAGTAGATGATTTAATTTGTACAACCCATGAATTTTCAGATCTTTTGGAGTCAAATCCCATTCAAAGAGGGAGAAAATGTGACGGTAATCTTTTAAAAAAATCCCAGCAGTATAAATTTGATTCTGATAGAGCCAGTCTCTCATCGCATCTTCATAAAAGTGTGGAGAGGCCGACAGGATAAAGGGATGGTAACCATCTTTAATATAGTTTTTGATGATTTCTACACTGTTTGGGACGGTTGGGAAGTGATCAATTGATTTAGTTAAAGAATAATAAACTTCTTTAGTCGTGTGATATCTGGTGTCCACTAAAGTTTTGTCAAAATCTGAAATCACAAGATTTTTAGGTGTTGTAATAACCAATGGTATAAATGAACCTAGTAGAAGTTCGAGGCCAGGAGCGCTTTTGACCTCATAAACTTGTAGGACTTCAATCTTTCTTCTTTCGTCAGTCAATGGAATCTTGAAATTGAAATTTCCAAACTGATCAGAATCAAAATTTTTCTTATAAACTTCTTTATGAGAGGAATCGAGTCCAACTAGTTTAATTGTGAAGTCATTACTGGAGAGCAGTTTGAAATTCTGAATCGGGTTGGCCGGACCGATAGTGTCACTTTCCTTGGTCAAATAAAGCGGATTATCTTTTAGAGAAATACTTGCTCTTATATTGATAAAGTCATTGGTGATAATTGAAAGAAAATGAACAATCGTAGGTCTTTTCATCTCTGTCCTAGTTTGACAACTTGCTCCTTTATCGAAACAATTAATTATAACCTTTGGAAATAAATATGCCTAATTTGCTTCATAAAAAAATCTATGTGGAACTCTTTGGCGAAGTGAATATTTACTTCGGTCTCGGAGTCTTGATTTTAACGTCACTTTTACTTGGTGGATTGATTGGTTTTGATCGTGAAAGAAAGATGAAATCGGCCGGTATCAAGACAAATTTGATGATTTGTCTCGGTGCAACTTTGTATACGGCCCTTTCTCTGATCATATCAAAAGATCACGGTACACCGACTTCTGACCCTTCCCGTATTGCCGCACAAATTGTGTCAGGTATTGGTTTTCTTGGTGCTGGTTCGATTATTCAAGGGCGTGGTTCAATCAAAGGTCTGACTACGGCCGCAACTATTTGGGTTGTTGCAGCAATTGGTGTGACGATTGGCGCTGGCTATCCTTTGATTGCTTCTTTATTCACCGTCACAATTCTTGTGGTGTTGAATCTCATTAATCCTTTGTATCGTTTCATCGAGCAAGAAAAGGACTTTAAAAATTATCATGTTGAAGTCTTAACCAAAGGCTCTGCTAAAAGAAATATCAAGGATGTCATTCTTCAGGAAATAGATACTATCAACGAAATTTATGAAGAAGTCCTGAATAAAGATTTGGATTCGAGACTTCTTAATGTCTATATCACTATTCACCCCAGAAAAATTGCCGATCTTAGAAAAGAAATCAAAGAAATTATCAAAGTTGAAAAAGTTAATGTGCATCTAACAGATCATGTTGGGACGAAAAAAGGTCTTGATGATGATTAGGCCTTGCCAATCTTGATATAAAGAGTGCCGTCTTTATATGAACTAGTTACTTTGCCTGGGTCCATGATGTCTTCGAGTGTTACCGTTTTGGTGAGAACTTCATTTCGCTTGGCGCGGTTTTCAACACCACCCTCTGAGTGAGTTTCTGCAAAGTTTCTTGAAAGGGTGAGTCTCAGTTTTCTATCATTCACGTTGATATTGATGCTGTCCTTTTCATGGGGCGGGAGCTCCATTGTGACAATGTAGTGATCTAGTCCATCCATAACTCTAGGTGTGATGGTTTTTACGGTATAAAAGTCGTCTGCTGACTTTTCCATTACATTTTGTTTTCTCTTGGAATGGGCCTGAAGTAGCTTATCGAGTTCTACTTTGAATCTTTCTTGGATTTTGGATATCAGAGTTTCATGCTGCTCATGCATTTTTTGAACTTTACTCTTAAAACCCAGTTCTTTTTGTTTCATGAGTCTAGAATAGAATTCTTCTTTCTTTCTCAATTGCTGAGCATGGATATTTTGCTTTTGGTTGGCCGAATCAGCTTGAGTAGAATAGAGCTTTCTCATCTCATCTTCAAATCTGAGTTTTTCTTTTGCCAACATTTCAGCATTCTCGGCCTGAGTTTTGTTTAATGTGCGAAGGTAGGCGTCTCTTTCTCTTGCTAGCAGATCTTCATTGGTTGTGATGACGTTGTCCATTTTTTTACGAGCATCACGGTTGGCCTCTTGAATACCTTCAGTCGTATCAGCTTCCATCTTTACTATGGTATTTTGACTCTGATCATTGATTTGTTGGGCCTGATTATATGCTTCTGCGAATCTTTCTTTATAAGTTTGATCGAAATCAGTCTGCATAGATGTCATTTGAAAATTATTTCGATCGGTAAGGAGTTGTCTTTCAGCGTCAATAAGATCTCTATCTTTATTAAGTTGTTCCTTCATTTCATGGAGTTTATTTTGCTTATTCTCCATGGCCATGGCTATTTCTTTACTGACTTTTTCTTTGGCCTCTACTTCTTTTTGATTGGCCTCATTTTTGACATTTTGAGTTTTGAGATCATAGATCTCTTCTGTTTTTTCTATTTCTTTTTGACGACCATCAATTCTCTTTCTCAAATGTTCATTGAGTTTTTTGAGACGATTTTCGTAGAATTTGTTTTCCTGTTCAATTTTCAAAGACGACCTTGGTTTAATCTTTCTTGTTCATTGAAGCTTTCTAGTACTGGTTCACAGAGTTCTTTTCCAGCTCCAGTGTGTCCGACACAAGTCCAGGACCTGATCAAATCCACTTTTAAACTGTCATACCCTCCATGATAGGCCACATAACTCACGGGGTCTAATGTAGAAGTGACAATGTAAGAATTTTTATCCTGAGGCAGGGAAAATCTGGATTTCACATAATATTGATAAACTCGGTATTCCGCCTGGACCGAAGTGGCCCAGAAGGCGATGAATACGAGAAACAATTTAATGGAGTTCTGGTTTTTCATCAAGAATTTGTCCTTCTACCATTTTCATAAAGGCCTTGATGAATGTTCTTCTTTCATTTTCATCAAGTGCCATCAAGAGAGTTCGCTTTCGATCTATGCTTTTGTGCTTGACCAGTTTTTGCATGATCTGTTTTGCTTTTTGTTTTTCCTGACTAGTAAGATTTGAATATTGTTTTTCAAAATGTTCTTCGATCCAGTTGTCATAGAAGAGTGGAAAAAAACCTTTTGTTCCCAATTGCACAAGGGTTTTCAAGCTTTGTTCATTTTTTCTTCTGGGTAGTTCCAATGGATTCTCCTTTCAAAGTTCCTCTCTTAATAGTTTAGAAGAATCCTTTTAGGAGCTTTAGAGGGTAAGTCTTTCCCCGTGTTTAAACATCGGGTTTTCAACACCTTACATAGATGTGTTGAATAAAGAACGAGAAAAAAACTCCAGTAAGGAAAGGTGATTTTGATCTCGGCCACGAATAGTATACAATTATGGTGTAAATGACCTTTATACAAGGTCTTCATTAACTACTCTTATGGATGGAGAGTCATATGAACAGGAAGTTTGTTTTCTTTATCATTCTCAGCTTTTTTGGAAGTTTTAGTGCACATGGTTTGGTCGATTATAGTGAGACCGAAACTGTTGCTCCGGCACCAAAGGCCAAAGCGAGACCTAGAGCTGTTTCAAAAGCAGCAGCACCAACAAGAGCATCTTCTTCTGGTCCTAGTTATTCACCTTCTGGCATGTTTGATCTTGGAATGGCCTACAAGTCTATTGATGTAAAATCTGATGAAACCACGGGTAAAGTTAATGTGATGGAAGTGAAAGGTCATCTAGCGACCAACTTCAATATCTTTTTAGATTTCAAATACTGGCAGGCGAGCACTGATATTGAATCTTTAACTGATAATAGTTCCAGTCAAGAAGGTAACCCTGAGGTTCTTCTCGGTTTCAATTGGCTTCAGTTTGGAGGAGGAGAAGATGGGACTTCTGTCGATCTTCTTTTTGGTGGTCGTTTTAGTTCATCTTCAGACTTGGCCTCTTCTAGAACGGACAAGATTTTTGGAATTGAGTCAGTAAAACGTTTTTATACTTTTGCATTAGGTCTCGGTTACAGACTCTATATGACGGGAACTCCTGAGGATGAAGCAGAAGTCGATATTGGTAACATTCAAAAGCTTTATGCAACATTTGGATGGAAGGTTTCTCATGATATTTCCTTTGAAGTTGAAGGGGCCGTCTATAATATCGGTAATTCTGATTCAGTAACGCGAGCAAGTATTCTCAAGACAAAAGAGTCTTTTGGAACTATCTCTCCAAAAATCAATTTACAACTCGGGTCCATGGTTGGGCTCGGTCTCGGAGCAACTTTTCGAACCGATAAGGTTACTGATACCGAGAGTTTGATTGGGGCCAGACTTTGGGATATGAGTGGTGTTTATGGATCATCCATTCATGCTGGTTTGGACATCTCAATCTAATTGGAAATGGTTTGAGCTTCTCAAATAACAAGTTATATTTTTGTAATCAGTGCAAAAAAATTCTCAATAATGTCGAAGATCTTCTTTTTGTCGAGGAAGACTCTTCACGCGGATTCTGTTCTGAAAAATGTATTGAAAATTTTTATTCTCCACTTTTCAAGCATTATGAGGCCAAAGAAAAGGAACTTCGTTCTGAATTAGGTATACAGAATGAAACCTGCCTGAAGCTCTTAGAAAAAAGCGAGTTGGTAGACAAACTTTTTTCAGCTCCTCTTGAAATTTACCATTCTATGAATGAACTGGAAGAAGAAATTTACTCATTTATTGGTAAATTTCCCCAAGATAAAGGGAAAGAGATTTGGTTGATCTCTCTTTGTTATGTTTATGATGCTAAACCTTCCTTTGTCTTTTTGCTGACTGCAACTGAAAATGAAGAGTTTGTTGATCACTTTAGGATTGGTGATCCAGTTGAAGATATCGAAGATTTTTTGGCCACCGATGAAGAGATGGAAGTAAGTGGAGACCCCAAGCAGATTCTCGAGACTGTAGAGCAAAAAAAGAGTTCACTTCTTGCTCAGATGATTGAAGAAAGAAGTCCTCACGATATTCCTATTGAAGAATTTGCCAACTATGAACCGTTTTTTGAGCCTACAATAGAAAACCCAGATGAAGTCTATACCTATATGGATGAGGATGGAGATACACTCTATACCTATATCAAGGCCTATGAAAGAGATGGTTGTTCATTTTACTTCTTTGTAGTTTGTTATAATTTTTCGAGTAATCCTAACGAACAAACGGAAAGCTTGCTTCCAATAATAAGTTTTCCTTCCTTGGATGCAGATACTTATAAAAAGCACAGTAAAGGTGAACGTATTTCAGGAAGTCTGAAGAGCTGATTTATTTGATTTTCAAGACATAGAAAATATCTTGTGGCTGCTCCATTTCGATACTGCTGAAATCCATCTCTTTCAAAACTTTTTCAACACAAACTTTACTCTCTTGAAGTACCTTAGTCTTGTAGATAACTTTCTTCTCCCAGGTGTTGCCTGTTGGAAGTAGTCTTACTCGAAAGAGTACCTTTGCCAATTGGCCTTGAAGGCACTCTTTATATTGAGGATGATATTGCTTGAAGATATCTTCAACCTGTTCTTTTGGTGAACTGGCACAGGCCGAGAGCAAGAATACTCCAAGCAGAAGATAAATTTTTGTCATATCTTAAGGTTTTTTACACTTGTATGTATCAGGAGATTTAGAAGGAGTGTCAGACCATTGGCTGTCACAGTACGAACTGGCAATATCCCTAGAAGGCGTGGCACACGCTCCAAGAATGAAGGCCGATGTTAAAATCAAAAACAATGTTGAAAGTGATTTCATAGAAACTCCTCGTTAAGTGGACGTAGTTTCTTATCGGATGGTTTT
>SBGE01000001.1 GCA_006226755.1 Deltaproteobacteria bacterium | reverse complement strand
TTCAACATCAACTTATGCTGACATTATCTGTGAATGTAAATGTGCAGATAAATTTAATGAACAAGTTCATACTTTTCCTGCGAAAGGAAATAGTGTCTCTGAAGAAGTTTCATACTGTGAAAGCAATGATGGTGAAGTGTGCAAGTTGTCTCTTACTGATGAAAAAGTTCGCGAAGGAGATTATAAGGAGTGTCGAAGGATTGGAGTTGTTAAGACTAAAGACACTCTTAACCAACTTGGAATCGAATTAAACTGAAAGCATAACAATTAAAAAGTTAAATTTTCTAAGCAAGGCGCTCACTAGGGCGCCTTTTCTATTTATGAATTTGGGGTATGGAAAGAGCCATAATTGGCATATAGCCACGTGTACACAGATGCCCGCAAGTTGTCGTAATTAAAGGCTTTTGTTTTGGTTTTTATTAAAAGTCTCATATTTTATGAGTTATCACTTTTTCTTAATAAAATACATGGAAAGGAGAGTTTATGATTTTAGCATTATTAAGAATACTTTTTCTATCTACTCAAATTTTTGCACTCCCTGAGTATCCCTCAATTGAGAGAAATAACGAATTGATTAAAAGTGATGGCAGCTTAGAATATTCCTATATTCCCTCAAGGAGAACTACTGGAGATGGACGTGTAAATATCTCAATGGGGGGGATCCACTTATTCTCTAACCAAGGTCGAGGATTAAATCTTTTCGTACCTGAAAAAGTAACTTCTAATAATGTTTTAGAAACTACACCTGGCATACATATTCAAGCTCATCCTGTTGATATCCCACTTAATCCACTAGAATTGTCTCAATCTGGAATCTTAACATCGAAAAGAATGCAGACAATATGTGATGGTACTAAGGCAGCACTTCCTTATTTTGTAAAAACTAGAAGGAATCCATATGTTTGCCCTGATGATAATTCAAAAGATTGCTATGACTTAAATGTTATTACTAAAGTCAGCAATAGCGACCCAAACAATCCAATAACAGAGCTATGGGGGAGAGAGATTCTTGTAAAGGTATCAAATCCTAAAACAAAGGACGCTAGAATTCATTCCGTTAGCTATATGGGCCAGGGCCCGGTACTGGGAGCAACTCTGCCGTTCTATTCATTTTTTGAACCCCTCGTCACAGACGATGGGAAATTGTTGGTCGGAAGGGCGAGTCAATCATTTCATACTTGGACTGATCATTTAGGAGTTCAACATACTAAGAGATATGATTTGATGTACTCTAAAATTGATTCATCATATTTGCCTTGTGATGTGACTGGATTTAAAGATTTTTATCCTATAGCTTTTGCAAATAAAGATCCTGAAATGCAAGAGTATGGAATTGCTAAATATCCAATTAGAGACCCTGAAGGGAATGTCATTCCACATAGTGAAGATTTAAAAGTAACTTATCCTTGGATTGATAGAGACGGTGATAATATTTTTTTCACTTCTAGATATAATGGATTCCATTATTTCGATAACTCGGGAAAAATGCATACTCGATATCCTAAGCGCTGTTATGACAATAAGAACAATTGTAATCTTACCTATGATGAAAACCAGTTCATTACTCAGGACGTTGAGCCATCTTGGGGGTACTCTAATTTTGGATATTTTGGTTTGTGGAGTCTAGGTAAGATGGTTTTGATTGATGGTATGATCAATCACACTGATTACAATGTACGAAGAGAGGAACAATATAAATGGCAAGCTAAAATTTTTGAGAAGCATGATACAAAGGGTGACGGATGGTTGAATTTTGGAAATGGTCGAAATCTTGGAAATCCAGGAGGGCCGTCACTTCCATATGCAGTTACTAATTTCCAATTCTTTGGGAGTCTTGAAAGCCTTTTTAATTATCATGATCATATGAAGCCTGTATCTCCCAGGGATGTAAATTGGATTATCAATTCGGGAATTCACTCTCAGGAGATTTCTTTTGATCGACAATTGGACTATAGATATATGGTTCATATTGATGGAAATGCTTCAATGACACATCCTCGATTCTATCCTCATCCTCAGCAATACAGCATGATGAAATATCACGATGGTTTTAAGTTTAACAATCACAGAACAAGAGGTGAGGGATTTGTTGAACCAGTTTACTTTCAAAATGCAGCGGCATCTTTAGAATTTAATCTCCCTTCAAGAATTAATGCATCTCAAAATATAAGAGTTGAACCAATGGCACATGGAGGGATAAATGGTAAGGGAATTTGGCTTGATGGGGAAAGCTTTCTAGATTTTGAATTACCTGCTCAAACATTTGAATACTCTAAGAAAAGTTGGTATTTCGGAATATACTTAGATAACAGGGCCAATCGAGATGTTACAACTCAAGATGTTATTACATTAACTGATAAATCTAAGATCTTGTTAAGTGGAAATGATTCACTGCTTTTTGTAAATAGCAAAAATCAAGTAAAAAGATTTCGATTTAACCCGGGGATTTGGAATGGGTCTGAAAAATTCAATCACTTGGGAATTCAGATTTCTGATTTCGGATCTAGTCTGACTTTATATGTAAATGGTATGGAAATCGGAAAACTAACTTCTCGCTCTGCAATTATTAAACTTTCTTCTGGCAGAATTATTATTGGAAAGAATGAGCGAAGCCCTAATGCTGGATTCAGAGGTTGGATCGATGACTTTGTTATGATGATGGGTAACCCTAGCCCTGAATTAAAATGTAATGAAGCAAACGGATTTTTAGTCGGTAGTAATGATAGATATAGTAGCTCATACTCGCTAGGAGCATTGTACCCAATAGAATCTCATGAATCGATTAGCAAAGTATTGAGCAATGAAGGTTTTGAAACATTTGAAAAATATATTTGTTATGTTAACTACGCTGAAAGAGATGGTCTCCCCAGAGGATTTGTTAAAAGTTCTAGACATGAGAGGATATCTGAGAAAATTCACTTTCCCGAAAAAGATTTTAAATGGAATAAAGCTAGACCCGATTCTTCTCAAAATAAATTCTGCCTATCTTGTCATCGTAAAGACAGAAAGGGAGGCTTAGGGCTGCAAGCTCTTGAACCTGGAGAAGTTGATCTTCACAATGATGTTCGTAGGCAGCCAAATGCTTGGCCGATGTTTATGAGTGGTAACCTCCCGAAGAATTTTTATGGAGATGGAATGCCTATGAAAAATGAGAAATTACCTGATAATGGAATACAAATATCAGATTTTTTCAAATGGCAATAAATGAATTGTAAGAAGTGAACTAGATAAAAAAGACCAAACTTGTATATAATCAATCCCACTTGGTTATATACAAGTTACAAAAACTCCCGAAGCTACAAGCTGAATCGGTAGTGTCTTCTCGAATTTCTCCACCTGTAACATACTGTCCTGATGAGGTGATTACACCTGAATTAGAAGAATTATTTTTTGTTGTTTCTAAAGAATTTGATACAACTCCACTTCCCGAGCCAAAAGATGTATCTAATGTTCCTGAAGAGTTGTATCTCCAAATTGTAGTCCTATTTCGACCGGAAGTGATATGATCAATTGACCCAAACACAACTATTTTGTTCCCGCAGGAATCTATTTTGATATCATTGGCGACTTCATTTCCCCCTTGATCGTATGTTAGTTTCCCGCTGTTCCCCCAGCTTGTATCTAGTGTGCCTGAGCTATTGTATTTCCATATCGTCATATCCCAATTGCTTCCATTGTGAGATCTGCCTGCAACATAAATGTTTTCGTCACTATCTAATACAATTGAATTTAATTGACCTTTGTAAATTGCTCCATCTACAAATGCATCAATTAGTCCGTCTCCTCCGCCGAAGGTATTGTCAGTTACTCCTGTTGGAGTGAGCTTGACCAATAAGGTGTCTGAAGTAGTTCCATTCTCTCTCGTGCCTGCTACGATGACGGATCCTGAGCTAGTCAGAACAATATCTTTTCCATTTTCATTGGTGCCAATTCCTGCTGCAAAGTTGTAAACTCCGGCTGTTCCAAGAGGGCTGAAACTTGTATCGAGAGCTCCTGAACTATTAGTTTTCATAACGAGTAGGTTTTTATCCCCAGAATCATCTAGGCAAAACCCTGTTAAGTATAAATTGTCAGAAGAATCAACAGCGAGCGCATTTGCACCGTCATTTGAGGATGGGGCACCTGTATCACAACTTGCAATCCCTACGCCATCGATTAAAATTTGGCTTTCAACTGTTCCACCCGTGTTCCATTTACTTATTAGAAAATCAGTAGTCCCTCCATTTAAGTAAGATCCGACTACAACAATTTCTCCTGTTGAAAGTATCTTAATGTCATAACCAGACTCATCTGCATTTGTACCTCCGCCACCAGATTTATCTATAAGACCATCTCCACCTCCAAAACTAGTGTCCAAGGTGCCTGAGCTATTCATCTTTCCAATTAAAACATTAAAATTTGTTCCTCCACCGCCTCCAAAGATGTCATCCCAAGTTGTTCCAGTGAATAAATAATTTCCAGCACTATCTGTTGTGATCGATCTGATTAGATCGGTTTTATTGCTGTTAACATAAGAAATGGGATTATCAATTTCAAGTGCACCAGAGGTTCCAAATGTTGTGTCGAGGACTCCTGTCGATGATGAGCATCCATTAGAGGAGAGTCTTGTAACTTTAACTGTGTCGTTACATGAAATTAATAAAAATGTGGTAAAAATAATTACCAAAAATCTACAGTTCATATAATCATTTCGGTCATTTAAATAGAATCATTTAACTTTCATGGTCCTAGTGCTTGTCTTAAGTACTCTAAAATTACCCAACAAACCTGATCGGATATTGTTAATGAGGATGTATGTATTGGGAATTAGCTTATAGCTTCATGGATCCTATGTCTGACGTAAGTTGTAAGTCTCGTGAAAGCCGTTCCGGTGCTCTCGTATTTAAGGGGGGCTACAATACTCTGACTGTAATGGAGTTGGTTTCTTGTGGAGGGAGGTTTCCAACTCTGATTTTGGCATTAAATACTAGCATGTCTCCGGTACGGGATTGGATTATCAATCCTCTCATTTCTTGAGTGAGTGTGTTACCAGTTAGTTTAGTGACATTTGTTGTTCCGTACCTTATCTGTGTAAGCTCAAGCGTATGAATGGTTTGAATCAAATCCGGACAAAGTATTAAATTATGAGTTTCATTTAAAATAATTATTCTTAATTGCGATAGATTGCCTCTAGTAACGTTGAAATACCCCCCATTGTCAGTTACTGTTCCCGCGATTTTTATTTTTGGGACAGGTAGGTCTAGAATCCTATAGCTGACATCTGGTAGCTTAAGAATATTTCCGTCTTTTAGTTCGATCTCTCTTTGTAGCTTGTGTTCAATTTGATTTCCTACTTCAATAACATATTGTCCCGGATTTTGCTCTGTATAGGTTGGTCCATTAATTTCAGAGAGAATTGTTTTAAGAGTGTTTCCATCTTTATCGACCGCTTTGAAATTGATTTTATTTTGACAAGCTTTGTATAAAAAAATACCTGAATCATTTGTGTATTCAACTAAAGGGTAACTGGAATTACTTGCTTGAGCAGTCAAGAGAGAGCTTTGTAGTGCTGTTACTTGTTCTGAAAGGTTTTTATTTTTTTCTCTTTCATTAATGAGTTGGGCATTCAGGTTGTCGACTTCTTCATCGTTCTTGCAACCTGCAAGCAGAAGAAAAAATATCATAACAAATATATGTTTAGGTTTATATGCCATACAGATCTATTCGTCAGAATCACAATGGAATATAAACTA
>SBGE01000205.1 GCA_006226755.1 Deltaproteobacteria bacterium | reverse complement strand
TTATTCATAAAGGGAAAATGGCTCGGTGTGCAAAGATTACACTTAACGCAAAAAGTCGAGAAGGTTCGTATTTATTAAATTCTGACCCGACTTGTAAGTTGTCTGAAGAATCGCCTGCTCTTTTTGAATATCAGAGAATAGCTTCGCAATATCCGCATCGGCGATGGTTGATTTTCTCTCCAAAGCAGAAATATCTTCTACTTCAATATTGGCCCTAGCGCTATCAATTGAGTTGGTGATTGAACCAATCTTTGCTCGAAGTGTAATCAGGCGTGAGCCGATTTTATCAATCCTGGGCAAAAGATCTTGAATGAGGTCAGTATCGTTGTTCTCCATGGCAGCGACAAGACTGTCGAGAACGGAGAAGATATTTGTTCTTTGTTTAAACTCGCCTTGTTCTTCAACACTGGCAAGGTCACGACCTTTTTCTTGTAGATCGACTTCGTCTAGAGTTTCCTGGCCCTCTTCAACATTATGATTGGGAGAGCTTTTCATATCTTTGAATCGATTCAATGGGTGAGGAGCAGATGCAGAAGTATCGTCCTTCACATAAAAAATTTCTTCTCCATGCAAATTGATTGGAACGAAGAAATCTTTACTTACTTCAAGTGTAATCTGACCTTTATCTCCATTGTAAGAACCGTCCTGATTGAACGGTTGTTGGAGAGTGTTGTAGCCTGCAAAAATATATTTTTGTCCTACACGTTTATTAGCAATCGACATCGCATGATTACGAAGCTGTTTGACCTCTGTTGCTACACCTGCCCTGATCTCAGGATCATAGAAATCTGAAGCTTGTTGAATAGCGAGCTCTTTGGCCTTATTCATAACTTCAGTTAACTGATCAAG
Organism: Deltaproteobacteria bacterium; assembly: GCA_006226755.1. Taxonomy (GTDB): domain Bacteria; phylum Bdellovibrionota; class Bacteriovoracia; order Bacteriovoracales; family Bacteriovoracaceae; genus M0603. Next base: position 4,886 of record SBGE01000205.1, on the reverse strand, counting down.
AGATTGTTCAACAATATTTAGATTCATTGAAGCATACTGGATGTTTCTCAAATACTGTTGATTGTCACTGGTTCTTGAAGAGAGAGTGAGGACCTCAATATTTCCAACTGGATCATCAGAAGGTTTTGTCATCTTCTTCAAGGTAGATCCCTGGATCTGCAAATCTTCAAGCTTACGCTTTGCTTTGTTCAAAGCAAATTGAAGAGCATGCGATTGTGAGTTTTCAGATACTCTGGTCATTCATTATCTCTTTATATTCAATACAGTGTTAAACATTTCATCAGCAGCTGACATGACCTTCGCTGAAGCTTCATAAGCATGCTGATATCTAACCATGTTTGCAGTTTCTTCATCGATGGAGACACCTGAAATTCTTTCTTTTACGCCTTTGATTTGCGCTAAAATTCCTTGTGATTGTTCTGCATCGATACGAGCTTTATTTGTTTCTAGACCAATGTTACCAATGGTCTGCAAATAACTTTCTTCAAGTGTAGCTGTTCCGCCGGCCATAACTCTTTCGTGTTGAAGTTTAGAGATGGCTACAGCAACTCTGTTGTCACCAGCGCTATTAGGTTTGAGAGCAGTTGCGATATTTGAAAGATCCGCTCTTACCTCATCACTGAGCATGATGTTGGCTGCAGCACCTTCAACACTTGCGGGTTCTCTAAAGAAATTAATACCTGTGACAGGACCTTTTGAGTCTGCTATTGGATAAATTCCTTCTGTATCGGCTTCGACAGGTCTGGATACATAGCCTCTTCTGTGAACAGCGTTAACTGTTTGGATAAACTCATGAGCAATAGTATCTGTGTTCTGTCTAAGTTTATTGATCGAATCGTTTCTTACTGTAATAAGAGCAGAAATTTTTCCGCCAACAAACTTTTCAGTTATTGGTCGACCAGGCTTATCTTTAAAATAAATCTCCACAGAACCGGCCATTCTGTTTGAGCTTTCTGATTTGGCAACTGGAGAAGCAACCATTTCTTGATGGTGCCCACCACTGACTAGGGTTCCGATTCCTACAGCAGAAACGTTATAGTTTCCTTTACCATCAACATATGTACTTACTTTGAAGTTTTCAGAAAGATCTCTGACTCTGGCATCCCTTTCATCTCTAAGATCCCCGGTCTGATCTCCTACGGCCTCTAAATAGGCAATTTTTTTGTTGAGGTCGGCGATACTTCTAGTGAGTTGGTTTACATCAACAATCTGGGCTTTGATTCTGTTATCTATACCAATACTAAGTTGTTCAAGAGTTCCATTGATTCTTTTGAAATCTTTTACAACAAGACTTGCTTGATCTCTAACGATTGATCTAATGGTCTCGTTTTCTGGCTGATTGGCAAGTTCTCTAAACGAGTTATAAAACTTATTCAAAACTTTATTGAGACCATCATTATCGATTTCATTGTAGATGTTTTCTACTTGTCCCAGCTGTTCCGCTGTTTCTTTGTAGTTCGAATTGTCTGTAATGGTCTTGTTAAGACGTCTTTCGATATTTTCGTCATGAACACGTTCGACAGAACGAATTCTTGTACCAGTTCCCTCAATGTTTCCGTACTTTACAATCGGAGGGTTGGTTGTCTGCATGACTCTTTGACGTGAATATCCTTCGGTATTGGAGTTGGCAATATTGTGCCCAGTAGTCTCAAGAGACTTCTTGGATGCCATGAGTCCTGATTTACCGATATTAAGGATATCAGCCAATGTTCATTCCTATCTGTGTTCTAACGGCTTGCTGGAGCTTTGACCCTTCTTTGTGTAAGTCGAATATGACTTTTCACCCAGAGCTTCTTCTCTGATGGCCTTAAGGTTCAACAATGCCTTGTTAATAAATAACTGGTTTCTTTTATTCTGCGCCTGGATCTTTTCAATCATATCGATGAGAAGTGCGTTGAATCTGAAAAGATGCTTTTGATTATTTTCCATCTCAAACATTTGCATTTCTTCAATCAGTTGTGTGATTGATTCAATTTTTACGCCACCCTTTTTATTAATGGCTTCAATTATTTCAGCACGGATTTTTTCCAGACTTCCAATCCTTGCCATGGTCACTTTCTTTTCATCAATTTTATTTTCAAGCTCATCAAGCTTACTGGCCAAGAGTAGGGCATACTCTTCGCATGTTTGATCGAGAAGATTGTTGTGCTCTTCACACAGTCTTCTCCAGATGTCACAAACGCGGTAATAAAAAAGTTCTTTTTCTTCTTTTGTCATTACATTTGTCCTTAGAATTCAGAAGCAAGGATCTTGTCGGCCAATGCTTCATAATCCACTTTGTATGTTCCATCGTTTATTTGTTGCTTGAGTCTAGCAATCTTATCTGTGTTATCCACTTCAGGTGCCGCATCAACAGCTTTCTTGATTCTAGAGAAATCGCGAATAGCATCAGGGATATTCACTTTGGCATCCGCTTTGCTCGCTTCAAGTTCTTTCATTCTATCAATGCCGTTCCTCTGAAGAGCAGCTCTTTGAAGGTCAGTCTTCTGCGTTTCGACCTTCGTCTGACGGCTATTTGGAAAAAAGCTTGAGCGTGTGGCTGAATCAACATTACTCATAATCATTCACCTTGTTCGGATTTTGGTGCCATTCTAATTTCTGAGACACCTGAATCTTGCTTTTGATACATCTTAATTTTTTGTCGTTGTATATTTTGAGCTTCCATCTGTGCATTGAAGCTGTTTAATCCAAGTTGAGTTCGCAAATACTTAGGATAAATTTGATCGAGAATCATTTTCTTCAAACCTAACCCTTCGCCTGATTCAGACATGGCTTCGGCGCGCTCTTGATTCACAATTGAATTGTAGTAAGCAGTTGCTTGGCTATCAGGAGTTTCACGGGTAACAGTGTTTTCCATTTGCTCGATCATGAAACGTGCAAATTCTTGCTCCATGCCTGAAGCAACTTTTTTGTAAGGTTCAGGAATGAACCTTGAGTCGTCTTGGATGACTTTATTGGAATCTTTTAGACTCAGTCCTTTGGACTGTGGCTTTTGAATGTTGAGATCAATTCCTTTGGTCTTCAATTCAACTCTTCCTAAGTTGCTTGGTCAATCAATCCTAGATTGGCCTTAACCCCTTTATTTTAGCACCATTCAACAGTTTTCGCTAACCTGAAAAGGGGTAGGGTTATAATTACCTATCAAATCAGTTCAATATCCGCGACCAGACTACCATTGTTCTTAAGTGCTTGAAATATTGAGATTAAATCTTCTGGGGTCGCACCAAAAGCATTCAAACTCTTAACAAGATCATTTAGTGTAGTCTTTTGGTCAACAAAGTAGAGTGACTGGCCGTTCTTTCCAGCGGCGCCACCACCTTCACCTTTCACTTCAATTGTCAGGTCACCATGGCTTATGGCCACTGGTTGGAGCACCAGCTCACCACCGGCAACTATCGTACCTGTTCTTTCATTGATGATAATTTTTGCTTTGTTGTCCTGATTGACTCTGAAGTTTTCTACAATCGCCATCAGGTGAACAACTTTTCTTTGGTAATGAACTGGAATGATGAGATCGACAGTCGTCGCATCTTTTGCCGAGGCATACTTACCACCAAGTTCTTCATTGATGATCTTTTCTATTCTTGCCGAAGTCGTGAAGTCTGGATTATTTAGTGAAAGCCTTAGCGACTTCTTGTTTTCAAACTCCAGATTAACTTCTCTTTCGACAGTCGCTCCTCCGGGGATCTTCGCTGTTGTGGCAAATTTCTTTCCTTGCTCGAGTCCACCAATTGAGAGTTGTCCACTCGTAACAGCATAAATTTTTCCGTCACCGGCCTTGAGTGGAGTAACGAGAAGAGTTCCACCGGCAAGACTTGAGGCATCTCCAATTGAACTAACCGTAACATCAAGCCTTTGTCCTATTCTGGCAAATGGGGGAAGCTTGGCCGTTACAATAACTGCTGCTACGTTTTTAGAAGAAATTTCACTTTGAGGATTTAATCCCAATTTTTGAAACATACGTTTAAGAGATGTATTGGTAATTTCTCCACCACCATCTCCGGTACCATTTAATCCAATGACCAAACCGTAGCCGATTACAGGGTTTTCTCTAACGCCTTTAACTGAAACCAGATCTTTAATACGACTGGGTTTAGCAAAAGCGGCAGTGGAAATCAGCGTCAACAATAATACAAACTTTTTCATTCTTACCTCAATATATTAACTGTACTTTCCAAAATATTGTCTGAGATGATCGAATCGTCATCGGAAATATCTTTTCTTGAAACCAGTGCCTGGATTTCAATCAAACGCTTTCTGTTTTTATAGAGGAGATGCTTTCTACCTCTAAGTAAAACGTGATCTTCATTGATTTCTTCAATAATGACACTGGAAATTTTGTCATGAACTTTGTTTCCAGCAGGTACTTCATCTGTAGGAGCAGCGGCAGCAGCAGTTTCTTTCTTTTCTTCTCCACCTTCTGCTTTTTTATCATCATCCTTCTTTTTTCTCTTAGGAGGATCTGGAAATGCTCTTTTAAGCTCCATCGTAATTTCATTTTTTAAACGACCAGCAACTTCGATGAGGATGATGTCCCCATTTCTTTTCTTTTCAATGCGCTGAAATAGTTGGCTGTCATCTTGCGCCCATAGGGAAGCCTGGTTTCCATTATCTGTAAGATCTTGGGCAGTATATCTTTTCTTGGCCGTTTCAACAGGACGATAAAGTCTTTTGGTTGAAGGAGGTGCAAATTTTTGATTTGAAGAAGAAACTTGTGGTCTGCTTCTATCTGAAACAAATTGTCTGCCACCTTGTCGATAGAGATCAAAATTTGAATTTCTTTGACCTTGATAAGCACCCTGGGGAGCAAACCTTCTCTCTTTCATTTCTTCTTGGTCGAGTTGACGATGAACACGATCAATATAAGAAGCACAGCTAGATAATAA
>SBGE01000114.1 GCA_006226755.1 Deltaproteobacteria bacterium | reverse complement strand
ACCATAAAATAAAAGGATATGATCTGGTCTGATTCCCTAAATGCCGATTGCTGAAAAAAATCATTGACGTAAAGAAGGTCGCCAATTTCAGCATCAATGTTCAGCTCTTCCTGGAGTTCTCTAATGAGTGCATCTTTTATCCCTTCACCCCATTCCAATCCTCCTCCGGGAAACTTTGTAAATGAGGTTCCAAAACGTCTTTCGTCCGAAAGTAATACTTCATTTTTTTCATTCAGAAGTATACCGTAAACACGAATATTAAAGCGCATTACTTGTTCAGAATTGTAGCGATATCCGGTTTGAAATAAAGTTCAGACTTCATCACCTTGCCGTCCTCTCGGTAGATAGGTTTTCCATCCTTATCGAGTTTACTCATATTTGAGCGCTGGATCTCTTGAAAGACTTCGGCTATCTTATCCTGTAGTCCATGTTTCAAGATCGTTCCACAAAGAATGTATAGCATATCACCCAATGCATCCGCCACTTCAACCATGTCACCGTTCTGAGCAGCTTCCAGATACTCCTCATTTTCTTCACGCATGAGCTTGTAGCGTAGCAGAATATCAGATTCAGTCAGGTCTACAGTTGGTTTGTAGTTGTTTTCAATTCCAAATGCATCGTGAAAAGTTTCAACAGCTTCAATTGTTTCGCGTAAAGTCATGATCAAGTATTATTTCACCACAAAGATGCTTATCCTGCTCAGGAAATTCAAATCAAGTTATTAACCATTCATGGCAGTAACTTATCTGAAGCTTAAAAAATGTCCTATTATTTCTCTCTTTTTTGTTATTTCGCATTCATGCGTGCTTTAATCCTTACATTTTCACTCGTATTCTTTACGAACGCTTTTGCTCAAAATGATGATGAATTTCATATTCCAAGAAATGCGGTTCAAGGAACAGGTGGTATTGTGATGGGTTATAGTGCGGGAGGAGCATACGAAAGGATCCTCATCAAACGAAATACACATTTCCATCCCATCTTAAGAGCAGGTGGTGGACACATGAATGTACTAGGTTCTCCAAACGGATATGCGACAGCTCAACTCGGTTTTTTAATGGGCAGACCAAGGAAGTATATTGAGCTTTGTGGAGGCCCTATTCAAATTTTTGAACCCTACAGTGATTCATATACCTCTGTTACCTTGTCTATCGGATACAGGTATATTGAGCCCAAATATTTACTGAATTTCAGAACGGGGATCAGCATATGGGAAGGAATTTATTTTGGTATAGGCTATTCTTTCGATCGCGATACGATTGGCAAGAAGCGAAATCAATGACCAACTATGGTCGCCACAACACGGAATCCAACCCATGGAGAAGATCCTTTGTACGGACGTGTGCTTGTTAGCTGAACATCATATCCGGGAGATCTCCAATCTCCCCCAATTACTACATCCTCATCTCCGAGCAGTTCCGCAACATTTCCACTCATATTGTAAATCCCAAATTCATTTGGCCAATACGATTTACATGGGGCTAATACATCCGTGAAAGCTGAAAAAGGTTTTCCAGGTGCATTCAGCACTACCTCAAACTTTCCGTCTTCATTTCTCGTGATATTTGTTGGACCCAACGCGAGAAAATTACACAGCACTTTTCCTTCGCTATTTCTCAAATACGGACCCTTCCAAGGATAAGTAGCATTATGATCGTCTCCTCTTCCTGCTCTCAGAAACTCCGCTTTTGTTGGCAATCTGAATTTGATCTTTAACTCGCCATTCGATATGCTATCGTATGCCTTGGTAAGAAAATCACAATACAATTGTGCTCCTTCCTTACTCACATTTACAACGGGATATTCTCTGTAAGCAGGATGTCGATGATAGTGCTCAGCATAAGCGGTGTTTCTTCCAGAAGCCATAAACCAACCCGCCGTATCGATCTTTGCCTTTTCCAAGAGATCAAATTGACCTTCCTTCTTAAGAACGTGTAAAAACTCTAAATAATCTATGTTCGAGATCTCCCTGACACTCATGTAAAAACCCTGCACACTGACCGTGTCCTCGTTTACTACAGTATTACCGGATGGAATATATGAGCAAAAACCATTCAGTACTTTAAGACTTTGTTTGTAGGCTTTACTGTGTTTTTCCTTAGTTAAGGATAGCAAGAAAATAGATGAGAATAAGATTAGAGAAAGCGCAGTTTTCATTGATGAATTTTTCGCTTATAACTTTTTAGGAGTTAAAGGTTACTCAGATCATCCCAAAATTCGGGGTAACTTTTGTTCACTGCCTCCGCACCATGAATTATCATTTCCTGATCAGAAAGGGTTCCGGCAATGGCAAGACACATGGCTATTCTGTGGTCATTGTGACTGTCAAATTGAGCTCTAACGTCTATGGTACCTCCATTAATTTTAAGTACATCGTCGTTCTTTTGAATAGCCACTCCAAGTTTTGAAAATTCTTCGATCAAGGCAGTGGCGCGATCGCTCTCCTTGTGTTTCAATCTGTTCGCCCCTTTCAGCACTGTTGTACCCTCGCAAAAAGCAGCAAGCGTGCACAGCGCAGGAAAAAGATCAGGGCAGTGCGTACAATCAAATTCGAAAGCAGTTTTGTTCTCACCCCGTACGGTTATCCCATCAATATTAAGATCGACGGTGCAATTCGCTGCCTTAAATGCTTCAAGAATTCTGCGATCTGCCTGTTCGCTCTCCATGCTGAGACCTGTTAATTTGATCTGATGACCAAGGGCCCCAGCCACTAACCAAAATGATGCCGAGCTCCAATCTGCTTCAATAGAATATTTCGTCGGTTGATAGCGCTGATTTCCCCGAATATGGAACTCTTCAAAGTTTCTGTTTTCAATGCATATTCCAAACTCTTTAAGGGTTTGCAAAGTCATCGAAACATAAGGCGTACTTTTTAAATTATTGACGTGTAAAAGACTATCCTCCTCTAAAAGTGGCATTGACATAAGCAAACCACTCAATAATTGAGAAGATACACTACCGTCCAACTGATGCTCTCCACCTCTCAATTCACCTGATAAGGTAATCGGTAAAAATCCATTTTGGGAGACAACCTTCACTCCCATAGCGGTCAACTGTTGGACTAAAAAATGTTGTGATCTATCCAGAATACTTCCTTCACCCTGAATCTTTACTTGAGACGAAAAGAGCAGGGATACGGGCGTTAACAAACGTAAACCTAAACCACTTTCTCCAACATTAATTTCAAGCTCTTTAATTGAATGGATCCCACCTTTGATCATATAATGATCCCTTTCTCGAGATACTGCTGCTCCCAGAACTTGACTATTGTTCAGCATCGCAAGCTCATCATTACTCGCTCCGAGATTATATATCTGAGAGCTCCCATTTGCTAATGATGCCGCCAGGACAGCGCGCTGAGCATCACTTTTAGACGGAGGTACATGTATGGTACCAAACAGTTTTCTTTTTGAGACCTTTTTAATCATTTTCCGGAGTCGGGATTCATGATCTTGGTTTGGTGTCGGATAGATTCCTGATGAATGGCATCAAGGAGCTCCCTAACGAATTTCTTACTCAATCCAAAGTCATCTGCCTGAGCTAACCTTTCATTTAACAATCTAGACCAGTGGCCTTGTTGAAGGATCGTAATGTTGTTTTCTTGTTTGATCTTACCTACTTGCTGACTTAATCTCATTCGCTCACTCAGCAATTCAAAGATCCTGTCGTCAAGAGTTGAAACTTTCGTTCTTAATTCAGCAATCATTTCCTGAACATCCGGATCCAGACTTTTATGTCTTCGTATGAGCGATCGTAACAGTTGGCTGAAATCAATTGGTTTGATCTGTTGCTCCTTATCGCTCCATGCATATTCAGGATCAGGATGCACTTCGATCATAAGGCCGTTAAAATCAAGATCAAGTGCTTTTTGACTCACCTCAAGTAAAAGCTCTCTTTTACCGGTTATGTGGCTTGGATCACAGATCAAGGGAATCTCAGGCAATTCTTCTTTCAATGCAATTGGGATCTCCCAACTTGGGACATTTCTATATTTTGGGTGACGGTAACTACTGAATCCCCTATGAATGGCTGTCAGATCTTGATTTCCTGAATTTATGAATCTTTCAAATGCTCCAATCCACAATCCTAAGTCCGGATTCACCGGATTTTTAATTAAGACAGGGATTTGCACCCCTTTCAGGGCGTCCGCTATCTCCTGGACTGTAAACGGATTGACTGTCGTTCTGGCACCAATCCAGATAGCATCGATCCCAGCCCTCAAAACTTCTTCCACATGTTTGGCATTTGCTACCTCCGTAACGGTTCTTAAGCCCGTTTGTCTACCCGCTTCAACCAACCATGGCAATGCTTCACCTCCTAATCCTTCAAAACTATCCGGTCTCGTTCGTGGCTTCCAGATTCCCGCTCTTAGCATTTTGACTTCCCTGTTTCGGGCAATTTCCGTACAAGTTGATATTACTTGTTCTTCTGTCTCTGCACTGCACGGACCCGCAATAACGAAAGGCTCAGCACTTTGTATGATCTCATCTTTTAACATCATGTCTTCGCTACCTTTTTAACTCCTGCGACAAAATCCTTCAAATAAAAAGGTTCCCAATATGCCACGTCAACAAATTCTCCAGATCTATACGCGTCAAAGGCTATTGAAATCTGTCCCTTTGCCGAGACAGAAGTTTCCAATTCAAAAATTATATCTCTGTCCTTCCAGATTTCCACTAATTTCTCTGCGCCGTCACCAAGCACCACCAAAGGTTCGAACGTTTGATAAGTATCCGGTTCGATGATATCTGCTGAAATTGGCTTTAGAGGATGAAGATCAGGCGAGTAAATACAGTTATAGACCTCCATTCTTCTGGCATCAATTACAGGTGAAATATTCCTCTCGGCATATTTTCCTTGGATCAAAGTCGCCAGGGAAACGAGGGAATCGATTGCGATAAGTGGAATATTCAGCGCAAAACACAATCCCTTTGCTGTCGCCGCTCCGATTCTCAACCCTGTGTAAGAACCCGGTCCTGACGACATAGATATGGCATTTAGCTCCTTAAATGAAACACCCGAAGCGCTCATGACATCCTGAATGAAGCCCGTTAATTCTTCACCGTGTGAATAATCTTCTCCTCCATTCTCCTTGAGTGCGATGAGTTCACCATCTTTAGATAATGCAACAGAGCAAACCTTTGTTGCAGTTTCAATATGAAGGATATATGCCATAATGCAAATTTACGGCAATATGGTGAATCAACATCATTTATCGGTTAACTTGAAACCGATACCATGTACATTACTGATCTGAATATTGGGATCCTCTTTAAGGTACTTTCTGAGCTTCGTAATAAAAACGTCGAGACTTCTTCCTACAAAGTAATCATCCTGTCCCCAAACTGCATTTAAAATGAGCTCTCTGGGAACAACTTCGTTCATTCCTTTGCACAGCATTTTAAGAACCTGCGCTTCTTTCTTCGTAAGTACTTTTTCGAATTTTGTATGCTTCAGATGAAAATTAACGGTGTCAAATGTGTATTGTCCGATCTTCAGCACATCCTCATTGTTTTCATGGGGCCTGATGTTCACCCTTTTTAGCAAAGCTGCAACACGCAACTGCAGTTCTTCTGAATTAAATGGTTTGGTCAGATAGTCGTCTCCACCAGATTTGAATCCCTCTACCTTGTCGGCATCACTTCCTTTAGCAGTAAGAAATAAAATAGGTATTTCCTTATCTACTTGACGAATTTCCTTCGCGAGCGTAAAACCATCCTTTTTCGGCATCATTACATCGCAGATGCACAAATGAAATTTATCCTG
>SBGE01000108.1 GCA_006226755.1 Deltaproteobacteria bacterium | reverse complement strand
AGAGTTATTTTGGGTGGTGCTGGTGATCCGTACACTCATGGAAAAATCAATGAAGTCATTAAGGCCCTTCGAAACAAAGGGGTCACCGTCCAAGTATTCACAAATTTTTCCTACCTTTCCAAAAAAGATATTGAGACCCTCCATTCTCTGTGTCTCGATGATAAAGAAAGCCTGTCTTTCATAATTAACTTAAGTGGAACGACTCCTGAAACTTATATCAAAACCAGACCAAATCAAAATGAAGGTACTTTTCAGAAGGTAATTGACTCTATCAAACATGCCTCTGAATTGATCAAAAAGGATGGCAAGGGTCTGTATATGACTTTAATGAGTGTTACGACCTCAGATAACTATCATGAGATGCCAAGCTTTATTAGTATGTCAAAGTCTCTTGGTTGTGATCGCGTATGGATAAAACCACTTGAACCGCATGATGAAGAAAGTTTCAAAATTCTTGTTAAAGAAGAACATTCTCTCGACTATGCCCTCAAAGCTAGTCTAAGCCTCTATCTAGCAGATAGACTTGGTGTAGAAATTGTTGAGCGAGAAATTCTCGAGCGTATTGTTGAAAACTATTCCGAAAAAATTGCTGAATACGAAAGGAACAAATCACTAAATTCTCAAATCAAAGAACTCTCCTCACATTGTCAGTGGACTCTTGAGTGTCTGACGACTCCGGAACTCAAACCTATAAAGTCATACAGAGTGAGTTATGGAAATGTCTTTGATATCGCTCCCGAAAGTCGATCAACGTATGAAATCAATGACTGGAAACTTCGTTATGATCAAACGTATTGGCACGAAAAAATAGAAACAACACAGCAAGACTTTTCAACAGAAGCGGGCTTTTCAAACGATGTCTTTGATTCACAGCCTTGTTATATCGGTCATGCTTACATGAGAATTCATGTAGATGGTAAAGTCACTCCATGCTGTAATCTCGACTTGGAGATTGGATCGATTCAAAAAGAGACATCACAAATGATATGGAATGGATCAGAAATGAAGGCCTTCCGCTCAAAGATGTTGGAAATGCCTTCCAAGCGTTTTCATAGAAATGAATCCCAATATTCCATCTGTGCCAGGTGTCCACATCTAAAGTTCAATCGGCTCTATCACCAGTTCAAAACCAGAAACTCATAGATCTTCATAGAATTCGCGGCTAATAGGTAAAGAGCGAGATGCCAAAATCTCCTCCCCCTCAAGGATTTCAATTTTACTGATATACATTCTCTTGATCATCTCTTGTTTTATTTTAGAAGGATCAAGATTATGTAAGTTATCCCATTTAGCTACACAATTGTAACCAATGCGAAGTTCAGGATCATTGATATCTTTTCCCCATTTTTTTAGAAAATCTGAAAAGCCTTCCCACCGATGAGGATGTTTTTTATTAGCAAACCAAAAGATGTCGAAATCTCCACTGACTAGTTCAAGTGGCTGAATAGCCTCTTCAAAAATTTCAGCATCATTATCCGTATAAACTTCCCACCATGTTTTTCCAATTTGGCAGTAGTGAAGAACAATATCACCAAAGTCTGTACTCATATCAAAATCATGAACCGACTCTTTTGGAAGAGGTGTGCGATTTGAACCGACGAATTCTGTGAGAACTCCTGAAGCATCAGATTCAGCACGAAGCCAGGCCTCCATTTCATGAACCAAGTGATTTATTCCACACACAGCGGTACTCACTTCCGGATGAGAGTGAATATAATATTCCGATTCTTGCCAAACTGAACCTCGAAGAACTTCAAAGTGGTGATGCATGACATTCAAAAAATTCTGATCGATTTTCGCCTTGGCCCTCTCGCGGATATAGTAACGACCATCTTTATTGATCCGGTCTATACATTTGTTCATCAGTTGACCTAGAAATTCTGGATTCCTATATCCCCCCCGATAACCGACAAATTTTGTAAAGAACTCAAAGTCATTATTAAGATTGTTTAGAAGCTCGATCTGAAAGGCCTTGGCGGACGGAGTGTCCCTCAAGCTCCAGCTATCTTCAAAGTGATCATCTTGATCTTCCCGATTGGTGAATGTGATCTTAATTTTTCTAGTCAACTGTACTCCGGTTCATAGGACTATTATAATAAGAGTTGGTTGCGAATGAAAATTTCATAGGTTAAAGGAGCCGTTGATGAATCAAAAAAACATATTCTTGGGTTTTGGAGCCATTTTCCTGATCCTGATTTCTGTTTTTACGGTGAATCATTTCAATAAGGCCAAGCAAAAGCAGGCTGAAAATCCTTTTCTCAATGTAGATCCAGCAACTCTGATTGAGCAAAAACAAGTCAAGAGTGATGTCGAGCCGGATGCTATGTATCCTAAAAACTTTGTCATCGGTCGTTTTCAAAAGAAGATGATGACACTTGGGGATCTTCCTGTAACCACTCAATTTGATCTTTATAAGATCAAACATGAAGCCTATATGCGCTCACTGGTTTCTCTTAAAGAGAACTTTTTGATTATGCATAATTATCTCGATGCTAAAATGGGTTACCCAAAAATTCTACCTAATGTAACAGAGCTTTTAACGATAGAAGATCCAACTGCTGATTTCATTGATAAGGAATATGAAAAGATCAAAGATTCCTACCCAATAAAAGATCCGACATTGGCAAAACAGCAAATTGGTATGGATATCAAAATCAAGTGGCATACCCAGGCTTATTTCAAAAGGCTTCAGCAATTGGAAGAAATGAATATTTTTAAAATTTATTTGCTTCCTCCTAGGTACCCAAATTTAGAACAAATTATCAAAAAAGAGGATATTGCAACTTTAGGTTCTGATGCTTCAAAATACACTTTGAGCATATTTACCAACTACGGTTGCAAGAGATGTCGCTATTTGAATATCAAGGTCTCTGAAGTTGTCAAAACACTTGGTGACCAAGTCAGGATTGAGCAATTCGTTCTCGGTCCGCCAAAAACCAAGAGAGATTATCTCGAAGAATACATGCCAAATTTTATGAACTGTGTTCTTCAAAACAAAAAAGAACTCTATTGGAATGTACATGTTGATCTTATTCAACAAAAATCATTGCTGGACAAGATGGCAAAACCTGTCAAAGAATCAATGCCAGAAATAGAAGCTCTCTTTTCCAAACATTTTAAAAGTGATTTCAGCAAATGGAAGGAATGTGCTTTCGATGATAAGCAACTTAAAAAAATGGATAGTATGGTCGAAATCGTAATCAACCTATTGGGAATAACTCTTCAACCGACTTATTATTTGAATCACCGTTATCTAGAAATTATTTCAGATGGAGATATCACGACTTCTATTAAAGAAGCCGTGAAAAATCCAAATTGGAATTAATTTTAAGGACGGATATCCCAAGCACAGAAGCTGTAACCGTTTGGCAAACCTCTAAGCTTTTGAAAAGCTCCACAATAAGAAGTCGGAATAGTAGTCAAACAATTTGCTTTCGCATTTGAACCACCAATGCAAAATCTTGAAGCTCTTGCATAGTCGTCAACCCACAAGTAAGAAAGACCTCTAATATAGGTTCCAGCATAAACATACTGCTCAGCTCTTACGTACCCGTTAGCACCGTAAGCTCTAATATAACCATTTTGCGTATAGATGTTTGTCGCCGCTCTAATCCAACCATATGATCGGATAGAAGTGTTGGCGTAAACGTTATTACAATATGCTGCAGTAGCCGTACCATTACCACAAGTACTGACATCATAACGACATCGACCTGTAGCTCCTGAACCAACCCACTGACCTTTGGTTGTGAAGTTAAAAGTAGTACTTCCGTTGTTACTTCGAATATCCAAGTTTTGACAGTAGTTTCTTTGAATCACTCGAAGAGCTGATTCTTCTTCTTGGAAAGCCACATTCAATACGTCAGCAGCAATTTGCTGTCTCGTCGCATCGTCAGGAGCCAGAGTTGCTGCAATTCTATTTCTTACCCAACCAACAGTTGCGGCCATTCTGTCAAAACTCTCTGATCCATTATGAGCGAGATCATTATTCCCTGGATATGTAAGTTTCAAATAACCATTAACTTCAGCATTACCATTTACTGTTAAATCGTAATCATTGTGGACAACTCCGCCACCATCATCGACAACCAAGTTCCCATCAATCCTAGCGTCACCATTAACATCGAACTGAACTTGCGGATCTTCTTCATTAATACCTATTCTTCCATTCTTACCTGTGATCTGATGGTTTTCATCATTTCCACCTAGTCTTAAGTGAACTTCACCTGCAGCATTCCCACCGGCATCAATACCAGCAAGTCTTAAGGTGTTAGCTTCAGGACTGGTTTGATCTCCACCAGCATCTGTGAAACCGGCATTGTCACCAATCCTTAGTAGGAACTTATTCGGGCCAGCTCCGTCCGTTACGATGTTCACACCATAACCAGTGTTCCCTTTGTTCCTGACTGTCAAACCTTGAGCGGCGACGATTTCACCAGGAATACCAACACCACCATCACCACCAGCAGGGCCGGCGAGAGGTTGCATATCATCACCTGTTGTAAAACCGGTATAGATTGAACCTGAGTTGATAATACTTCCTACTTCGTTATTTCTTAGAATTGGCATGACTTGGTTTGGCGCTCCATACAACCAAACGTTACCACCAGCAACAATAGAGCCTGTAGATTCGTTTTCATCTTTAGAAGGAACTGGTACATCTGGTACACCTGCTGCTTCGTTGGAGTCAAAACCTAAGAAAAGATAATTTTGAACAACTGCGGAACCTGGTCTTGAAGCGTCTGCAGAGTTGTCCCATCGTCCAATGTTCACAGGATTTAATTTATCACCACCTGGAGTGGCGTCCCCGTTATCATAACCAACTTCAATAGCGTTCTTGACTCTGGTATCACCATCCACAAGAACTTCAAAGTTTTGTGATTCGTTATCAAGCATTGGATCCTGATATGTTTCACCGACTTTACCTAGAACAATGTTCTTACAAGCTCCATCGTTATCAAGCTGTCCACCGATGGCATTACAAGCACCTTGTACATAAAAGTCTTCTTGCACATAACAAGAACGAATCGTCCCCGGAGTATTACCACCAATATTAGGATCGGCGGCATCCCAAACTGAAACCATGATTTCAAAAGTTTTCACCACTTCAGCACGACCCCAAGCTCCTTTTAGGATGTCGTTTCCTGGATCCGCATCACCTTGATCATCAACAGAACCAAGCTTTCTAAGCCTCATCGCGACTCTGGCGCGAACAAGTTCGTTCATAGCAGCAGGAGCGACAGTATCAAAAAGCTTTATTTCTTGAACGGTAAACGTCCCACCAACAGCACCATACTGTTGCCCGACTTGAGCCAAAATAAGTGCATTACCGGCACCATCGACGTTCCCTGAATAGACATTATTAATCAATGCTGTAGACGTAGCATAGTCAGGTGTAATGGCATTGGCGTGAACCGTTGCTGGTTGTAGTGGGTTGGCAGGTGTAACAACAGGAGGACTGTTGGCCGGATCTGATCCACCAGCAAAAGTTCTCTCACATGCTGCCTTATCTCGAAGTCCCATTTGGAGCTTCATGATGAAATCATTGATTTCAGCATCGTATTGGAATTTCTTTTGGTTCTTTTGAAGGTTCTGGGTCATTTGCATCACACCGAGTGAGATCATCCCGAGAATACCTGCGGCCACCATGATTTCTGCGAGTGAGAAACCATCAATGTTGCGTAGGAATCGCTCCTTCAAAAACTTGTTAAAACGTCTTTCATTTCTCATAAATGAGCCTTGGTTAAAAACTTACGTGCACGCCCACC
>SBGE01000080.1 GCA_006226755.1 Deltaproteobacteria bacterium | reverse complement strand
AGTTTCGTAAGCGATATCTTGATCGTCATCGAGATCATCAGAATCTTCGTCATAAATATCATCAGTGTCTGATTCGATATTCATTTCCTTCAAAACACCAAAGAAAGTCTTCTCATCTGCCAAATCACTTAGGATACCTTCTAGATATTTTAGAGGATACTTGTTTACCAAGTCTTCGATGAACAATTGGAGTTTCCCTTCAGCAAGAATGGATTGTTTTCTTTTTATCTCTTTCCAATTCTTGATGTAGTGGTAACGACAAAAGCCTAGCGTAGTAGCAGGGTTGTCACAGTTTTTCTGCATGCAATCGTCTGTGTCAGTAACAAAGAAATCCATTGTACGAAGTGAATCAAAAATGTCTTTCAGTGAATGCTCTTCACTCAAGCTTAGAACTTCATCAGCAAGATTTTCTTTAATTTCTTTTACGATACTTTTGGTTTCTTTGGCAGATGGCTCTTCAAACTCCATTTCTGTTTGTGAGTCATCTTCAAGAATCTCGAATTCTTCTTTTGCCGCTTTTTTTCCAGAAGTTTTCTTTGATTCAACTTCTTCTTTTTTCTCAACTGCCTTTTTAGGAGCTTTTGTTTCTGCTTTTTTTGTAACTTTTTTCCGAGTTTCACTCGGCTTAGCTGTTTTCTTTTCAGCCTTCTTTGTTACTTTTTTGGCAGCTTTCTTAGCTACTTTTTTAGCAGTTTTCTTAGCTACTTTTTTAGCCGTCTTTTTTGCGACTTTTTTCTCTGCTTTTTTGGCAACTTTCTTTGTTACCTTCTTAGCAGCTTTTTTAGCCGTTTTCTTAGCAACTTTAGATGCTGTCTTTTTGACAACTTTCTTAGCTACCTTTTTTTCAGTTTTCTTTGCCGTCTTCTTAGCAGTTTTCTTGGCAACCTTTTTAGCGGTCTTTTTAGCAGTTTTCTTCTTGGCTGTTTTTTTCTTGGCCATGCTCATGCTCTCCAGAATTTTTTTTAACAAGACGATCCCCCCTAGCCATTGAGGAAGTTGATCATCATTCGTATCACTTGTAGCTTCCGTATGGCAATTTATTCGCCTTAGTTTATCGCCTTAAGTTCATTCGCTGCAATTACTAAACGCTGAATCTCACTAGTACCTTCGTAAATTTCAGTAATTTTCGCATCTCTAAAATGACGCTCTACAGGATACTCGCGAGTATAACCATTACCCGCACAAACCTGAATCGCCTTTGTCGTAATCCACATCGCAGACTCCGACGCAAAAAGCTTGGCCTGAGCCGCTTCTTTTGAATAAGGAAGACCACGATCTTTCAAAAGTGACGCGTGGTAGATCAAGTGTCTAGATGCTGCAATCTTAGTACTCATATCGGCCAGCATAAATTGAATGGCCTGTAGATTGGCAATCGGCTTACCAAATTGAACTCTTTCTTTTGAATATTTGGCGGCATAGCGAAATGCAGCTTCAGCAATCCCTAAGGCCTGAGCAGCAATCCCAATCCTACCTCCATCAAGAGTGGCAAGACCAATACTGAATCCCTTCTCTTCTTTATAAAGAAGGTTTTCTTTGGGCACTTTGACTTTATCGAGATTGATTTGAGTTGTGGATGAACCTTTGATTCCAAGCTTATCTTCACACTTCATGACCTGGAAACCTTCCGAATCAGTTTCAACCACAAAGGCCGACATTCCCTTGTGGTCTTCAGTCTTTCTAGTCTTGGCAAAAACGATGGCAATTCCAGCTTCCTTACCGTTAGTGATCCAGTTCTTGGTTCCGGTGATTTCGTAATGATCACCTTTATCAACTGCCATGGTTGTCAAACTGGCTGCATCAGAACCAGCATTTGGTTCACTTAAACAAAAGCAACCAACTTTCTCACCGCTGGCCAACATTGGAAGATACTTCTTTTTAGTTTCTTCTGAACCGTATGTAATGATTGGCCATGTGGCCAAAGAAGAGTGAGCGGATACAAGAACTCCAGTGGATGCACAACCTCTAGAGAGTTCTTCCACAAGAATGGAGTATGAAAGGTAGTCCATCCCTGCTCCACCATATTCTTCAGGAACAAAAATTCCCATGAAACCGTTTTCAGCCAACTTCGCTCTAAGCTCTGCTGGAATCTCACCGTTGTGATCAATTGACTCTGCTAAAGGCGCCACTTCCGCATCGGAAAATTTGGCAACCAAATCCCTCATTTCAAGGTGTTCATTTTCCAAAATCATCTTTATATACCCCGCTATTAAACCCGATTTTTCTTAAGCTTTGGAATAGTCGTAAAAACCTTTTCCAGACTTGCGTCCATATCTTCCAGCAAGAACATACTTCTTGAGGAGAGGACATGGACGGTACTTGGTGTCCCCAAGTCCATCGTGAAGAACTTCCATGATCGCCAAACATGTATCGAGACCGATAAAGTCCGCAAGCTCAAGCGGGCCCATAGGCTGATTACATCCTAACTTCATGGCCGTATCGATATCCGAGACAGAAGCTACACCTTCGTAAAGTGTATAAACAGCTTCGTTAATCATCGGCATAAGAATTCTGTTTACAGCAAAACCTGCCACATCATTGGCCTTAACAAAAGTTTTTCCCATTTTGACTGCCACTGCTTCAACTGCATCGAAAACAGCTTCTTCAGTTTCAAGCCCACGGATCCCTTCGACTAATTTCATGACAGGCACTGGATTCATGAAGTGCATACCGGCAACCTTTGAAGGTCTCTTGGTAGCGGCCGCAATCTCAGTAATCGAGATCGATGAAGTATTCGTCGCTAAAATCGCATTTGGCTTGGCCACCTCATCTAATTGCTTGAAGATCTCAAATTTGATTTTTTTATTTTCTGTAGCCGCCTCGATTAAAAGATCACAGTTCTTGAAATCAGAAATATTATGGGCCTTCTTCAAATGACCAATGGCACTGTCCATATGGGCCTGATCCCACTTGCCTTTAGAGACCCCTCTTTCGAGTTGAGATCTGATAAATTCAATTCCATGTTCGAGATTTTCAGTACTTGCGTCGAATACCAGGGTTTCAAAACCACTTTGCGCTGCCACTTGAGCGATTCCACGCCCCATTTGACCAGCCCCAATGACACCAATAGTTCTAATGTCGTACATATACGGCCTTTTCCTTTAAAATTAAGCATTAAAATCCATCAGAATATACATAGAGCGTACAGGCTTATCAAATAAAACCTTGCCAAGCTTAGCCTTCTGAATTAAAAAAGCAGTTCAAAAAACGATAAAGCTGTATTGCATTAGTTGCGAAAGTTATATTTTTAGGAGTTGGACGTGCCACATCACAAATCAGCTAAGAAAAGAGTAAGACAAACTGAGAAGAAAACTGAGCTTAACAAGTCTCTAAAATCTAGAACTAAATCAGCTGTAAAAGCTGTTAGACTTGCTATCGCCGAAAACAAGAAGGACGACGCTGAAAAGAGCATCACTCTTGTTCAGAAGTATTTGGCTAGACTTGCCAAAAAAGGCATCATCAAGAAGAACGCTGCTGCCAGACAAACTTCTAGACTTACTTCTCAAGTCTCAAAACTTTAATTTCTAAGTTAAAGAAAGATATCTAAGGCCCTACGTTGATCGTAGGGCTTTTTAGTTTTCAGTATTGTGACAGATACAGTTCTCTTAGCCGGTTTTTCAAAAGAACATTTTTTTCTTTGGCCATCAATTCAAGAGTTGAGAAGAGGTGAATCTCTTGGGCCAACTCAGTATCTTTCCAAAGAGGAGAATGCATTTCGATTTCTTTGTCATATTTTGAAGGTCGATTTTTCTTCTTGATATAAGAAGGATCGAGAATTCTGGTTAAGTGCCCCTGCATAAACCCAAACAACATTCGAAGGGCATCGAAATCCATTTCTATTTCAATTAAAGATTTGAAAAAGCTTTTTTTGTCACGCTTTCCGAACAATGTAGCGAGAGCAAATTGATCGACTCGCGTTTCATTAACTAGCTCTTTAACTTGCGCCAAACTCATTGGCTGATTTGGATTTTCAGAATGAAGTCTTATGGTTCGAAGAGCATGAACATACTCTCCCGTTGTATTTGGAATGGCCGAAAGAAGATAAGCATGAACATCATTTCCAAGAGGAACTCCCATTTCGCGAGCAAGAAAAGAGAGATACTTCCCTTGTTCCCAAAACCTAGGCTCTTCGACTTTGGTTGTATTGATATGATCAGCTTTCGCCATTTTATCAAAAATTTTACTACTTGAAGTGAAGATCATGACAAATTGTCTATCATCAATTTTGACCTCTCCGGAGATCAAATCTTCCATTACCTTCTTATCAGCATCTTCTGGTCTGACGAGACGATAATTCTCAGTACTTCCCATTGAAAAAAGATCCATGGTGGAAAGATTTGAATCAATCCATCCTTGGTTAAACTCTGTACCAACGACGACTCTGAACTCCCCTGTTCTTTTGAGTTTATGTGAGAGGAGAGATTCCAGGAACGAATCAAAAACAGAAATAGCGTAGATGCCCTTTCCATCGGCTTCTACAACCTTAGGATTATTTTTAAAAAAGTCCCAAGGAAACCACTTAGAATGCATCGAGAACCACTTCTTTAAAGTTTGTGGCCACAGACTTGGCCGCTAAACGTAGAGATTCATATTGTGCTTTTTTGTTTTTGGAAAAGTTTACGACTCCTGCATTATCAGGAGAAAGATTACCTGCAATCTCTCGAGAGAAGGCAGCTGTGACATCCATATTTTCGCTAAAGATCACTCGAGGATGACTTTTCATGAATTTCCCAAGATCACCTTTGGCGAGCTCCAACTCTTGGGCCGAAGGGGCCTTGATCAAGATAAGCCTGAGTACAAGTTTGATTTCATTTTGTTGCGGAATAAAAAACTCATTCCTTGTTCCAATTGTGGCTTCGATGTCTCCAGTTGTGAACTTGGATCCGGTTGCTTTAACTGTTTCATTCTTATGCTTGGGACTTTCAATGATTCCAAGAAGAACAGCATCACTACTTCCTCGATATTCGGATTGGACTCTTAAGTCCACATAACTCATCATCAAAGACTTGATTTCAGTCGTAAGTGGACCTGAAATTTTAGACAAAGTACTGTGATTAACGAAGACAGGTATCGCTAGGGTTCTGATGCCATAAATGGCCAAAGGATTTTCACTATTCTTTACTCGATATCCAGAACAACCCTGGAAACAAAGGCCAAGGGTGAAGAGTATTAGAAGTGTCATTTTTTTAAGAACTGGATTCATCTCTTTCTTATACCCCAGTCAAAGCAAAGCGACAAAAGCTCTAATCGGAAATCAATCACTAAACGCACCGCTCAAAAATGACTCATTTCCATGAAGTAAAAGTTTCGGCATAAATAGGGTGTGTCCAAGTTTAAAAGCCTCTCCAGCTTACTGGAAGATTCAGCATTTTCCTCTTCTTCCTCCTCATCAAACTGGGGAGCGGACAAACGTAAATACGCTCAAGACAGCTTCGACTTCCTGACCCTGATCAAAGAATGGGGTGAAATTGTTGGTCCAAGACTAGCCGAGCACACAATACCTTTAAAAAATAGTCGCAAAGTCTTAACCGTCCTAAGTGACCACTCGGCCTTCAGTTCACAGTTAAGTTTTCTCGAACAGGTCTTAATCAAAAAAGTAACTGACAGATTCCCAAGCCTTCAGGGAAAAATCACAAAGATTGTTTTCCAAACCAATCCTCGACATTTCAGGGATCAGTTCAAGGCAACGGAACCGTTAAAAAGAAAAACTGAAACTGTAGAACAGATTACTCATAAGTTCTCTCCAGCTGATCAGAAACTTCTAAAAGAAGCTGAACAGATGTTCAGCCATATTGAAGATGATGAGATGAAAAAAAGCCTAACGTCTCTTTTTGTCCAATTTCATAAAACGAAGAATTGAGAAAACCCCTTCTTTGAATTCCTGAACCTCAAGTTCTGGATGAACAAATTCTGTAATCGAATGATTCTGCTCTTTGGAATTTCCAACAAGAATCCAGGCTTCACCAGTTGGATTTAGATGTTGAAATATAGAGCTACAAAGTTCATAAGGGGATAACATCGTTGTAAATCGACAATTATTTTGAATCTCATTTTCAGAAAGTCTTCCTTTTTGAGGATTGTAATAAGGAGGATTTGAAATAATCAGATCAAACTCAGAAGCATTTAATTTTTTAATATCTTGAAGAAATACCCGGCTAACAATCTCTTCCGGTAAAAGTTTCAAGTTCGAGTCTAGATGCTCCCTGAAAACTTCTTGTTTCTCTACAAAAGTGATCTCGACAGGAGGATTTTTCGCTATCTTTGAATATTCAATTCCAACGACTCCGCACCCAGCTCCAAGGTCGAGAACTTTGTGGGCGCGGATTTTAATGTTACGAGAAACATATTTTGCCAGAAGTATGGAATCTTCACTGAAATGATAAGAATCAGGCTGGGAGTAATTCAAGCTTTTGTCGGACGTCATCGACTTTTTCTCCCTCTCTAATCATGGTCCAAGTAAGATCTTCATTGAGAAGGACCATCGTAGAAGAATGCCCTGATGGTCTTAGCTTCTCGAGTTCAATAAATTGTCCATCGCTCACATGTTCTTTAAAAAAAGACCAGGCCTCATCTCTATTGGATGCAGGAGGATTTCCAGTAACGTTCACACTAGTTGTCAGTACAGGGCCTCCAGCGACTTCAACCAGCTTGCTAACCTCAGGGGATTCAATACAACGAACACATATATGAGGCATTCCTGCATACACACTAGGAGCTATTTTTCCCTTGGACCAAGACACAGGTAAACCAAGTGTCGATTCTGCATTGAAAAAATCAGCTAACCATCTCTGATCAAGATTGCCTGGAAAATCAAAATATTCATTGAGTAGAGAAAGATTTGGAAAAAGAACTGAGAGAGGTTTTCCTTTTCCAGTTTTTTTGATTCCGGCAATAGCGTCTGAACCACCTTCCAAGGTGGCATTTGTTCCGATCCCCCAAACGGTGTCAGTGGGATAAATGAAAATTTTTATGTTATTTTGATCACTCATTTTGTAGGGCCAACCACCAAAGAAATTCTTCGTTTTTGTCGCCCATCTTAAGCAGATTGTAAATACTGTAATTGATCGCCTGACCTCTGTCCAAGGAGTCCGAGTGCAACATCCTTTTGACATTGAAAGTTGCTCCTTTCATCCACGAAATTTCAGGTGCTAATGCCATTTTCAGAGGCTCTTGAGACGAAAGATTAAAAACGATGAATCTTGTATAGGGATCTGTACTTTTTCCTAGTTTGATACCTCTATTGATGATTTCACTTCGTTCATCTTTGTCATTGGGCAAATATTCAGAAAATACCCAAAGAGCATGGGGAGACATTTCTTTAATGATGTCCGGATTAAGACTTCTTTGAAAGTAGCTCAAAATCTCATTTTTTGTGGTTCTCCCCTTCAAACTTGAGTACCAGAAATCAAAATATTCTCGACCTCTTCTTCCTCCCCGTGACAGGCGTCTCAAATCTGCCAAAGACCAATTCGCCTCAAGATCACTGACCAGTTGTTTGACATCATCGCCTTCCATAAATAGTGAAAAATTTGAAACGAGAAGTCTTACTTCCTGCTTGATCTCTTCAACTTCATAAGCCTTTTTGATGACAGTATTCAATGCTATTTTCAGCTGATTAATTTTCTTTTCGTCACCTTTAAGTTGAATGGAGTAGATATAACGAATAGGTGTGAGATGAATGAGATTCTTGATCTCTCTTTTGGCCCAAGAGTGATTCCCCCATGACAGCGAAATGTAGAGTCTTGAGAGAACTGCAAAAACATTTTCAGAATCTTTAACTTTATCAGAGTAGCTTTTGAGTTTGTCGAGTTTTTGACTTTTTTTACCCTCAAATTTCTCTTCAACCAAACTTAAAAAAGTTTCTGGATAACTCACTACCCCTGAGTTCTTCTGGACTAACTGGTGAATTTCAAGAATTCTATTTTTTCTTTTCTTGGTCAATTTATAAGGATTGATGAATTCCAAGAAGTTTTTCTCTTCATTGTTTCCATACTCTATCAGAGCTCCAACTTCTCCAGTGATTTTGAATGAGCATTTATCTTTGAACTTTTTCCACTCTTCATTAAGATTTCTTCCCTCGATAACAAGAAACATCTTAACGCCAAACAAATCCAGGCCACTACATTCCTCAGGAGGTGTAGCCGAATTGGACTTCAAACGAAACCCTCTAAAGTCGACATAAGGATGGAAATCAATTCCATCCACCGTCAAATTTTCATAAACCCCTGAAGATTTTTTTTCAACAGTGGCAACGCTCTGTGCATTTGCCGAAGAAATCACTAAACCAATCAACGGTAGAGGCTTATGCAAGATCATCTTGTAATAATAAACGACAGCTACCAGAAGACCGACAATGACGAACAAAAGTAAATAAAGATATCTATCACTTCTTTTGCGATGATCAGGATGAATATCCGAGTCTTCAATATTTTTAGTTTTTGTAACTTTTGGGGCCGCTTCTCTTACGTTTTTGACCGGCTCTACTTTTTCGGCCTTAACAGCATTGGTAGCTTTTGTTGCGGGAGAAATTGAAACTTCTTCTTTTTTAACATGATCCACAGAGCCCTTAACTTCTTCGAGAGAGACCTCTTCAAGTCCTGCGAACGGGTCATTTTCTTCTATGGATTCAGTTTGAATTTTTTCTATAGGAACTGTTTCAGACTTCAGTTTTTTTTTTGGGGCTCAGCAGATTGAGCCATTTCTGGTTCCCCAATATCTGGATAAGCAAGATCATCAGGATCAGGAACTTTTCCATCAGAGTCATTCGACGGAGAATTGTCGAAGACAACTGCTTGCATTTTAGGTTTCTTCTCTTTGACCGGAAGAGTGATCATCTGAGTACTGTCTTCTGGCTCTGCAGGTGGCAGCTGTGTTGAATCGTCTCCGATGTCAGGATAGGCCAAATCATCAGCTTCAGGTACTTTTTCATTAGGGTCTTCTTTCCTTCTCCCCATGTTTGGCTTGGAAGGATTGAAAGAAGATGTATTCTCCGGCTTGTCTTGTTTGACAACGACACTTGGAGCTTCTGTAATCGGATTGAATTCCTGAGGAACATCTCCAAAAACATATTTTTCCAGCAGGTCTTCTTCTTTGATATGAAACCAATAGCCATTGCCTCGGCTGATTTCATCATCCGGCTGTAGAGATTTTCTCTCTACGAACTCTATAATTTTTTTCTTGGAGACAGGGCCTAGAATTTGTTTATTCTTGGTTCTGATCAGCCAAATTTTTTCGTTATCGTCTGTCATATCATTTAAAAGAAGAAGCCAATCAAGCCCTTCAGGTCTTCATCATTAAATCTCAAGCCGGCGCTAATAGTCGCACTTCGATTATCCTCAAGCAAGTCTTCCAGTGCCAATTTTCCGTAGAGAACATTCCACAATTGGATATGTGTGCTAATTCTAAAGTTGACTCCAAATTCACGAGCGTCGGTATAATCAAAAACTTCAAAACTGAATCTTTGTTCCCAGGAAGAAAGATCGTAATCAAGTCCTAGCCCTCCTGATGATTCAATTAAACCACCTCTGAAAGACCAGTTATGAATTTTTCTTCCTAACTGAACATCAAATCGCCATTGATCTTTTTTCTGCTCTTTATTTATTACAACTGTCTCAGCTCCACCATTTGTCGAAGTTCTTGTAATGGTTTCTGACTCTGGTCCAAATTCACTGGTTGTTAAACCAAGTAAGTAAAACCTTTCTGGAGAAGGAAAGATTTTTAAATGAGCAGAGGATTCTGCTCCGTAATCAGTGTTAGCTCCTGTAAAGACTGCCAACTCTGTTCTGATGGAATCAACTTTATTAACAAGTTTTTGTACCCCTGAAAGAGTCTCTTTCACTTCATCAGCAATACCGTCGTCAGCTAAGAATTGACCAACAGTACCTTTTCCGGCCTTGATATCAGCAATTATTTGCTTTAGATCATCTGTTGCTTTCTTTGCATTTTCAAGGATCACCTTAAGATCGGCCATCGCTGACTCTTTATTTTTCTCATCTGTATGTTTTGCTAGATTGGCAGAGACTTTCTCGAAATTCTTCATCATAGTATCGAGACGATTTTCACCATCACCCATGGCCGTTTTCATTTTGCCCATGAATTCTTTGGCATCCTTAGAAAGTTGCTCAACGTTATCTAGAATTTTCTTGATTGGAGGTGTTTGATCAACAGGAGCAAGAGTGTTCTTCAATGAAGCTACCATTTCTTTGACGTCTTTCACGACTTCAGAAGCATCCTTCATAATAGTTTCGAGACCAGCACCTTCAACAGCAACAATACTTCCGCCTGACTCCAGCCTCTTGTCACTTTTGCCAATTTGAATTTCCAAGAACTTGTCGCCAAGAAATCCCACTGTTTTAATTCTAAGTTTCGAATCTGTTGTAATCTTTACTTTTTCAAGTACTTCAAAGGCAATCAAAGCATTGTTTCCAATCAGCTCGATCTTTTTAATTCGACCAGCATTGATCCCTGCAACTTTGATTGGTGTTTTTGGGAAAATTCCAGAAGCATCGCGAACAATCGTTTTATATTCGACATAATCACCAAATCCAGATTGATTGGAGGTGATTTTAAAAGACATAAATACAATTGCAGCCATGGTGGCCAATGCCATGAGGCCGACTTTAAACTCTGTCATCTAGTAAGGACTTCCTTGTCTTCTCTAGCTATCTTCCATAAATCACAGATTCAAAAATTCCTGCACAATCGGATTGGTGGATTTTTTAAATTCTGATACTGGTAAGTATTCAACAATGCTACCACGATCCAAAAAAGCTATAAAGTCGGAAATCTCCAATGTAGCTTTAATATCGTGAGAAATAATAATCGAGGTCATTCCTCGGTTTTTATTGTGAGTTTCAACAATAAGATCGTTCACCATCTTGGTCGTAATGGGATCGAGACCAGTAGTGGGCTCATCATAAAGCATGATCTGAGGAGAGAGGGCCAGTGCTCTTGCAAGACCAACTCTTTTACGCATCCCCCCAGAAAGCTCTGATGGCAAACGATGAAAAGCTTCTTCCTTGATACCAACACTCAACAATAGATCGCTGACTCTTTTCTCAATCTGAGTTTCATCCAAATTGGTAAATTCGCGAAGAGGGAAGGCCACATTTCCAAATGCGGTCTTTGAATCAAATAAGGCCGCATACTGAAACAACATCCCAAAACTTCTTCTAAATTCTCTAAGCTGAACAGGTGAAAGGGTTGCTAGATCTTTACCAAGAACAACAATCTGACCACTGGTTGGCTGGAGCAAACCAAGAATATGTTTAAGAAGAGTAGATTTTCCGGCTCCAGAAAAACCAAGAATCGAAGTGATTTTCCCTTTTGGAATATTAAAATCCAGCCCATTCAAAATAGTTGCTGTTCCAAAGGTTTTGGTCAGGTCATTGATCTGAATAGCATCATCCATATTTTCCATCATAGAATGTGCACCAAAAAGCTTGTGAGGAAATAATCCAGAATTAATACTGAGATCATTCCCCAAACGACCGCTAGATTGGTCCCACGTCCTACACCTTCTGCACCTTTAGATACCGAAAAACCAAAATATGTTCCGATGACAGCCACCACAAAACCAAAAACAAAAGCTTTGATCACCCCTTGAGTCATGTCTTCCATAAACATGAACTCTCCAAGCTTGCTGAGATAAACCGCTTCATCAATCATAAGTGCTCTGGTTCCAACAATGAAAGATCCAACGTTACCAACCAAACAAAAAAGTGAGGAGAGCATTGGCAAAGAAAGTGTTCCAGCAATGATTCGGGGTACCGCCAAATATTGGAATGAGTCGATGCCCATCACTTCTAGAGCATCAACTTGCTCTGTTACTTTCATGGTTCCAATTTGGGCCGCCATGGCTGCACCAGCTCGACCAGCAACAATCAATCCCGTTAAAACCGGACCGAGTTCTCTGGCCAATGTAATGGAGACGACAGGACCAACCAGTGAATCAACTGAAATAAGTTTGAAACCAAAATAAACCTGATAGGCCATAACCATTCCGGTAAAGGCCCCAGAAAGACAAATGATGAAGAGACTTTTGTTCCCAATGAAATACATCTGTTCCATGAAGAGCTTGAGCCTGAACGGAGGTTTCATGAACCAATAGAAGAACTTGGAACCAAAATAGGAAACCGAGCCCAGTCCATCAATTGCATTGATGATGACTGCACCGAGTTTCTCAGTGTATCTCCTTCCAAGGTTGGCTACGTTCAAACTTTATCTCCTTATAAAGTCATTTAAAATTATAGAGCCTTGGAACACGAGAAGTCAGCTGACAAAACAATTCATAAGGAATAGTTCCTGTTTGTTCGGCAAAATCCAGTAATCTTTCGGGGTCATGGTCCCAAATAGTGAAGATATCTCCAGCATTCAAGACGCTTTCGGCCTCTTTGGGGAAAAAGACTTGAGCCATGTCCATATTGACTCGCCCCACAATTTTTCCCTGAAAACCTTTATATGGAATAGTGGCCCCGCCAAATCGGGTGGAAAAACCATCGCCATAACCCAGAGCAATGATCGCTATAAATCCATCATCAGAAACAGGAGTAGCACCGTACCCGATCGGAGTTCCTCGATCCACAGGAAAAACACGAATGATATATGTTTCAAGTTGGGAGATAATCTCACCTTTCCAAAAACTGTTCGTTCTCTCAGGTTTGATTAAACTCGAAGGTCCATACATCATCAGTCCTGGTCTAACATGTGTTTCTTCTAGACCAGCCTTTTGCTCAATTGCCCCGGAGTTGGAAAGTGAAGTTCTCTCAAGGTCCAAACCTGCAGCTAAGAAATCTGATTTAAGTTTTGCAAAATGTTCCTTCTGTTCAACATTTCTTTTACTCTCCATATTCAGAGATGCTGAAGAAAAATGAGACATCAAATGATAGATGGATTTTCGTCCATTACTTTTGATTTTTTTGATGACTTCCTCTGTTTGAGAGAGATCAAGTCCCAAACGATTCATTCCCGTATTGAATTTCAACACCAAAGGACAATGTTTGAACTCTGAACTACTTAGAAAAAAGTCCAGGTCATCGATATTGGATAAGACAGGAAGAATTCTTCGATTCAAGTAATGTTCCGCACACTCTTTCAAATAAATCTGAATATCGGAAAAAACGTAAACCTCAAATTCTCCGTCAGGAATTTCATTACGAAGTTGTAAGGCTTCACCAAGAGTGGCACAACCAAACTCTTTGATTCCAACTTCGTTATAACTGAATCTGACGATAGGGACAGCGCCATGTCCATAACCATCGGCCTTGACCATAAAGATGGTTTCATTGTTTGGACAAAGTTGTTTAAGAAGTTTGAAGTTCGATTCCAGTCTAGCCAGATCAACTAACAGACGACTTCGAAAGCGCATACCTAGAGATCCGAGCTTTGATCAAATCCCATGAAGAATCCTTCTTTCAAAGGCGGCATTACTCTTTCTTGAACGCTTTCTGCGTTTGCTTCTTTGACTCTAACTCCGTGTGAGACCTTTCCTTCTACATGATTCATAAGAGCATCAGTAGAAAAAGGAACAACCTGAACTTTAGGAGCCAAGTCTCGGGCAAGAACCACATCAACATCTTCAAAATATTTCCAGAAAGGATATCTAGCGACGTATGTTCTGACGTTTCTGAATACTTTTTCAAAATTGTCTTTAGTTACGACTAATCCAATATTGTGAGTTCCTACACTGCTGATTCTGTAAGAGAGTTTGTATTGATTATCAAATCCATTGAAGAACTCAGTGAAAAAATTCTTCCAGTAAAATCTCATTGTTGGCTTTTCACGAACAAAGTCGACCAATTCCTTGAAGTTAAGATCAATCAAATGATACTCATCACTTTCAAGAACACTGGTTGAATCAAAATTCATTTTATCCATCAGATTGAAAAGTTCCCATGGCTGAAGCACTTGTGATTCTCTTTCATTTACACTTCCCTCTTGCTTTAGAAGGAGTCTGCAATAAATTCCTGAGATCTGTGATTCAAGTGTTTCCCAGTCAAACTTGTTAAGAAATTCTTCGTCGCAAGCACGAACCAGAAGAACTTTGTCTGGTAGTTCGTAACGTCCCCTGATCATCAGAGACATAATTTCTCCACCCAACATATCTAGCCCGATCTGATTGGCCATATTTTGGGCGAATTGTTGAATTCCGGCCTTACATGCTTGTCCCAACCAAAGAGAAGGAATTTTTTTGTATTTGCCGTTTTCGATTTCAGGAGAAACAAGTCTTTGTCCATTTTGAGAAAGCTCGAGTATTCCCCACTCACGAATTTCTTTGATTGAATCAAAAGCTCTTTCAAGAACTTTATAAAAATCGTGTACGTCATTTTGAGCTTCGAATCTATCGAGAACAGATTTCAAAAAGTCATGATAATAATTTTCTTCTTTGAAGTTTTCAGTTGCCCCAAGAAGCGTCGTGATTTGTCTTTCCATTTTTCCAAGTTTCAGCTTGTAATCTTCTTCAAGACGAAGAGCTGCCATATCTCGATTGAAACGAATGAGAGCTGACTTCAATTGACCTTTGATATTTGTTTCTTTTTTGATCAGCCCATAGTTTGGAATCTCAAATGTTGAATAAACGAGAGGAACTGTCGCTTCGTTATAATAGAAACAAAGTGGTAATTGATTGTTTTTCACGTAAGGGTGATTTCTAAGAAGCCTCTCACCTTCACTCATATTCCTCACATCAACGATGGCAAGTGAAGGCATTCTCCCTAGAACTCCCTGCCAAAAAGATTTAAGGTCATTGTAAAAATGAGGAATGACGCCCATCGCACGAAAGGCATCAGTAAATGCTTTTACGTCTTCAATTTCTGGAATGAGTAGAGCGACAGAAATACTGTCGAAATTTTCTAGCTCATTTCTTTCATTTTCTTTTTCAGACTTCCATTTCATAGCTTCACCTTTTTTGCCATTATGCCCCAAAATCTCACGTTTCGTCTATTTTTAGCACTCTTCAAGCTGCGATGGAGAGGTTAAAGTCTCCATCATTTCAGTTTTGATTTGAATATCAGCACATTTATAAAGGGCCAATCGTTCCTGATAAAGTTCAAGAAGTTTCTCCTTACCAAGCTTAACCAATGGACGATTCGCGTCACCCGAGATTCTCTCAAAACAAACCTCAAAAGGAGTATCGAGAAAAACCAATTTTGCTTGCTCAGACTGCTTTATTTTCGAAAGGTTAACACCACTGATTGCTCCCCCACCCAAGGCCATGACCATAGGCTCATCCTTTCCTAAGAAGCTTTCCAATGTTTCAGTTTCCATTCTTCGAAAGTGATCAAAGCCACGGGCCTCTATAAACTCCCCAAGGGTTTCAAAATCTTGTCCATGCAAATGAAGGATCTCATCATCTAAGTCATAAAATTTATAACCCTCTGATTTTATTTTGAATTTTTCAAGAAGTGTGGACTTTCCTGACCCCATAAATCCACAGAGCAAATACTTCATTGGACTCCCAAAGCTCCAAGCTGGAGCTATCGCCAGTCATTCTATCTTGTTTTTGTGCCCTTAGCCAAGCCATGAACATTTTTCGTTGAATTTGCCCCCCTCCCGCTCTATCTGTATGTTTTCCCGAAGCATGGAGCAAAAAAAACTTGCACTTCTCTTACCCATAACGTAAAGATTCAGATTCAATTGTAACTAAATCTGTAGAAGTAGATATTATCTGGAGTTGGATATGGCAGTACCTAAGAAGAGATCGAGTGTATCAAGAAAAGGTAAGAGAAGAGGTGGTCAACACCACAAACTAACAAAAGCAGGAAACGTTCTAGTTGATCCTACAACTGGTGAGCTTACATTGCGTCACTGTGTTACTCCATCTGGAATGTTCAAAGATAAAAAAGTTTTCGAAACTAAAGCTGATAGAGAAGATTTCGAAGACGCAGAGTAATCTGTCATTAAAAAAACTTGTCAAAATAAGTAATTTTAAAAAGAATACTGCCGGGCCCCTAATAGGGGCCCTTTTTATTAGATAAAAGTATTCGTGGTCAGCATGCGGGAACTGACCAAACCGAACCCGAGGTGAGTATGCATAAGTCAAAAATCAAGGGCACCGGGATGTTTGTCCCCAAGAAAGTGATGACCAATTTTGATCTCGAATCGATCATCGACACTTCTGATGAGTGGATCTATGAAAGAACAGGGATCAGACAAAGACATATCTGTTCTAAAGAAGGCGGCGAGTATCCAACAGACATGGCTTACAACGCTACTCTTGATGCTCTCAAAGATGCCAACATGGAGCCTGAAGAAATCGATATGATTCTCTTCGCTTCTGTGACTCCGGACATGAAGCTTCCTAACTCTGCTTCTATTCTCCAAACAAAACTTGGAATCAAAAATCAATGCGCTTGTCTCGACATCGCAGCAGCATGTTCAGGCTTCGTTTACGGAGTGAACATGGCAGACTCAATGATCAAAACCGGTCTTGCTAAAAACGTTTTGGTTGTTGGTTCTGAAATGCTTTCTCAAGAAGTTGATTGGAAAGACAGAAGAATCTGTATCCTTTTCGGAGACGGATGTGGAGTTGCTATCGTTGGTAGAAATGAAGACAACGATGACTCTGAAATCCTAGCCAGCTGCTTGGGAGCCGATGGGACAGGAAAAGAATTTTTTCAACAGCCAATGGGAGGAGCGGTAAATCCACTTACTCCTGATATCATCATCAATCGTGAACACTTCATGCAAATGAAGGGTACTGAGATGTTCAAAGTTGCTACTAGAACTTTGGCAAAGAATGCCAAGAAAGTTTGTAAAATGGCAGACGTTGGTTTGGATCAAGTCGACTGGGTTGTTCCTCATCAAGCAAACGTAAGAATCATCGAAACAACGGCGAAGATGCTAGGTGCTCCAATGGAAAAAGTAATTGTCAACATCGACAAATACGCCAACACTTCTGCCGCAACAGTCCCAATGGCCTTCCATGAAGCCATCAAAGACGGTCGAATCAAAAGAGGCGACCTAGTTCTATTTGATGCTTTTGGTGCCGGACTCACTCATGGTGCGACACTGTTTCGCTACTAAATCGGGAGATTTCTATGACAAAATCTGTAACTCTTATTTTCCCTGGGCAGGGAGCTCAATACGTAGGTATGGGAAAAGCGCTTGAAGGTTCTCCTTCATACGAACTTTTCAACAAGGCCAACGAAGCTCTTGGCTATTCTCTTTCAACTCTTATGTTTGAAGGACCTGAGGAAGAGTTGAAATTGACTGAAAATACTCAGCCAGCAATCCTCGCCCACTCAGTTGCTCTTTTTCAAAAAGTGAAAACTATTCTTGATGAAAAAGGAATCACCATTGACCGTGTTCTAGGACACTCGGTAGGTGAATATGCAGCACTTGTTGCAGCTGGTGTTCTCTCTTTCGAAGATGCCGTTAAGGCCGTAAATCTTCGTGGAAAGTTCATGCAAGAAGCTGTGCCTGCAGGCAAAGGAAAAATGTACGCTGTAATGAAAGTCTCAGAAGAGATGATCAGAAAAGCATGTGAAGAAGCTTCAACAGAAACTGAGAAAGTCATGCCGGCAAACTTCAATGAGCCAAGCCAGATTGTCATCAGCGGAGAAGCGAATGCATGTGATAGAGCTGTGAAGTGGATGGAAGAGAACGTTGGAGATGGATTTAGAGCGATAGAACTAAAAGTTTCTGCTCCATTTCACTCCTCATTGATGGAGCCAGCTGCAAAAAAATTAAACGAGGCCTTCGGTAATTTTACTTTCAATGAAAATAAAATTCCTTATGTAGCCAATATAGATGCCAAAGAATATGCGGTAGGGACAAATCCAGAAACCATCAAGGAAAACCTTTTCAAACAGGTTGATGGTAGTGTTCTTTGGACTCAAAGTGTTCAAGGGCTGAAGGACGATACAGTTTGTCTTGAAGTTGGACCAGGAAGAGTTCTCATGGGACTCGTTAGAAAAATTAATCGAAACATCAAAGTGATCTCTTTAGATAAAGATGGCGCTATGGATGAAGTCAAGGAGCTTTAAAATGTTGGCGACTTACACAGATCTAAAAGACAAAAAAATTCTCGTTACCGGTGCAACTCGTGGAATCGGTAGAGCTCTTGCTGAATCATTGGCCAGCCAAGGTGCTCACGTCATCTTTAACTTCAGAGAAGGAAAAGAAGCACAAGCAGAAGAACTTCAAGTGAAACTAAAAGAACTTGGAGCCTCTGAAGCTACCCCTCTCAAATTTGATGTGACTGACACTGCGGCCATGAAAGAAGCTTTAGAAAATTTCGTCAAAGAAGTTGGGGCCATTACAGGAGTGGTAAATAACGCTGGTATCTCAAAAGACACATTGGTACTTAGGCTCAAAGAAGATGAACTTCAACAAGTACTCGATACCAACTTGAAAGGGGCGATTATGTTGACGCAGATCCTTTCAAGAAGCTTCCTCAGAGCGGAAGACGTGTCGATTGTGAACATTTCCTCAATCGTTGGGTTGATGGGGAACCCTGGTCAGATCGCTTACGCCGCGTCAAAAGCAGGAATGATCGGATTTACAAAGAGTTATGCTAAAGAACTAGCGAGTAAAAATGTTAGATGCAACGCAATATGCCCTGGATTTATTGCGACCGATATGACAGATGCTCTTGATGAAAAGGTAAAAGAGTCGTATCTTGCTTCGATACCTTTAAACAGGTTCGGGACCACTGATGAAGTGGCCAATCTTGTAAGCTTTTTGCTTTCAAAAGCATCGGCTTACATGACAGGAAACATTATTAAAATTGATGGCGGATTATATATTTAAATTAAGCCGATAATTATTGAAGGAGACAACTATGGAAGAGAAAGTAATCAACCTTATCTCTGAAGCTACAAAAATCGACAAAGCTAAAATCAACGGTGAAACTTCATTCGTTGATGACCTCAACCTTGATTCTTTGGACATCGTAGAACTTATGATGAAAATGGAAGATGAGTTTGGTGTTGAAATTCCAGAGGAAGACGCTGAAGGTCTTAAGTCTGTTAAAGACGTTGTCGGTTACCTCGAAAACAAACAATAAAAACGAAAGTTTCAAAGCCCCTTTCGGGGCTTTTTTTTTAACAAGGTTTGATTGGCCTTTGATTCTTTTTTAAATAAGGGAGGGAATCATGAAAACAAATCGAGTTGCTATTACGGGTCTAGGGATCGTTTGCTCTAACGGACACAATCTCGACCAAACCTGGGAAAGTATCACTGCTGGTAAACCAGGAATTTCTAAAATTGAACAAACAGATGTTTCTCACTTAGCAGTACAAATTGCTGGAGAAGTGAAAAACTTCAAACTAGATGAAGAAATCCTCTCAGAAAGAGAGCAGCCTAGATATGACCGCTTTATCCACTTGGGACTAAGTGCAAGTCATGAGGCTTGGAAGCGTTCAGGTCTCCATGAAAACAATCCTTATGATGCTACTAGAATGGGTGCCATTATGGGAGTTGGAATGGGTGGATTCCCTGAGATCATCGCTTCTCATAATATGATGTTGGAAAAGGGACCGAGAAGAGTTTCTCCTTTCTTTATTCCAGCCGTAATTCCAAACATGGTGACAGGTCTTCTTTCCATTCAACTTGGAATGAAAGGTCTAAACTACACTATCGCATCTGCTTGTGCTTCTGCGGCTCATGCTATCTCAGCAGCGGCCTATGAAATTATGCTTGGCCGTCAAGACGTGATGATGACAGGTGGAGCAGAATCGGTCATCGTCGACCTTCCTATGCAAGGTTTTATCTCGATGAAAGCTCTTTCAAAGAGAAACGATGATCCTGCCACAGCATCCAGACCTTTTGATACAGGAAGAGATGGATTTGTAATGGGTGAAGGTTCAGGATGTTTGGTTCTTGAAAACTATGACAAAGCTGTTGCCCGAGGCGCGACAATTTATGCTGAAGTTGTAGGTCATGGTGCCACTTCAGATGCTCACCACATTACTGCTCCTCATCCTGAAGGCGAAGGTGCTTTTAGATGTATGACACAAGCAATTGAGTTTGCCGGAATCAAGCCTAGTGATGTTGGTTACGTCAATGCTCACGGAACTTCGACTCCACTTGGAGATATTGGAGAAACAAACGCAATCAAGAGAACTTTTGGTGATCATGCTTACAATATGCACGTAAGCTCCACCAAGAGTATGACTGGTCACCTTCTTGGTGCAGCCGGTGGTATCGAATCAGTTTTTTGTACCATGGCCCTCCATACAGGAATCCTGCCACCAACTATTAACTTGCATGACCAGGATCCTGAGTGTGATCTAAACTACATTCCAAACGAAGCCATCAAGAAACAAGTTGATTATGTACTCAACAATTCTTTTGGTTTTGGTGGAACGAATTCATCTTTGGTATTGAAAAGATACGACGCTTAAGCGTCCCGTTGTTCTAAGGAGAGACAATGTTTCATAAAGATGCCCAGACTGTGAAAACGATGGACCCTGAAATTCAGGCCATCATTGAGAAGGAAAGAAAAAGACAAGAAGAAGGTCTCGAGCTTATCGCATCTGAGAACTACGCTTCACCTGCTGTCATGGAGGCCCAAGGTTCAGTACTGACAAACAAGTACGCCGAAGGTCAGCCCAACAAGAGATATTACGGTGGATGTGAATTTGTCGACGAAGCTGAAATTTTGGCGAAAGACAGAGCGTGCAAACTGTTCAATTGTAAGTTTGCCAACGTTCAGCCGCATTCCGGATCTCAAGCAAATATGGGTGCTTATTTTGCCTTGATTGAACCAGGCGATACTGTGATGGGAATGGATCTTTCCCAAGGTGGTCACCTTACACACGGTAGTCCTGTGAATTTTTCAGGGCGTATGTATAACGTTGTTCCTTATGGTCTCGATATGAAAACTGAAGCCATCGATTATGATGCTCTTCAAGAACTGGCCACTGAACATAAACCAAAATTGATCATTGCAGGGGCTAGTGCCTACGCAAGAACAATTGACTTCAAACGTTTCAGAGAAATTGCTGACAGTGTTGGCGCTTATTTGATGGTGGATATGGCCCATATCGCTGGACTTGTAGCCGCTGGCGTTCACCCTTCACCATTTCCTCATGCTCATGTTGTGACATCGACAACTCACAAAACGCTCAGAGGACCAAGAGGTGGAATTATCCTTACTAATGACGAAGAACTCGCCAAGAAAATTGATTTCCACGTTTTCCCAGGAATTCAAGGTGGACCACTTGAGCATGTGATTGCAGCTAAAGCAGTCGCATTTAAAGAAGCTCTTGATCCACAATTTAAAGACTACCAACAAAGAGTTGTCGCCAACGCTCAAGCTTTGGCTTCTGCACTTCAAAAAGAAGGTGTTGGTGTGGTTTCTGGTGGAACTGACAACCACCTTTTGATGATCAAAACAGACTCTGTTGGACTAACAGGTAAAGAAGCTGAAAAAACACTCGAGCACGCAGGTATCACATGTAACAAAAACATGATTCCTGGCGATACTCGTTCACCGTTCGTCACTTCTGGTGTTCGTCTTGGAACTCCTGCTGTGACAACCAGAGGTCTAGATACTTCACATATGCAAATGCTGGCCGGTTGGATTACCAAGGCCCTTCGCAATGCGAATGATGAAAAAATTCTGGCCGACGTCAGAAAGGAAGTCCTCTCACTATGTAGTGACTTTCCAGTCTACAAAAACGCGTAATTCAAGGGCCCATCTTGTGCAGGTTGTATGAGATGGGCTTGTTTCAAACCTTACCGAATTCTCAGTAAAAAGCCTGCCCTGCAACGACGACTAAGAACATAACTAAAATGAACTGGGATAATATCCGAACGTACATGAAGTCTCTCTTTGTGTTGTGTGTGTTCTAAATTTTCTTTTCTTATGTGTGTAAGGAAAACGATAACAGCCCCTACGGAGCTGCTCAACAAACAACGTCTTACAATTTACAGAGAAAAATTCTCGTCTTGCCAACTAAAGCTGCATAAAGGTATTGTGGGACTTACAGGAGAAATTATGCACTGCCCTTCTTGCAACGCAGAAGATACAAAGGTTATCGATTCCAGATTATTAATGGAAGGTAAAACCGTGCGTAGAAGGCGGAAATGTCTCTCCTGTGAACACCGGTTCACAACCTATGAACAGTTCCAAGTTCAGCTTCCAGCGGTCGTTAAAAGCAGTGACGGACGTCGAGAGCCCTATAATCGTGAAAAGATCATGAAAGGACTCAAGAAAGCCTGTCAGAAAAGACCTATTTCAATGGAGCAGATTGAAAACCTTCTCGATGAATTGGAAAAAAGCCTCAATGAATTTGAAGGCAAAGAAGTACCTTCCAGCTTCATCGGTGAACATATCATGCAAAAACTCTATCAACTGGATCCTGTTTCCTATATCAGATATGGTTCTTTTTACTGGAACTTCTCTGACGTAGAAGACTTTATGACTAGTTTAAAATCAAAATCATCTGAACAAAAAGGCACTCAAAGTGAGCAACTCCAATAGCAATTCTCTGGCCAGAGAATATGCTTTCAAGTTTGTTTATCATCTTCAATTGGAAAAGAATGCAAGTCTAGTTGAAAGAATGAAATCTTCCAGTGATCCAATTGCTGACTTAGATGCTGAGAGACTCGCCTTCGATTTATCTTTTTTTGAAGAAGATCCTGAACATCCAGGGAACACTCTTCCTGAAGATGCCAGATTTTTTGCTTTTACCATGATCAATACAATTCTTTCCGGATACGAATCATTAAAAGAAGAGCTTAAACCATTCCTTAGAGGCTGGACTCTTGAAAGAGTTGATAAAACTGATCTTTGCGTGGTTTTGTTAGGTATGGCCGAAATCAAAAAGAACAGTACACCCAAGAATGTTGTCATCAACGAAGCGGTCAACCTCTCTAAAAAGTACGGTAATAAAGACAGCTACTCATTTGTAAATGCCGTTCTCGACAGCTATGGAAACTGAAACACCAACCACTGATATCCTTTCTCAAATAAATCATGATTGCCTGGGCGTTGTCTGGGTAACAGAAAAACCTCTTCAAGACAGACCCGAACATTTTAAAGAAATGGACTATCTGATGGATGGAGTTCTTACCAAATTCATCAATAGTGAATCCTTTGCTTCAAGTCAGAAAAATTTCTTCATTGGTAAAAGTTTTGGGATGCCTTTCTATTTAGTTCAACTCGAGGCGAATCTTCAAAAGCTCAATGATGAAGCCAAGAACCTCATGCAGCTTTCAATAAAAGATCAGGATGAAAGAAAGAAAGTCGTCATTCTCAACAACTCATCAGCCAAAGTCGACAAAGAACTTTCAAAGTCCTTTGCCGATCTGTCATTTGTTCAATTGAATTAATTATTTAAGAGCGCAGATGTAAGTAACCCATGATTCACAGTTCTCCTCATCCTCACTTGGATGAAAATTACCGTCTCCAGTTCCATCTTCGTCATCGCCTTCCCAGTAAATGACAGTATCTTTGAAACCGGCCTCTTCAAGGATTTCTCTAAGCTCCACAGGGTGCCACATTCTCCAATCATAGGTGAAGACTTGCTTATGCTTGACTCCATCTTTCTTGAAATGAATATAGTAAAGAACTTCGCCTGTAAGCGGATTATAGCTATCACAATCCCAAAAATAGGTGTGCCCCTCATGCTTGGTTTTTTCCACCATTGGCTGGAAGCATTCTGTTCCTCCAAAAAGATCAATGAAGAAAACTCCATCATCTTTCAATCCAGCGTAAGCTTTCTTGAAGTATTCGAGTAATTGTTGTCTTTTCTTGAAGCAGAAATATGAAAAGTTAAAAGCAACAGTAATATCAGATTTGAAATCAAACTTATCAAGGACGTTACCTTGAATGTATTGCATACGAGTTTGTTCTTCTTTATTCAATCTTGTGAAATGGTATTTCTTTCCGTAGGCAATTGGTTCGGGATCCAAGTCGATCGCCCAAGCCTTTTTAGTTGGTCCTTCTTTGACCCAGTCACATGCCATAGCGGCCGTTCCACCAAAATCCTCTCTGAAATCATGTGGCTCTCTTCCACGCAGCCTTTGGAATTCTTTTGTGATGAACTCGATGTCTGCTTCGTGACATTGAACTGATGATTCATAAAGTTTGTACTTGTCTTCAACACTTAGTGTTGTAGCCATTTTTTTCTTGGTCATAGGGATGCTCCGGAATATTTTGAAAGTCCTGAAAGCATAACTTCCATAGAAAGATGTGTCATCCCTTTAATAGAATCTTAATATTCTTGATAGGATTTAACTTCCCGTAAACCTGATTGATACTGGGAATTGATGCGGTTCTTAACATCAAATCGTTGATCATTAGTGACATAAACTGCTCTTGCAAGATCGATAAATTCTTGATCAAAGGACTTACTTCGCTCTTTGTCACGAATATCGTCTTCAATCTTCCAAAGCTTTGAGTTGACCTCTACAAGCTCCTCTAGAAAGGCTTCAATTCCATCCAACTCCAACTCTTGCAAAGTTTTGCTGAGCACTGACTCTTCTTTATTTACATGAGCAAGTTTTTCTTGATCTGTAATGAATTTCTGTTTGATTCTGAGGATAGATATTTTATCAACCAATTCACCTAAAGAGACGTCAACTTTAATATTCATGGAATGAACTCCTCGATTTCGATTTTCTTATATTCTACATTGATAACAGTGTATTCAGCATCACCTTTTGGTGTTTTCACTATGACTTCATCACCCTCTTCTCTACCAATCAGACTTTTTCCAATCGGTGATTTCCAACTAATAAGTCCTCTTTTGGTATCAATTTCATCAGTTCCTACAATTGAGAATTTTTTTTCACAACCTTCATCATCCTCAACAACAACGGTGGCACCAAATTGAATTTTATGAATATCAATTGTCTCTGGATCAATAATTTTAGCGATATCAATTCGCTTGGAGAGAAAACGAAGTCTTCGATCAATTTCTCTAAGCCGTTTTTTACCATACTGATAGTCAGCATTTTCAGAACGATCACCAAGGGAAGCTGCCCAGGTTACCACTTTAACAGTTTCGGGACGTTCAACTTTAGTAAGATGTTCGTGTTCATCTTGTAATCTCTTAAATCCCAATGGAGTAATGTAATTTATTTCGTCGGCCATGGTTTATTTCAGTAAAGACTTAAGAAGACCTTCAGAAGCATCTTCTACAATATCCAAGACCGTCTCGAAGCCTTCGGCTCCTCCATAGTATGGATCTGGCACTTCTGATTCAGTCCTATTTGTACAATACTCACAAAACATCTTTATTTTATCTGTGTATTGCCCAACTTCATCCAATTCTCTAAGATCTTTGAAGTTACGACCATCCATTGCAATGATCAAATCAAAATCTTCGAAGTCTTGTTGCCTAAATTTCCTTGAGATAGAGGTTAGATCAATTCCCCTTCTGCTAGCATGATCCCGCATTCTCAAATCGGCCTTCTCTCCTGCGTGAAATCCTGTTATCCCACAAGAGTCAATTTCAAACTGATCTGCGACCCCCTCTTGCTCCACAAGGTGGCGAAATACCCCCTCAGCGGCTGGCGAACGACAGATATTTCCTAGACAAACAAAAAGAATCTTGTGCACCTGATCTCCTCTGGAATGACAAGTGGTAGTATAAAAGGTAGAGCTATTTTATAGAAACTGAACCGTTATTTGAAGGTAAGACATGGCAATTAAAGAAGTAACGAGAATGGGAAATCCCGTACTTAGAAAGGAAGCTGAGGATCTAACCAAAGAAGAGATTCTTTCTGAGGATACTCGAGATCTCCTTCAAGATATGTTGGATACGATGAAGGCCGAATCAGGAATTGGTATTGCGGCTCCACAAATTGGAGTTTCGAAAAAAGTAGCTCTAATTAGCGTTCCTTCCGACAGTGAGAGATATCCCGAAGCAGAAGAGTCACCCATGCTTTTTATCTTCAATCCGAAAATAACAGTACTTGATGATGAGGTTCAAGGCTTTTGGGAAGGATGCCTTTCTGTCCCCGGACTACGTGGGTTTGTTGAACGCCCCAGAAAAGTTCAGATAGATTTTCTCGACATGAATGCACAAGAGCAATCAATAGTAGTTGAAGGATTTTTAGCGACTGTTTTCCAGCATGAATTAGATCATCTCTTTGGAAAACTTTATGTGGATAGAATCACAGACATGAGTAAGCTCACCTACAACGAAGAGTATTCAAAGTTCGTTTTGCAACAAGTGAACACTGAAGAATGAATCCTATCGCGTATCTTCGCTGCCACTACAAAGAAAAGTTTGGAACTCCCAGACAATCAGGAAGCATCCCTGAAGCCTATGGAACTATCGAGTTCGTCTCTCCTTTTGACAGGCCCGAATTTTTCGATGGACTAGAAGACATCACCCATATCTGGGTAATTGGACTTTTTGATAAAGCAGAATTTCAATCTCCAAAAGTCAGACCACCAAGACTAGGAGGAAATAAAAAAGTTGGAGTTTTTGCGAGTAGATCTCCATTCAGACCCAATCCTCTCAGTTTGAGTCTATTTAAGATCGAAAAAATAAATATCGAGAACAATGTAACGATTGATGTAAGCGGCATAGACCTGATGGATGGGACTCCTATTTATGACATCAAACCTTTTCATCCTGAAGCAGATATCCCAGACTCACCTAGAGCTGGCTGGATTGATACCCTCGAAAAAAGGAAGCTTGATTCTCTTGGATGGGATGAAGAAGCTGTGCTTTTTTTAAAAAACAATACTGGAGAAAAATACTCCAAGATGAGTCTCATGATTGAAAAAACGATCCTTCAAGATCCGAGACCGGCCTATAAATCTGAAGAAAAGAAAAATAAATTTCATTTTAAGTTTTCAGAATTTGATATTGAATTCCAAGTATCTGAAAATAAAGCCCTGATCACGTCCATAAAAAAGTTGTCTCTTTAAGTCTGATTCTAAAAAAAATCCCCCTTATTCCGAAGAGTTGATGAATCTGAGGAATCTATGCGAGTCAGGAAAAGGTACTTATACGGAGCTGTTTTATCTCTTGGGATATTGGGATCAATATCTCTGTGGGAAATTAACCGCCAAGAAAATTTCACTCGCTTCTGGGGAGACAATCAATCTCTAAAACGGATGCCTGCCAAAGAAGAAGACAAAAATAGAGACACAAATCTCTACAGTGATTATTTCATGCCTAATACTTTTGGAAACATGATCAGTTATAACATTGTTCCCAAAGTACTTACAGATAAAGACAGTTCAATTATCAAAGAAAGACTTCATCATGCCATTCAATCCTCACTCGCACATAGTATTCTAAAAACAGAAAATGGTGAAAATCCTTTCCATCACAACCTCAAGAACAATTTGATTGAACAATTCATCAAGAAATTTGTTTCAGATCTAGATATTATCAAAGTCAAAAACGGTTCATTCCAAGTTGACTTGGAATTTGTTCCTGAAGAGAACCGCAATTTTAACTTTAACAAAATTCTAAGTTCAAACAATCTGATCAACCATTACAACAAAGGTGACCTAACTGACTTCTTGAAAAAAGAAGACAAAACACTGACTCAGATAGTGGCAGAGAATAGCATTCCATTAGATGGACACACCTACCAGTAT
Organism: Deltaproteobacteria bacterium; assembly: GCA_006226755.1. Lineage (GTDB taxonomy): Bacteria > Bdellovibrionota > Bacteriovoracia > Bacteriovoracales > Bacteriovoracaceae > M0603. Next base: position 5,095 of record SBGE01000080.1, on the reverse strand, counting down.
GTTGGAGGGATTATCAGCATCAGAGTAGACGTTCCAGACGAAAATCCAACAGCTACTCAAAATATCACAGGCTCTGTTCGCTATAGAAGATACATTCGGGTAAACCGACTTCCGGATATTGACTTCTATCTCGACAAAGGTGATTTCAAAGTCGATTATATCCACTTCAAAAGAGCTGGAGAAAGTAATCATCCATACATGACTGTTGATATTCATAAGTCATTCAGTCTTGATCAGATGACTCCAAAGCTTAAAACACTAAGTATCAACTTTGGAGACATTCTCCCTTCTCACATCGAGAAAAAGGGTGTTTTTACAGATCTAGAAACAGAAGAAAGCAAGACATTCTCAACTGGAACTATGAAATTTCATGGTGAATTGGAAAAAATCAGTTACGTTGCAGAAGTCGGTGATCTAACTTGGGATTTCGAAAAAGACAACTTCAGCAACAACTCAGATATCAAAGTTTTTCTTTCCCAAAAAAATGAGAATGCAGGTGAAGTGAAAAACAAAATCAAAGATCATCTCCTTCGAAAATATGGATATGCCATTATTGACAGCTTCGAACTTGATCGTTTTCATAAAGAGGTGAAGAATCCATGAAGATTATTATCTTAATCTCCATATTTCTCTCATCTTTTGCAGCATATGCTGTTTCTTTCAATATCGAAGATAGAATTCTAGCAAGAAATTACCATCTGGATTCTTTTCCTGTTATTTTCGGGGAAAAAGATTTCTCAGATAGAAATGAATTTAAAAAGAAATTGAGAGCACTTCCAGAAAGCAAACAAAAGCAGGCCCTTGAACTCATCAAGGCCCTCGACAAACATTTTCCAGAAAAGCTTCTCATGCCACTTGTCTACTGGCGCCTAATCAATCCTTCGAGAAAGAATGTAGCGAGAGTACTTAGTTATACCCTATTGGATAAAACTTTGGTTCTCCGTGACTATGCAGATGATCCTTCATTTGAAGCCAATGTGGAAACACTTCAACTCCTTAGAAAGGTATCTAGGATACCAGAGTTAGAAACAGATAAGATCATGAAAACACTCCTCCCAATTTTTCTTGAAAAAGGGAGAATCCTTTCAGAAATTGGAGAAGATGACATTCTAATCCAAGCCATTCTTGAGACAGAGCTTTTTACATTTGATCTAAAAGAGGAACTCGGAAAAAGACAAGTTTATTGCTTGGATCATTATGGAATCATTGGTGGGAACAACATCGAACTCTTAAACTATAATGATACCTCTTTCAGTAAAATGGAATTTTTCAATCACAACACCATTACACATGGTGGAGTTTTGGATTTCAAATCAAGCCTTATTCAAATCCCAGGGAACGATGGAGGGCATCCTTCCTTGAATGAGCCACTTTTCAAGAAAATTGTCACTATGATTGACTCAGCAGAAGAGTCAATCTTTATGGACATCTTTATAATGGGAGGAACGCTCGGAGCTACAATTGCAGAACATATTGTAGAAACGACTAAGAAGAGACTGGCGAAAAACCCTAAGTTTAAAGTAGTTATTCTTCATGATTTTGGGTCTCATTTTGATCTTTCAGATGAAGTCCTCCCTATTTTCAAATATATTGAAAAAGAAAGAGAGTCTGACAAGAAACTTGCTAAGAGTCTTTTCCTTTTGAGTGCCAATACACAAAGACATCCGGCAGGCACTCCTTTTGCCATTTCAAATCTTATTCCTAGAAGAGCAGACTCTCTTGAAAAGCAAAAGAACAGCGCCTCATACACTCCTTCAAAAATAGATCACTCGAAAATTCTAGTTGTAGATGGAAATACGGACTCTCCGAAAGCTTGGGTAGGTTCAAAAAACCTTTCTGACAATGATGGGGGCTATTCTTTTGACAATGCCGTATATATACACGGCCCAGCAGCTGCACTCATTCAGCATTCATATTACAAAGACTTAAAAGCAGCTCTCACTGACGATCCAAAGGAAGTGGCAAGCTTTCCATTAAAAGAATTCAACAATCTAAAATATCAAGATTCTAAAGATAAAATTCTAGAATCATTCAAGATAACGAGAAAGACCGTCTCATTTCGCGGAAGTGATTCAATCAGACTCACAGAAGCTGATGTCAGTGGCACCATTAAAAACACCAGGAACATGATCATTGATATGATACAAAAAGCTGAATCTCATATTTTCCTAGAACAACAATTTCTTTATGATCCTTATATCGTCGATGCCCTTATCAAAAGAAAGATCCAAAGAACACAGCTTGATATCAGAGCAATTGTTGATCACAACGAAAGCTTGAAAATGGGTGGAATTCCCAACACTGTATTCATGAGAGAGTTGAAATCCTATGGCATTAAGATGAGAACCAGAAAGACTCATGTACTCAATGCTAAATTTCCAGACGGAAGTGAGAAAACTTTTCATCAAGAGAATCATCGTAAAATCATCTCAATAGATGGTAAACAATTGCTAACCGGCTCAAGTAATCTTAATCCAGATTCACTTCAAGGTACTTTCAGAGAATTTGGTGTCCAAATTTTCAATCCTGATCAAATCAAGAATTTTGAAGCTGAGTTTCTCTCAACGTGGGAAGATCCCGCTAAAATAATGGAACTTGATATTGAAAATTACCAAGCCATTATCGGAGGACACAAAATGAGCAAGAGCTTTTCTAAGCTGATTAATGGAATTGCTTCACTACTACTAAGAACAAAAGATGATCTTGAAGGTCGAGATTAGTTAACAGTACAACCTTCGTCTCCAGCTCCTTGAAGTTTTACACCTTGAGTTTTGGCCTTCTGAGCTTTTTCGATCTGTTTTTTGAGAAGTTCTTCTTCACTGTCACATGATTCATCATCTTCCTTCTTAAGATCTGAAAAATCATCACTAGTAGCTGAGCTTCCTGATTTTGCAGCAGATGGGACTACCTCAGAAACAGGTGCTGTCGTTTTTTGAAGAGAAACCGGCTTTGGTTGTTCCTGTTTATTACAAGAACTGAAGATAAAGAGAATTGTAAGAGAGAAAACCAAACTTTTCATAATCATCTCCTATAGTTGCCTACTGAAGATCCCATGATTAGGCGATAGAGCCAGCGAGGCATCTTGTTTAGAATTGTTATCACACATTTCATTTGCCAAGGAAAGATGTACAAACTCTTCCTCTTATCAATAGCATTTTTAATAAGGCGTGCGCCTTTCTCAGCCGGCATAATGAACGGCATGGGGTGTTTGTTTTGCTGTGTCAGAGGAGTATCGATAAAGCCTGGACAGATACATGTGCTAGCAACATTAAACTGTTTCAAATCAATCGCCCATGTTTCCATCATTTTTTCGACTGCCGCTTTTGAAGCACAATAGAAAGATGCTCCCGGAAGACCGACAAAAGCTGCAACTGAAGCAATTCCTACAATCTGACCACTTCTCTGAGGGATCATGATTTTTAGACTCGGTCCAAAAGTATTGAGAACTCCTTGAACGTTGGTTTGAATGACATCAGATCCGCCCACAAAATCAGGAATATCATTTTTCTCACCAACACTTCGACCGGCATTCGCCACCACGACATCTAATCCAGATTTAGCGAAGTCATTAATGGCATTTTCCATTCCTTCTTTGTCTTGAACATCAAGTTCATAGGCCACAAGATTTGGATACTTTTCTCTTGCTCCAGACGGAAGCTTAGATAGACTTCTTCCGGTAACTGCGACTCGACAACCTTCTTCAAGATAAAGTCTCGCCAAATCAAATCCAATTCCAGTTGTTCCACCAGTGATAAAAATACTCTTAGCCACAACAGCCTCCACTTGCCTTCTTCTCGAGTCGAGGCAGGATTTCTCTCTTTAATAGCGCCTTAAACAACAACATCAAGAAAACACCCGTCAAAATATTCATCAAAAGACTTGTGTGTTCGTGCTCGGCGGTAATTTTAAAATTCAAAGGAAGATTCAAGACTTGATAGAGCCAATCAACCACAAACGAAAAAGCGAGTGCTGTAATTGAGATAGCGATTACGTTTACAACGATGGCCTTTTTCCCCATGTATTTTTGAAGCACTAGGAGGTTTGAAATATTTGTAGCTGGACCAACCATGAGCATGATCAGAGCAGTTCCAGGTGACAAGCCTTTCAATATCAAGGAAGCTGCAATTGGAGTTGAGGCCGAAGCGCAAATATAGACCGGAACTCCTATCAGGATGAATGCGATTCTAGCGGTAAATCCATCGAAGTTTGAAAACACATCTGGTGGTACAAAGACATCAACCATCGCACCGACCAGGATTCCGAAACTCAACCATAAAGCAATATCTTCCAACAAATCTACATAGGCATATTGAATGGCTTTTAAAAGCTTGTTCTCTTTTTTCTTTTCACTACCGCAACTTGTACTGGCACAACAGCTCTTCGCTTCTTCTTGTTGAGGAACATCAATATCAGTCTTGAAAACAATCTGAAGAAGTCCTGCAAAAAAGGCGGAAACAAACGCTGCGATGGGACGGACAATTGTCATGAGAGGATCCATCATTCCCCAGGTGACAAGTATCGAATCCACCCCACTCTCAGGAGTCGCAATAAGAAAGCCTGAAGTCGCCCCGTTACTGGCTCCATTCTTTTTTAATGTAACGGCTGCAGGAATAACCGAACACGAACACAAAGGAAGAGGCACACCAATCAGTGAAGCTTTCATCACCCCGGTGAATTTATTTCCACCAAACCACTTCTTGATCGTATCAACTGAAACATATTGATGTATGAGACCAGCGAAGAACAACCCGAACAAAAGATAAGGAGCTGAAAGGGTCAGAAATTTCCAAAGGGAGTGTATGAATTCCATAGTTCTCCTACTTTAAATCTCCGTCTGCAACGGGTCAAACCCCATGAGTCGAAAAAATAACCACTTGAGAGACCTGACTGGCCAAAGTTCATCTATTTTGCCGCACCGCCAATCTGTGTATCTCCCCGATTCTTTTTGAAAATGCTGTTTAAATTTGTTGACGAAAATAGAGAGAGAATCTATATTCTAGAACACTTTCGAAATGCGGGGGCGTAGTTGAGTTGGTTACAATGTCGCCCTGTCACGGCGAAGGTCGAGGGTTCGAGTCCCTTCGCTCCCGCCATT
>SBGE01000215.1 GCA_006226755.1 Deltaproteobacteria bacterium | reverse complement strand
ATCGAAAGATCTACTGGACGCTTGAAACCATCCTGATCTTTCACCATAGTATAAAGTCTATCTCCAAACACGAGTGTTGAGTTTACAAACACTCCTGGAAGAAGAGACTTGTCCGCACCTTTGACGATGACACCACTCATAGTTTCGGCGAACTTCACGCCAGGAAATGAGCTGTCCCGATTAATCGGTAATGTGTACTTCGCCCCCTGCGAGTCAAAGGCGTGGACATAGTATCTGGATTCAAGAAAGAAAGTTGTCTCTTTTTCTCCCTTGTAAGCACCAATGTAGTTAAAAATCGGATCTGTCCAATCAGTGATCTTCTCTATTCTTGAAGACTCACCTTGACCATCAATGATTGAAAGTCTGGCATTCGAACGATCATTCAATACCATGAAGGTCGCCTCACCATTTGGGTTTCCTTTTTGATCAAGACCAAAGATAGGAAAAATAGTGTTGTCTTCAAGATAGCTGATTCCATTATTGATTGGATGGATTGTATACGTTTTGCTGTCAGTGAAAACAACTTTGAAGTAACGTTTCTTGAACTCTCTTCCGACAGCAAGAATCGTTTTAATCGTACCTTTTGCAGCTTCTTCTGCAGTTTGCTTAAAAGGAGTCTGAAGAGAGTAAGTCTCTTCTGGCTTAACATTAAATCTTGAAGTGATGTCAGAATGGAAATCGTAATTATTTACAGTTCTGATTGCTAGCTCGATACCCCTATCTTTTTTCTCAGGAAGTAGATAATAAAGTCTTACGGCCTTACCTGGAGAAAGTCTGTCCAGAATATCATCGCTATTATCTTCTTCAGGGAGAAGCCACTCTCTCGCTAATGATGGAACCAAAATAGTACCAAGATCTTTCGTTTTTACTTTAAGCCAGCTGAAACTCTGCTCGAAACCATTCTTCAATGGAAGACCTTCGAAAGTTGTAATTGGAAACTTCCAGCTACTCAACTCTTCTTTGAACAGTGGCTTGCCTTCAATCGTCAGGTAATGGAGAAAGATATTTTGTCTTTCTTTTCCTAGAGTATAAACAACATAATCTTCTTTTCCATCAAGGTTGATGTCCGCCTTGAAGATAGAAAGAACTTTATTTGACTTAGGTACCGTTAGATCTACTGATTCAAATTTAGTTGGATAAACTCTAAGAAGACTCATGACATCTGAAGCTTCTGTTTGAAGAGCAGGATTCATGTAATAGAACTCAACTGCTCCAGAGCGAGAAAAGCGATCTGAAACTTGCTTGAGTTTAGAGAGCTTCTTTCCACCATTGAATTGAGAAATCAGGTTTCTATTGATTCCTTCCAAAGGGATTCGTACGAGGTTCTTTCTTCCAGTAAGTGAGCCTGAGATAACCAAAGCTGTCTGACTCTGATGAAGAACTTTATCTTCTTTTGAGATCGTGACTTTAAGTTGAGTATGAGAATCAGCGTTCTTGTCTTTGATTCTAGCCTGGACTTGAATTGGAGAAGTTTGTCCTTTCTTAAGATCAAGTTCAAACGTATCTTTTCTAAGTTCCAAAACTTCTGAATCGAATGCGATTTTTACTGTCAACCCATCAAGATCACTGGTGAAACTTTTGATTGGTAGAACAAAGCTTGTAACACCAGTAACGCTGGTGTTGATTTCCAATAGATTTTTATAATCAGGAGCGACGAAGTCTGCAGGAACTTCTGCAATAGCTTTCTTCATGTCGATCAAACCATACTTGGACATTTTGTGACCAGTGATGGCATCTTCTACGGGTCTTGCCGATCCCATGATTCTCGCTTTGATTTCATCAAGAGATGATTCTGGATGAACAAGTTTAATAGAAGCAGCAATGGCCGCGACAAATGGAGAAGCTTGTGAAGTCCCTCTTTTCACTTCGTAACCACCGACTCTCAGAGATCTTGACTCTTGAGCAGTTGGATAAAGAGAAATGATGTGCTCGCCTGGTGCTAGAATATCAATTTTTCCACCGAAGTTTGAAAATTCGGATAATTTTCCTTGATTGTCGATCGAACCGACACAGATCACACCTCTATTGGTACAAGGATAAGTTGGAACATCTTTATTATTGTTTCCAGCGGCAGCAACAATCAAAAGACCTGCATTCTGGGCTAACTGAAGAGCTTTTTGCATTCTTGGAGTTTCTATAAGCTTCGGCCATCCCATAGATAGGTTGATGACATCCGCTTTGTTTTGAACAGCAAAAGCAATTGCATCTGCGACAATATCAGTAATGAGTCTGTTGTTATAAACGAAGTTTGTGGTGTCTTTTGAAAGAACTTTCAAAGGCATGATCACAACATTCTTTTTGGCGACTCCAACAGCTCCTGTTCCATTTAGATTAGCTGCAATGATTCCTGAAACGTGAGTCCCGTGTCCGGTATCGTCTTTAACATCACCAATCTGTTCTTCCACTTTCGCCAGAAAGTTTCGCCCATTACATGGTTGCTTTTGTTTTTCTTCTTCCGAAAGATTATCACAAGCTGGATTACTCCAAACTCTTCCTTCTAGATCTGGGTGATTGATATCAAGCCCAGAATCAATGACAGCAACAATGACTTTTCTGTTTTCATCAATTTGTCTGTCTTCTAGTCTGTCCCAATTGATATCTTGACCGATAATTCCTGGAACCTCATCTCTTGTCAGGTCTCCTGTTGCTCTTTGCAAAGTTTGTCCTGAATTGATGAGTCCCCATTGTCTTTCAAAGAAAGTATCAACGATATCTTGAGCAAATGCTGAAGAGATTACTGTAGAGAGAAGAGTTCCAATCAATAACTTTTTCATCGAATGTTCTCCCTCATCCAGCTACCTGTGAATTCACCATTTTGGAGACCGAGAATATCTCTAACGGCTTCAACTGGTCCGTTCCACTGTTTGCTGCCAATATGTCCGATCGTACTGGAGTTGATCGGCTCAACCAATGTTTCAGACTCTTGTCTGAAGCCTTGGATCTGGCCATAGATATAAATATTTTCAAGTCCAATCAGATCTTTAAAATCCTTGAACTCAAGAGATTCTTCCAATGTCTGAGCAAGTTCAAGAAGACATTTTGCTGCTTTCTTCGAGCTATTCTTTCGTACTTCTTTCTTACAATCATCATTTTCAGACATGATTGTTTTCAAGTTTCCACAAACGACTTTGTTTCTCCATCTGATGTTCTTACACTTCTTGGTAAAAGCCCTCTCTCTCTTGTAACGTCTTTGAATTTTTTCAAGCTCTGAGTTGGAAAGGTTTTTTAATTTATCAATACCAGCTTCATAAACATTCAGGTTCAAACTCAAATTGTAGAGTTTCAATTTGGTTGCATCTCTCAACGTTTCATTAGCAAAAAGCTCTTGCCCATATTTAGCATTCCATTCTTGTAGTTCTTCCATCAACTTACTTCTCTTGATAGACCAACCCTCTTTTCTGTATGTGATGGACAGAAACTCTCCAAACATCTCTCTTTGATCAACATCTTCTTGTTCACCTTTGAGTCTGGCCTCGAATCGTCCCTCTTTTGTCTTGGCTACACCAAAATAAGTTTGAGCCGGATTTTGCCAGGTATTTCCATTGATCTGAATTCCTTGCAAGTAACGTCCAAGATAATAATTGGCGATGTCTACAGCAAAAGCTTCATAGTTCAAGCCCATTTGAGAAGCATTCGAGTGTCTTACATAATTTGTTTCAACTTTCTTAGGAGTCATCAATGAATACATATCTGACTTCTTCAAAGTCTTGTGTCTCCAGTGAAGAAACTTTGCTTTGGTACTTTCATCAAAAAACTTGTTAGCAATGGAGTAAGGCTTTTTCACTTCATGAAGAAGCTCAGCCGATCCCGTTTTTAGAAGATGAGAGATTCCAGTAGCTGATCTGAAAAGATCAGGATTGGCTTCAACATCTGTATCAATGTTTACGTTATAAGCGTCTACTGTATACTTCCCACCTGTTCTCTTATAACGAACTTCAAGTACTGGTACGTAGTAATCAACTCCAAAAGATACTCCAAGAGATTTGGACATTCCGTTATCTACATAAACTTGAAGAGTAGTTCCATTCTTTCTATAAAGATGGATTCTCTTGATTTCCAAGGCATCAGCAGATGCGCCAATAGTCACTCTTGTATTGAGATATGAAAGCGTTCCTTTCGCCATGATATTTGGAGAAATTCTATCCTGAATAATGAGAGACTCACCAACTCCAAGATACTTGTCGAGATTCTTCATGATGTCTGAGAGAACTTCGTTTCTCTCTTCTTCTTCCAATCCATCTGGATTGTCGGCCATGGCTGAAAGTCTATCAGCTTGCTTTTTGATCATGTGCTTAACGAATGGAACCGCCATATTCACATATGGCTCTTTGAAGGCCTGCTTCAACGATTTAACTGGTTTGATGTGAGCATAAGTTTTAACGTAATTAAGACCTACACCCGCTCCGAATCCATATGGAAGATCGATACTTTCAAATCCCATTTGAACACCGATTCTGAATCCGTATCCAAAAGTATCGGCCAACTGAACCATATTATCGGTTCCCATATAACTTCCGATGACAACATCTCTTCCCAGGATCAACTGTCCATTGACGACAGGAGAAACCCAACCACCAAGTGGCTGTCTCATGAACTCACCAGTTTCAATAAAATGCTCAAGACCATTTTCAAATTGTTGAGTCATCAGCTCACCACGAGCTGTATTGATATCAAAAACAGAAAGTTCAGCATTCGCTCTTGAAATCAGTTCATCAATTGCAATACTTTGTACATCAGCAAGAACTCCCCATCCCCAATCATCAAATGGAGAATCTGGTGCTCCGTGAGAGAAGTTTGCAGCATAGCCAGGAAATTTCTGAATCTGAAGACGACCTTCTTTGAGATTCGTTCCAAAAGAAATTTCTGGATTATAATGAAGCTCTTCAGTTGTTTCCTTGAACAGTTTCATCAGCGCATTTCTTCTTGAAATAACTTTTTCAAGAACAAGCATTTCAACTTCTTTTGGAAAGTGAGCGAGCTTAACAATTTCAAAAAAGTCTCTTCTTTCGAATTTTTGAATTTTTCTAAGCATCCACTGAGCATCGTCCATAGTCGCATTGAACTCGGCAATCTGATCATGTGGAAGTTTAATATTTCCATTATCGATAGAACCAACTGACCAGTTGTATTTATTCACAGATTCACCAAGATCAAGGAGAGAGTAAACGATCAAGAGTGATCTCAGAGTTCTTGTTGTCAAAACCCTTGGTGGAATACCTAGAGAAAGGTTATAGTGATCAGTTTCTGTTGGCATTGTAATGAAAACATCTTGAAGTGTAACTTCAAGTGTTTCATCTGGATTACCTTCTGAATCAAGTCCCTTGGTTACCCATCTCGAAGGAGCACCAAGAGTTGCTTCTGGAATTTCACGTTTGAGAAATTTTTCTTTGGCCTCTTTATCAGGAAATTGAACCGTCAAAGTTTTCATGAATTCCATGGCAGGAATCTTATAGCCAAGTTTTCTCAAGATATTTTTTCTAAGAAGATAAGTATGAAGTGTTTTATTCAAGTGTACTGTAAAAATTCTTTTTTCAGATCCTGCTGAGGCCTCAATATTGAATCTGTACAAACCAGAATTGGAGGCAATCGAAGAAACGAAGCCAACCGTTTGTCCACTTTCAACCGGAAGATCATCAATGTTTTCACTAAGAACATCTATGGCCGCTGAAGAATCCCAAACTTCTGATGGCATTGGATCTAGTTTTGAAAGATCCACACCTTGTTCCTGCAATTGAGCTGCTCTTTCGGCCGAGACATTCTCTCCTTCAAAAATAAGATCTTTTGATGGGATACGAA
>SBGE01000014.1 GCA_006226755.1 Deltaproteobacteria bacterium | reverse complement strand
CGCTTTTTCAAACGTTAGAGTTTTAGTTATCAAATTTTGAAAAAAATATCTGTTCTGATTTCAAGTTAAGATGTTCTTAATGTAGAACGAAACTCGCTCTAGATGCGGCTTTCAGAGGTTAGTCTTGAACCTTGATCATGAGTTTACAGGATGAGTTGAGATCTAAAACATCGCTATAAGCTTTCTCAATTTCAGAAAAATCATATTCTGATGTAATTATTTTCTGGGACCAAGATGAAATATCTTCGGCCCACTCATCAACAACTGCTTGAAGAGAAGAAATAGGAGTTCCACGCATGAACTTCATGGTAGCACCGAAATTATTGAGTTTTGTAAGTTCAAGCCCTGGTTCTTTGAGATATTTACCTACAATGACGAGATTGAAACGAAGTTTACCTAGATGTGGAACAAAGCTTAAGGCCCCTTTCCCATCAGCATCTCCAGAGGCATCGATGATCATGTCATATTGATGTTGAAGAGAACGATCCATCAAAATAGTTTGAAGAGGTAGACAATTGAATCCAAGCTCTGCTGCTCTTTTAATTCTTGCTGGAATTTTTTCTATAACTGTCACATCAAGATTTTTCTTTTTTGCAGCAAGAGCACAAAACAAACCAACAGGCCCTGCACCAGTGATGGCGACTTTTGTTTGTTTATTTGAAATTTTATCATTTGATATTTCTAGTAAAAGTCGAACAGCTTCATATCCAATTGAAGCCACTTCATAAATAACGGCTTCCTTCAAAGCAAGACCTTCTGGTAGTTTTACAACTTGATGCTCTTTAATTTTAAAAGCTGTACTGAGTGCGCCTTTGTCATTGAACCCAAGCCATTCTCGATTTTCGCAATAATTAGTCATACCAAGTTTACATTGTTCGCATTCACCACAATGAAGACAAGCTGTACTTGTGACTAGATCACCAGTTTTCAAACTGCATTCAGATCCAGCTTTTTCAACTCTTGCAACATACTCATGACCAAGAGTGAGATCGATATCAGCATGAGCTTTCATATGGTGAAGGTCACTGGCACAAATGAGCATGCGAAGTGGACGAACCAAAAGTTCATTGGGATTCACATCATTCGAAAGTTCGAAGTCCGACTTTTTAAAGCTGCCATTTGAATAGATGTACTTGGATTCTTTCACATGTTCATCTTATCAGGAGCTAATGTGAGGACAAAATAAAAAGCCCCAATAAGGGGCTTTTTTGGTGGGACAAGTAGGACTTGAACCTACGACCGCCCGGTTATGAGCCGGGAGCTCTAACCAGCTGAGCTATTGTCCCGCTGATTAGCCCTGATCAATTGGAAAAGGGTAACGCCTGTTATATCCTCAGAGAAGAAAATTGGCAATAAAGCTGGCAATTTGTGGCCCGCGTAAATAAGGCAAGTTCATGAAATTTTGGAAGTATCAGGCCAACGGAAACGACTTTGTGATCTTTGATGTCAGGGAGAAGTCCCTGGATTATTCCAATAAATATCTTTGGGGCAGAATCTGTGACCGCAAGTATGGTGTTGGGGCCGACGGTGTGATGTTCTTTGCACCATCAGAAATTCATGATTTTAAAATGATCTATTTAAATGCCGATGGTGGTGAAGTTGATATGTGTGGAAATGGTGCACGTGCAATGGTTCATCTCGCCAAAGAGCTAATCGGAAAAACTCCAGTTTCTTTTGAAACTCGTAAAGGTGTTTATGAAGGAGAAGTGCTTTCAGATGGAAAAGTTTCTGTTTCCATGAACGAATTATATGGAGTTGAAGAGGTGCCTATTTCTGATCTTTTCTCCGAAGGAAAAAATAGCTACTTTGCCAATACTGGTGTTCCCCATTGTGTCTATGAAGTTGATGATGTTGATCAAGTGGAACTTGAAAAAGTTGCTCCACCTATCAGGTACGAAAGCAGGTTTTGTGAGGGAACAAACGTCAATTTTTTTGATATCAAGAATGGCAAAGTCCGGATGAGAACATATGAAAGAGGTGTGGAGGGCGAGACTCTTGCCTGCGGCACAGGGACAGTTGCTGTGGCTCTCGCCTATTCTAAACATCACGGAGAGGTTAAAGAATTGGAAATTCAAACTCCAGGTGGACTTATGAAAGTTCAATTTAAGGATGGGAAGAGATTTCTTTCTGGTGAAGTCTCCAATCCTTTTATCGGAGAGTTGAACTTCTCTGACTTTAATTGAATATTTTCTTTTGAATCGCTTTGAATACACTTTTCTCAATCTGAAAGATTTCCATCCCAACAGGAGTCGGAATAAAGATATGATCTTTGTAAATTAATGGCATGGAAAAATGAGGAGCATTCTTAAGAGGCTTTTTGGCAATCAAACTGCCTGTCGAATTGTCCAAGAGATAGAGAAATTGCTTTGAACTAACAACGGTTATCCCACCAAACTCACCATAAGTAGACGCAATATTCGAATTTGGTAATTCATCTTCAGACTTGGGATGAAAGCTCCAATCTTTGATTAGTTTTCCATTCTCTATCAAGTAAGAAGAGACTTCCCAACGATATTCCTTTTCTTTATCCAAGCTAGTCTCATAGAGAAAAAGTTTACTAAGATCTTCATTGGTTTGATAATCACAAACACCTATCTTGGGGGATAAGTAAAGGATTTCGGGACTAGAGGTTTCAGTTATGCGATTCATGTAATAGTTGCGATGCTCTTCTAGATCTTCTAAATCCAGTGCATTTTTTAGCTCATACTTTTCACTATCGAATACAAAATTTTTCGATGGTAAATTCAGTTCAGTAGTACCCATAAGTTTCGCATATGGAGGACTAAAACCTGGGGCACGTATGGTCTGCTCAAACTCTTTGTTGTTGGCATTCGCCTTTATGTTGGTGAAATACTCAAGCAAATTCTCTGGGGCTAGAATGATTTGTTTGAGCTTGTTTCCTGAATAAAGTAGTGAATGTTTTACTGTCTCTGATGAGTTTTTCTTCGGAATATAACCTAGGCATGATTTTAGAGAATAGTTTTCTTTTAGACTGTTCGGCATCTTATCAAACTGGTCTTTAGTTGAAATGAAGGTCCTTTGTGGTCTTCTTTGTACCTGACCTGCAACAACGATTCTCTTTTTTTCAAGATGTGTTTTAAAGACGTTTGGTTGTCCGTAATACAATCCTCCAGCTAGAGGAACTTCATTTTTCCTAAAAGGGTCATTGCCTGGAAGTTTGTCAGGATCGAGTAAAACAAGTTTTGAAGGTTTTCCAGAAATAACACCATAGAATTTATCATTGTCTTCTAAGACAGCTACTGATGAAGAGGCCATATCTAGGTTGTAAAAGAAACAGTCGTTATTTCCTTTGTCATCCATACTGTAAAAATTAGTACTGCTTTTGTTGTAGTAGGAGAAATCTTCAACGTTCAACAAAAGGACTGAGCATCCCCAGTTCTCATGTTCAGGTGAGGCTGAACCATTTCCCGTCGCTACAAAAAGTTTGTTTCCACCAAATAAGGCTGGTCCACTCCCTGTATTCCAAACTCCTGTATGAAAACCAGTGAAGGGGAAGCCGGTTTTCTTTGATGTCATAAAGACTTGATGCGAGAGAAGTTTGCTACCGTCATTTTGGAATCTCATACTAATTAAAAAACCAGAATGCCCTTGGAGAATCTCATAATCAGTATCCTTTTCATCGGACATTTCAGCACTACAACCCCAGAAAATATGAGTTTCATCATTTTTCTTATAAAGACCTAGTGCTGTATTACAAAACACTTTTGACGAATATCCTTCTGGAAGGAGTTTGGAATAATCAATCCTGTTTCTCGAAACGATTTTCCCAGAAGCCGTGATGGACAGAATTTCATCTTCCGTTCTGGCGTAAATTAATTTTTTATCTGTATCAATAACTGGTGTATTGGTTAGATAGAGATCTTGAAGACTCCAATAAAGTGCTCTTGATTTTAGATCATAGGCATTTAATTTCGAATTAAGCGTCCCAAAAATTAAGAGCTCTTTTCCCTCAAATTGGAGAATGAGTGGCATATGCTTCAAAGCTTGGTTTGCTTCTGTTAGAGACTTTCGTTTCAATTTCATAAATTCATCAGGACCTAGTTTACTGTAGATTGAACCAGAATGATGAGCATTGTAAGCAAAAGTAGGGACGTTGATATTTTGATTTTCAACCAACTTTTTTTGGATATGAGCGGAGCTATTTACAAAACTCCATATCAAATGAAGATTCCAAAGAAGTGGTAGCAAAAAGAGTGTTGCGATACTTCCAGCAATTCTTGGAAACCACTTATTTTTTCCGGCCTTGAGTACCATAGTAAAAAGAAAAAATATGATCGCCATCAAGAAGAGTGAGTGAGATCCAGATACAAAAAGATAATCAAAAGCTTGCTTCGAACCAAAACCGACCAGCTTGTGCGCTTTGCTTAAGGTTTCCAGCCATAGACCAGATTGATAATCTTGAATCGCCGAATTACTGCAAGCAGAGATCAGATGACGTAAGTTTTCTATATTTTCAATGTTGAAACTGAGTTGCTCACAGGAGTGAGCTGAGGTCTCGGCTGAAATCATTTGCGGATCACTTTCTCAAGTTTAACAAAGAGGCCCTGTCCTAAGGATAAACCCCAAAAAATACCATATAACGCACCAAAACTATTGCCAAGAACATCATACAGGTCAAAAGTCCGCCAGCCAGTCAAAAATTGGAGAATCTCAATCAGAAAACCGTAGATAAAGAGCGAAATGAAGAGGGAAGTGAGTTTATTAGGATTCCAAATTTGCGTATATAAATAAGCAAGAATTCCATGTCCAAAAAAATGGAAAAACTTATCAAGATGGGGATAGATCGGAGTTTTTCCACTGGTGGGAATCAGACAAACCACCAAAATCAGGAATGCTGTCAGGTGGCAGAGTCCCCACCATATGAATTTGAATTTCAATTCTGATCTCATATAGGTAAAATGACATGGTGATAAAACTAATTCAAGCTTTGCTTTTGATCTCATTTATTTCATCGGCCCATGCCAGGTTGATCCTCGATGTCGTTGTTATCCATAAGCGAGGGGTTGATAAAAGTATGGTTCTTCAAAGTGAACTTCATAGTAGAGAAGAGGTCTTTGAAGAAAAAATCATCAAGCTAGTAAAAAGCGGTTTGAATATTGAGCTGAGTGCCCATTACAAAATGGGCGGAGACAATATTTATGGACCACCTTCAGAAGTTCAAATTGAAGGGGCAATTCTTGGACCTAAAGGAAGTATTCTTAAGAAAATTTCTGGTGAAGAAGGTGTTGTTCGTCTGAATGAAGAAAGAAAACTCTTCTATAAAGGTGACTCTGATCAATTGATCGAGATCACTCTTAAACCCTATTCTATCTAGGTGTCTCAATTGGATCGTGTTGATAAGGTACTCATCTCTTTAGGTTTGGCCCGAAGCCGTAATCATGCCATAGAATTGATCGATAAAGGTCTGGTTTCCTTCAAAGGGAATACTGTAAAAAAGGCTTCTCAAAAAGTTTCAGATGAAGGACTTGTGGTGACACCGCCGAGTGAAGATTATGTCGGTCGTGGAGCCTATAAACTTATCGGTGCTCTTGGGGCTTTCTCAATTAACCCTGAGGGGATGATTGCAGCAGATATGGGGGCGAGTACGGGTGGCTTTACTGATGTCCTATTAAAGAGAGGTGCATCGAAAGTTTATGCTGTAGATGTGGGTCACGATCAACTTGCTGAAGTTCTTCGGATGAATCCAAAAGTTATCAACATGGAAGGAATTAATATTCGAAATGGAGTTTCTCTAGAAGAGAAAGTTGATCTGGTTGTAGGAGATCTCTCATTTATTTCCTTGAAACT
>SBGE01000015.1 GCA_006226755.1 Deltaproteobacteria bacterium | reverse complement strand
TTGTCATTGTAGATAGCAGTCAAGGTCAAGGTTATGCCTTCTTTACGACTAGCAAGCCCAAGATACATCAAAGGCTGTTTATTGTAAGTCTTAGGGTATTTTTCAAGAGGCAATTGATAGGAAATCAGCCCACTATTTAAAACTTCAACAATTCCTTTTGGAATACTTTTGAGAATTGTGGCTCTCAACATTTTAAAGGCTTCTTTATCTTTTTCTGGAATGTCTTTGATGTAATCTTCAATAGTCATGAAATTGGTCAAAAAAAAGCCTGATATTTTTAGATATCAGGCTTTGCAATTTTTATTTGATTTCTTTTACTTTAGTGATCTTGAAAACTTTTTCTTTGGCATCATCAGCAGTGTTTCCAGTTCTATTAGAAACATAACAACCTTCAGATGACATTACATAGTCTTGAGCACCTTGGATAAGGATACCTTCAACCTCACCAGTCTTCTTGTTGAAAACAGCTGAACCAGAGTTTCCACCGTAAGTATCAAGGTTCGCATAGAAAAAGTTGAATCTTTCTTTGGTAACTTTTGCTCCGTCAGCGATCTTGGTTGGAAGACCTGATGGGTGACCTATAACTACGATTTCGTCGTTTTTCTTGACGCTTCCTCTTTTTCTGAATTTTAGAGGCTCTCTATCTTCTGCCTTTCTATCAAGTCTGATCACGGCGTAATCTTTAGTCGCGAAAAGACCAAGAGTCTGCTTTCTACCAATTACTTCTTTACACTTATATACGTCAGATTTTTTGATTTTGCTTGTTCCTGCAGTATAGTCAAATACCCATCTGAAGTTTGTACAGTCACTCATTGAAGTTACACAGTGACCAGCAGTCACAAGTATATCTTCACCAACAAGAAATCCTGAACATCTTGGAAGTGTTACTTGGTTAGAGAATCTTTCTTTTTCACAAACACCCATACTTCTTCTAAGTGTGTTTGAAGTGTTAAAAGTATAGAATCCTTCAGTTGAATCATCTTCTTCTGTTTGAAGTCCGTTATCGGCCAACATATTATCGATTGCTGAGTCACCAAGAATGGCCCTCAAGCTATCAATTGAATCAGCTAGGTCGTTACCAATGCTTGAACCTGATTCAGTTCTTAAAGCTGAAGCTCGAACCATACCGGCCGTTGATTTTGCCAAGTCTCTAAACATGGCATCTGGATAATCCAGAACTTCCTGTCTGTTGTCTTCTCCGTAGATGATCTTCGGAGTGGCGCTTAAAGCGACAGTAGAAGCAGACATAAGGACACAAAGTCCGGCCGTAAGTAGCTGTTTTTTCATTTTATTCTCCCCAAAATGGTTTTAACACAAGGCAACATAACAGCTTGGAGACCGACTTACAATTGAGGTGGTAAGAATTATAGGTTAGTTAGGCGTTTGGTGATTCAATTCGAGTGTGCCCATCCATATTGAGGACAGCACCTGGATGAATCTTGAGAGAATTAGAATCCACTAGGCCGTTGATTTCAGCAGGTGAGTAGATCACGACTTTACCAGTTGACTTCAAAGTACCTTCGAATCTTCCATAGATTTCAATATTGTGACAATAGATTGTTCCGGTGAAGTGAGAACCATGATCTAGACAGAGTTCACTCTTGTCGGCCATATGAATTTCCCCTTCCATCTGACAACAGATTTGAGTTTTCCCTGTGAAATGAAATTCACCACGAAGTTTACATTGGCTGCCGATATGGGTGAATTCTCTGTTAACAAGCTCAGTATAGTCAGTCATCACATTATCCTTATTGGGCCATTTTTTTGCTGACCAGCTGCTTGTAGAGTAGGTCACCAGTTCTTGAAAAGATCAAAACTTTAAAAAGGAAATCTTCAATGTTTCCTGACTTGTAAGGGAAGAAAACATTATCCACCGGACGAAAACGTTGAGTCGCAAATGATTCACCGGAGTTGAATTTGATTTTGAATTCACTCTCTTCAATGCTGTTTTCAGGGAAGACGTGGATTTTTCCAGCATGTTTCATCATCACAAAAATGTAGCCAGCAAGTTTTTGATTGTCCTTGGTTTGGTTGATGATATTGAACTTCAGTTGGATTCTGTCTCCGCTGATCACCGGTTCAATATTTTCTACGGCAAGGTTAGGTGTACGAGTGAGGTCCTGCATGCCTGGGACAGGAAGGAAGAGTCCCATTGTATTTCTGATGATGTCCGTCGAGGTATCTCCCTTGGCCAATCTATCTTCAAGATTCTTGGTCAGAACTTGAGCCTCGGCCAATCTATTCTCAAGGTCAGAGACATTGTCACGAAGTTCTTTGATGATCACAGGCTCTTTTCTCTTTGCTCGTTCTGAGATTTGCTCAAAGTAGACAGAACCCATAAGAACGACTGCTAGAAGAACCAGAGTCGTCAAAGGCAATCCATAAATAATGAACTTCAAGAGGCTTTTTTTAATTTCGTAATATCGAGGAGCATTTTCGGCTTCATAGACGAGAAAGCCGAGCTTCTTGGAACTTGTCCTTGTTTCCATTTCTTAGTTGTTTTCCTTCTGGTTGATGGGAACAGTCATGATCTGATCAGGTTGACCTGATTTGAAAAAACGAAGTGATGGCTTGAAGGCCACTCGTGTGTCGGCTTCTTCGCTGATTCCTTGCTTGGTCCAACCTTCGTATACGATTTTCCATTGGTGCCACTCATTCCGTTTGAGATAGAGTTTTTTCACACCAATATCTTGAATCGTAGTTGACTTGTAATCCTGGAGAAAGCTGATCAGGACATAGTCGGCACCTGCGAGGATGCTGACATTGGAAACGCCTACTTCAGGAGTTCCTTCGCCCCAAAAAACATTCTTTTTATAAGTACGGAAGTTTTCGAGCCCACCATGGCGGTCATCTCGGAATTCTTTAGAGTGATAGGCTTCAATGTAGCCTTTGATATCTTCTTTTTCCCAAGAAGCTCTCCAGGTTTCAAGACCGTCGAGAATTTCTTTTTTACGACTCAGGTAGGTTTCTTTGGACAACCAGTTGAGCTCATGAACAACAACCACCTTGGTCCGATCGAGTTCAATGTATTTTGAGATATCGATGAGATCTTTATTGGCAGAAACAATACAACCTCTGGAATCAAGACCTTTGTCGATACGAGTTTCATCATTTGTTGAGTGAAGCCAGATTCCGCCGCCTGTTTTTCCATCGCGTGCATCCATCGGGTTAGGGTAGTTCATGACGAATGCACCCACTCCGTAAATTTCACCTTGCTTGCCGTGTCTTTTGAGAAGATCTTCATGAGTAAGAAAATCGATGAACTGGTAAACACCTTCAGGTGTTCTGTGGTCACCTTGGAAAACCTTGTCTCCAGATTTCTTTCCGGTCGCCATTTGATAGGTCTTAACCAAGGAAGGAAGTCCGTCTTTATTTTCAAAAAGGTAGAGCTTGTGTGTCAGCTTCTCCGCTACCAAAACGTGATGAGTAAAATAACTATCCAGTTGAATCAAGTTCTCTGGATAAAACTCATTCGCGTTTGCAGTAAACGTGAAGACGAGGGCAAGAAGCATTTGAGTAAATCGATAAGCCATAAAACAATCTTTGTTGAAGTAGGCAATTTCTACGATTGATTAAGTCAGTAATAATTTTAATGAAGCACCACTAAAGAATCAACCGATATTACTTATCGTAGGGTCATGATTTTCCTTGAATTGTACTTTAACTGCACAATGATATCATAGACTTAAGCTACGAGAAGAGAATGAGAATTTGCTTTTACTCCACAGACCCCGAAGTGGCTGAAATTGGGTCCCTACTAGAGGGGATCGAAGTCACGATGGCATCCAGCTTGGATGAAGTGCAGGATTGCGTCAATTCCTCTGATGAAAAGATTCTGCTCTTTATCGATCTCGATGGGAATAAATCAGAAGCCGAATTCGTCAACTCAACACTTTATGAAGACACGTCGGTGATTCGAATCATCATCACGGCCAAGGCCTCAGTCAAAGAATTAAAGAAACATCAACTCTCAGAAGTCTCGGCTTACGGTTATATTAAAAAGCCTTTAACAGGAAAGCTGGTTGCTTCTCTTGTAAATAATTTTGAAATTGCTGACTACGTCGAAGAAAACAATCTTCTCAATGAAGGAGATAAAGCTGTTGAAGAAGCTGAACTGACTTTTGTTGGCGTGCGCTCAGATCTCAGCGGTGCATCTGATTCTGATTTTGAAGAAGATGATGATGAAGTTTTTGAAGCTGCTCCAATGCAGATGCCAAAGCCAGGAGATTCTGGTGATTCAGATGACGATGAAGATATGGACAATATTCTTCAATTTGGCTCTGGAGATGATGAAGAAGTAGATGGAGATCAGAAAACTGCTACCGATATTCAAGATGCTCCAGATGAGCCGGTAAAGCTTTCTCATGAAGAAACCAAAGTTTTGGAAAAGCATGGTGTGCTCAACGAAAACTGGAAAGTGACTTACGAAAGTGAACTAAATGAAAAAATTCAGGCAAAGTTCGACCGTGTGTTCAGTGAAGGAGCTGGTGGACTCCCTGATTTTGAAATTTCTGAACCTACTCCTGAAAGAGACGATGATGATGACTTTGAAGAAAGTACCAATGAAGCTGATGTTGCGGCCATCTCTCTCGATTTTGGAGGAGATGATGAAGAGCCTTCGGTAGAAGAAATCTCTTCTCCTGAGATGGATCTTTCAGATGATGAATATCTGGAAGAAAGTACTAAGCAAGATATTGTTGCTCCTGAGCCTATGGTGACAGACGAAGCGACAGGTGAATTTGAAGTTGCAGAAATGTTGGCCGATGATGATTCTTCGGCCGAAGAAATTAATATTCAAGAACCCGAACAAGATTCTCCCCAAAACAGTGAGGTTAATATGACTGACCGTGATGATGAAGACGATATCCTCGACTTCAACATTCCTTCAGATGATGATGCTGATGAAGCAGAAGAATCATCAGGTGGAATGCAATTTGATACTCTCGAGGAACAAGATGACTCTGAAGATGATTCAGATGAATTAGGGTTTTCCATTGATGGCAGTGATGATGAGGAAGGGGAGTCCGATTCTGAGGCCGTGGCGGAACTCGAGTTCGGAGAAGAAGATGATGATGAAGAATTGTCTGCAGCACCTTCGCCTTCAGAAGATTTAGACTTTGGAGATGACGATGATGAGCTAGATCTCAGCGGTGGTGATGATGAGATGTCAGCTGATTCTACAATAGATGATGAACTCGATCTTGGCGATGATATGGATCTCGATTTAAGTGATGCAGAAGTTCAAGCTGCCAATGCTGCAGTTGACGATGGAGATGACTTTGATTTGGATGCAATGGAACTGGATGATGACGTTGATGTTTCTGATGTCGATGATGATTTGATGGGAGATATGGATCTTGACGCCATGGATGAAGAAGAAACGGCAGAAGTCGCTTCTTTAGAGAGTGCTGAAGAAACAGATGAAGTCCTCGATTTTGGAGCTGGTGCAGATGACGATGAAGGAATAGACGACGAGGCCACTGTTGCCACCATGCTCTTTTCAAATGACGGAGCAACAAAAGAGGCCTTGGATGCAGCTAGAGTTCCGGAAGATTTGTCTGCTGATGAATCTGAAGATGTCGATCTGGCTTCCCTGATTGAAGAAGATGATGAGGATGAAGAACTTGGATTCTCTCTCGGTGAAGAGGAAGAAGATGGCATGACAGAAACCTTGCTGGGTGCCTCTGAAGAAGATGATGATCATACTGGAGATGCTACTGAAACGTTGGTTTCTTCAGGAGTTGATGAAGACGCCACTCAACCAACTATGGTTGCTCATATTCCTCAAAGAGCAGAAGTTGCAACTTTCACCCCGGCCAGTTCAGATGAAACAATTGAGATCACTCCTCCTGAAAGAAGGGTGGCGAGTGCCTATAATGAAGATGAGTTGATGAGGCTACAGGCCACTATCAGACAACTTCGTGAAGAAAGAGATGGACTGCTTAAAGATATCAATGATCTTAAAACTGAGAAAAAACTGGTTGACCAAGAAAACCTCGGTCTCAAGGCAGAGCTTGATGAAGTAAAGATCGAACTTACCATCGTGAAGAAGCGTCATCAGGATGAAATTGAAGAAATGCAGTATCGCATTCGTTTGGCGGATGAGAAAAAGGCGATCTCGGAAGAGAAAAGTCGCCAGATGCAAAAAGAATTCGACAGACTCAGTCAAAAAGTCAGAATCGATTTTAACCAGGTGAAGCAAAGAGAGAAGGAACTTGAAAGTCAACTTGAGTTAGTGACAATGGACAGCGAGTCACAAGTGAGAAGTCGTGATATGAAAATTCTCGAATTGAAACGAAAGATTGACCAACTCGAGTTCAATATGGAAAATTCGGCGATTAAGGAGACCAAGGCCAGAGAAGATAAAGTCAAGGTTGAAGAGAAACTGGCCAAGATCATGAAGACACTTAGAGGATCCATTCAAGTACTAGAGGATGATCTAGAACTCGATGAAGAATTGATTGAAAAAATCAAGAAGGTTTAATGGCAGGAAAGAAGAGTGATACATTAATCAAGGGCTTTCAGTCCATGTTGGACCTGGTTTCCGGGTACAATCATGTGGATGAAATCCGAAAGCTCTATGAAGGAGTAGATAAACTTCTTCAAGAAGAGTTTGAAACTCACCCTCTGCTTGTGTATTCAAAAAATCTTTCAGGAAAAAATAAAGAGAAGTGTCGTCTTCACTGGAATAAAAATGCCATTCCGGATAATTATTCTTCAGATGAAGTGGATGAGGTTCTTGAACTGCTTGAAAAACAAAATACGAACCTTGAAAGTTGGGAAGTCTATAAGAGTGGAAAAGCGAGTTACTACAGCGCAAGAATTGGTCTTCGTGAAAAACAGTTTTTCTTTTGCTTGTGGAAAGTTGAAAAAGATATTCCTGTAGAGATTATGAATTATCTCTCCCGTTTTATTCAAAATACTCATGTCATGTTCCAGAAATGGCAGGCCTTTGAGCAGGCGCAGGATCTCATCTATAAAGATGATGTGACAGGGCTTTATAATCAAAGACGACTGATGAAAGACTTGGATACCTGTATTCAGAATTTTGAAGATTTTAAACAACATTTCTGTGTTCTATTTGTTGATATTGATCACTTCAAGTCAGTCAACGATGGACATGGGCATATCGTTGGAACACAACTTCTAAAAGATGTCGCCGATGTCATTCATGAGACAGTTAGAACATCAGACTTTCTTTATCGTTACGGTGGAGATGAGTTTGTGATTATTCTTCCAGATGAAGGAATTGAGACTGGGAAAATTGTAGGTGAAAGAATTCTTAAAAATGTGAAAAATAATCATTTTACTGTCCACAAGACTGGTGAAGAAAAAAAGATTACCGTTTCCATTGGTGTGGCGACCTTTCCGGAGCATGCCAGCACCAGACAAGATATCCTCGAAATTGCAGATAAGATGATGTATGAAGCAAAAAACACCGGACGTGGAAAAGTTTCTCCGGCCGATGAGGTTCTGGATCCTAAAAAAAAAGATAAACAGGCCTAATTATGCTCGTCATTGTTTGCTCCGATCTTCACCTAGGTAAGGGAAAATTTCTTAAAAATGGTCAATTGAACATTCTTGAAGATTTCTTTGAGGATGAGCGTTTTAAAGAATTTTGCGAATATTTTTCAAGTGGACGTCATTATTGGGCAGATGTTCATCTGGTCTTGAATGGTGATATTTTGAACCTGATACAAATCGATGTAGAGGGAGTGTTTTCTCATATCATTGATGAGGAACTTACCGTTCGCGCTATTGATGAGATCTACAAAGGACATAAGCTCTTTTTCGAAGCCTTGGGAAAATTCCTGTCTGCCCCGAATAAACAAGTTTCCTATGTCATTGGAAATCATGATGCTGGAATGGCCTTCGAAGGGGCGCAAAAGCATTTCAATGAGTTGGTAGGAAACGAGGTGAATTTTGCTTTTGATATGAATATAGATGGTGTTCATATTGAACACGGTCACCGTTTTGAGGTGATTAATACAGTTCCTCCTAAAAATTACTTTCTAGATGGACCTTGTAACAAAAAGATTCTGAATCTTCCCTGGGGAAGTTTGTTTTGTATCTCGGTGCTTCCCATTTTAAAAAAACACCGACCCCATATTGATAAAGTCAGGCCAATGAGTGCCTATATCAAGTGGAGTATGATCAACGATTTCTTTTTCTTTTGGCGTTTGTTGATGGTCGTATTGAAATATTTTTGGAATACGAGAACAGAAGATTTTGTAAAGCAGAATAAGAATTTTAGAACCAGTATGAGTATTCTCAAGCAAATTACGATTTATCCTCGCTATGAGAAGAAGGCCAAGAGTATCCTCAAGCGTAACCCTCATCTTCACACAGTAGTTATGGGGCATACTCATCTTCAGGAGTGGAGACGATTTCCTGAAGGAAAATACTATTTCAACACAGGAACATGGAACCCAATTCCTTCAATGGATGCAGGTCTTCACGATCATGTGTCAAAACTTACGTATTGTTTGATAGATGTTCATTCGAAAACTCAGACGGTCAGAAGTGCTGCGCTAAATGTTTGGCAAGGCAACTGGAGACCTTTTAGAGAGGAGATATCGGTGTGACATACCAGTAGTCATACGGATACTGACAAGGAAGATAATCAATCACTTTTCCCCATTGAGAGTCTGTGATTTTCATTTCCATCCATTCTGAATCTTCAATTTTGATAAAGTAAACAGAAGTTCTAGTTTTGAACATGAAGTTCTCTTCACTGAAAGCGAGAGAACTTTCCATCTCTCTTAGAACACCATCTGTGTCTGTGTATTTCAGTTTGAAATTCAAATTGAGACCACAGTTATTTTTCAGCCAGATGTTGTTGAATTTAATTTCATTGTTGGCATGAGGATTATTGTTAGTAAGTGTTCCACCTGGAGTGTTATCGGTCATCCATCGGTTGATATAGTAACGCTTCAAATTTCCTAGGTATAGAGCACTGTTTTCCTCTATTCCTTCATTGATGTGAATACCATAGGCCGTGTGGCCTCCATTGGTTTCAACTAATATCGGCGCACCGGACATTCCCGCATAGGTATCACATTTGTAGTACAAATGATTCGATCTGGTGTTGGCAAAACACGATGAGGTCCACATGGTATTTATCGGTTTATCCATAGGGTAGCCTGGGATCTCAACTGGACCGGCATAATTATCAGTAGAAGGTAGAGAGAAGTAGCCAGTCGATCGGCCTAGCGGTTTTTTCAATTTGATGACTGCAAAGTTCCAATCTGAAAGACCTTTTTGAGCAAAGTTTTGATGAACGTGAACTTTTTCCCAATCTCTAATACCAAAAGGCGTTTGTTCTTCATCGCGAGCAGGAGTGAAATAAATTCCATCAATCCACTTATTATTGATGTGATCGAAGACACATTTTGCAGCTGTTAAAACATGGCTTTCACCAATCATGAAACCTGTACAAGTATTTCCAACCTGGCCGATGCGTAGATAAGGAGCCATTCCGGTTTGGGTGATTCTATCCCGATCATCTGGTCCAAAAACGGATTTTTGTTGGGTCCTGGCCTCTCCAGTACTGAGTGCTGTGATGACAAAAAGGAGAATGGAAAGGAGCTTAATTGGCATAGGCAGAAACTAACGTTCCGATAGTGTTTTGTAAAGCGTTAAAATGCGAAGTTTTTAGGCTAAGTATCAGGAATTTTTAGCATTTTCCTGAAGGGTCTGAGTCGCTCGAGAGGAATTCACGGCCAAAACCGAACACGCGGCCTTTTCGATTAAATAATCATCATTGGTTCCAAACACATTTGAGAACAAACTATTCTCTCCCGAACCAAAGATCACTAAATCGAACTCTGCGGTGTATCCCAGCAATGTTTCCATCTCGTCTCGTCCAGAGATGACTTGAACAAAACTTCTCGAGTGGCAATGAGTAGTCAAATCATAGAGCTGACTTTCTGTTTCTTCAGCACTCTTGTGAGCTTCAGATTCTTTTTTGAAATGGACCAATGTGATATCGGCCTTATTTACCATCGCCAGGTGATCTGCCGTATCAACAACCAAATTATCATTGATATCGAACTTCACCACTACCATGATTTTTCTAATATAACGAACACCTGCGTCTCTGAAAACTCCAAGGTTGCATTGGAGATGACCTTTAAGCCAACCAATAGGGTTATGAAACGTGAAGTAACCCTTTCTTTTTCCACCCCATTCTTTCAACAGCCAATTGCAATGAAGTCTGAGACTGATGTCGTAGAGAGTTCGACCCAGGTCGTGGGAAACTACCGGATCAAAAGTAAGAGAAATGTTCTGGTGCATGGCCATGGCCACGACTCTTCTTCGTAGAGACTTAAGTTCTGCAGGTTCCTCAATGAGGTCTTTGAGGTCAGTTTGTTCTGGAACTTCAGTTACGTGAGTAACTTCGAGGTTACCTCCGTCACTAAGAGCAGCTCCCATTTCGATCAACATTTCAGGAGAGCGTTCGTGACCAAAAAGTGAAACCACAACTGTCGCTTCCATCGAAAGGTCCATGGATTCCATGACCTCGCCGGGATTGTTTTCTTCTTCAGTCAAATCTTTACGACGACCTCTAATGCCAATTACTCCCTTCCTTGTTGTTCTTCTTCTCGAGTAGGAAAAATACAGAATAATCCCTGGAATTGAGATTCCTGCAATGGCCGTGATGACAATATGGCCCATCGCCAAGAGGAGAATCAGTCCGGAAATGATACCGATGATTTGAAAAAATGGATAAAGAGGTGAGCGAAACTTTGGATCGTACCACTGAATTCTTGATTCATGTAAAACGACGACTGCCACATTCTCAATTACATAAATCATGATCATAAAGGCCGAAGCCAATTTGGCAATCTTGGCGACATTCAAAAAACCTAAGATGAAAAAAACGACAATTCCCGACAGAATGATTGAATTGATGGGAGTCAAAAATCTTCTTTGGAGTTTTCCAAGAAAAGAGGGAAGTAGATGGTCTCTCGACATGGCAAAGGGAAAACGAGAAGCGGCAAGAATTCCAGCATTGGCCATGGATATCATGGTCATAATGGCGACAATTGAAGCAAAGAGGGCGATATTGTGTCCGCCGACTGTTTCGGCCAAGTGATAAATTGGTTTTAAATCACCGGCCAGTTTTCCTGCCCCCAAGACGGATACCATCACAAAACTGACTGAGCAGTAGATGATGGTGACAATTAACAAGGAGACAAGAATTCCAAGAGGTAGGTTTTTTTCTGGCTTTCGAATCTCTTCAGCTATGGCCGCGACTTTAGTCACACCAGCAAAAGAGACGAACACAATCCCTGTTGCACCTAAGAATCCATCAATCCCACCTGTGAAAAAGGGTTTCATATTGGCCATATCGATATCAGGCATTGAATATCCGGCCAAACCAAATAAGGTAAAAATGGAAATAGTCACAATTCCAATTAGAAGAGAGCTGATTTTCCCAACACCAAAAATATTGAGAAGTACGATAAAGATCAGAGAAATCATGGCAGTCTGCTTGAGACTGACATCTGCAATGACAGTTAGATAAGCACCAAATCCCACTAAGGAAAAAGCACTTTTTAGAAGTAGAGAGAGGAAGAGTCCAAGTCCGGCAATGGTTCCTGCCATTGGACCGAAAGTTCGTTCCACATAAACATATGTCCCACCACTTGTAGGCATGGCGGTGGCGAGTTCAGCTTTAGAAATGGCGGCAGGAAGAACGCAAAGAGCAGATAGCAAATAGGCCATCCAGACCGAGGGTCCGGTTTGTTCTACAGCAATTCCTGGTAGTACAAAAATACCACTTCCAAGCATGGAAGAAATACTGATCGCAATAACGGGAACTAGTCCTAGACTTCGTTCTAGTTTTTTCAAAATAACCCTTTGGGTCAAAATTTCTCTCTTAAGACGGGATGTATTGTACCTGAGAGAATAGAATGCGAGAAGGAAAAAGACCCTTTGCTGTAGTCAACAAAGGGTCTGAAGTTCTTGAAATTAAACGTGTCTTGCGGCTTTCTTTGTGGACTTTGGAGCTGCTTTTGCTTTAGTCGTCTTCTTAGCTGGGCTCTTTTTAGGAGTAGCTTTTGCCGTGGCCTTCTTCGTTGTTTTCTTGGCGGCCTTTTTCTTTGTTGTCTTCTTTTTGGAAGCAGTTTTTGCAACTTTTGGAAGATATGATTCAACTTTCTTTTGAAGTTTGGTCAATTCTTTCTTTTGTTCAGCGATGAACTTCTTGGCCTTTTTGATTTCTTCTTGAACAGCTTTATCGATGGCCTTTTCTAGTGTTTTTCTTTCAGATTGAAGTTTCTTCACCAATTTAGGGATGTCTTTGTCGACAACACGATTGATATCTTTTTCAGCACTCTTCACGAAAGTTTGAAAAGTTGTTTGAACTTCTTTGATTTTTGAGCTTTTGAGTAGTCCTTCGATTTCGACTTTAACTTCTTTCCAGCTCTTGAGTACGGCTTCAGCAGTTTTGTTTGACATGGGTTCTCCTTGCGTTGATATGTATTCTCGATTCAGTTTATTTTTTGCAAATCGGTATTCGGTATCCAAAACCAAAACTTTTCGCCTTCACTTTGATGATCGGGCAAAACTGACTCCTTTTATACTCACTTTTCTTGTAAAGGCCATACACTTTTTCTAATTCCTCTCTCTGAAAGCCTGAACCTTGTAACTCTTTCAGACCCATTCGGTAAGAAAGAATTCCTTCGAGCATGGCATCGAGTCTTTCATAGGCGGGAAGACTTTGACTGTCTTCTTGATTTTCTCGAAGTTCTGCCGATGGTGGGCGAGTGATGATTCCATCCGGAATCAAATTTCCATGGGCCTTATTGATATATTTCGAGAGAGCAAAAACTTCAGATTTGTAGAGATCTCCAAGCACACTCAATGCACCGACACTGTCGCCGTACTGAGTGGAGTAGCCAACAGCAATCTCAGATTTG
Organism: Deltaproteobacteria bacterium; assembly: GCA_006226755.1. Taxonomy (GTDB): domain Bacteria; phylum Bdellovibrionota; class Bacteriovoracia; order Bacteriovoracales; family Bacteriovoracaceae; genus M0603. Next base: position 20,016 of record SBGE01000015.1, on the reverse strand, counting down.
TTGGAGGTGTTTAAAACCATGGCCCCTGTTTGATTGGAGCGGGCGTAGATAAGCGCCCCCCTCAATCGACTTTGGATATTTTCGTCGGATAAACCTTGAAGTTCCTCACCAAAATTTTGCTTGAAATCATTGCTGATTGTTCGATGAAGAAATTTAATGGGCTGCACTTTGAAAGGAATTCCGAGGTTCTTACAAAGTTCCAGCGACCAATTATAAGACTCTTCTGCAGAGAAAAAGCCCGGCATGTAGACGGCTTCCATGCTTTGTCCTTCTTTTAAAGAGAGACGCACAATGGCCGTTACAAGAGCTGAATCGATACCGCCAGATAGGGCCACGAGAAATTTTTTGAAGCCACACTTGGCGGCGTATTCTTGGATCCCAAAGGCCAGGGCCTGGAGAGTCAGTTGGCATAACTCATCAGTCATTTCAGGGAGACGAGGAGGTTTTTGAGAGTCGAGTGCCGGTGAGAAGAGGGATTCCCAAGTATTTTCAATATCTGCTTTGCCTTCTTCTTTTTGACCATTAAAGCTTGGAACATCCAGACTGATTTGATCGATATGAAAAAGATTTCCACGCCATAATTCATTCTCTCCATTGACGATGAAACTTCCTCCGTCAAAGAGGATTTCATCTTCACCACCGACTCTATTGCAATAAGCAAATGGTGCTCCAAGACCTTTGGAGATTTCTTTTCCACGCTTTAATCTTTTTTCCTCTTTTCCTAAGTGAAAAGGCGAAGCTGAAAGGTTGACCACCAGATCGAGATCGGAGCATGAGTCTCCCAAAAGTTTCACAGGATCAACTGGATGCAGGGAAGAGACCCACATGTCTTCACAGATCAACACTCCAATTTTCTGATTTTGGTAAGTGAGAACACAGGCAGACGTTCCTGGAGAGAAATACTTTTCTTCATCAAATATATCGTAATTGGGAAGAAGAACTTTGGTATAGGCCTTCTCGACTTTGCCTGATTGGATGGCAAAGGCGCAGTTTTCAATATCACGAGGAAGACCATTGTCGTCGAAATGGTAATTCAATCCTCCAAGTAAAATCAGTGAATCGTTGAACTGTTTGGCAAATCCGTCGAGCCAATTTCGAATCTCTAGGTAGCTCTCAATAAAGGTTTTTTGAAGGACCAGATCCTGCAGCGGATAGCCGGTAAGAAAGAGCTCTGGAAACAGATGGACTCCAGGTCTTTGCAGATCAGAGGTTTTGGATTCGAGATATTGTCTAATTGCGTCAAAATCACCAATTGTATGCTTCGTTTGATAAAGATGAATTTGCATGAATGGCCTTCTGCGAGTAAATTGCCTCTAAAGAGATGGCATCGTGTTTCAATGTTTGAACATTAACACAACTTCAAAGCTTTGAGTAAGGATTCAATGAGTAAAGTATTGGTGGTCGGCGCAGGCCTGGCCGGTAGTGAAGCAGCAAATTATTTGGCCTCGAAAGGGATTCCGGTTGTCTTGGCGGAAGTCAAAAGAATCAAACTTGGTCCGGCCCAAAAGAATCCTGATTTTGCAGAATTAGTGTGTACGAATTCTCTCAAATCAAAGGACCCCAATTCTGGGCACGGGCTCTTGAAATATGAAATGCAGGCCTTCAATTCTCTGGTTTTAAATGTTGCACAAGTACATGCAGTTCCAGCTGGAGATGCTCTTGCTGTTGATCGCGATATGTTTGCAGCGGAGATGACAAAACGTCTGAGTGAAAATCCTCTTATCGAAATCATCGATCAGGATGTTGTTAATCCTCTTGCTTTGGCCGAGGAAAAAGGCTGCCAGCAGATTATTTTGGCGACAGGACCTTTGACGACTGATGGCATGTCCAAATGGATTCAAGAGAATATTTCTGGCGATGATTTGTATTTCTATGATGCCATTGCTCCAGTAGTCGATGCTGATAGCTTGGATTATTCCAAACTTTATTTCAAAGATCGTCATAAGCCAGTTTCTGAAGAAGAGGGGGAGCAGGCAGATTATTTGAATGTCCCGCTTAATCAGGAAGAGTATGAGGACCTGATTAATGAGATGGTCAATGGAGTCAAAGTACAGGCCAAAGATTTTGAAGACTGGAAATTCTTTGAGGCCTGTTTGCCTGTGGATCTGATGGCCGAAAGGGGAGTTGATACCGCCAGGTTCTCCTGTATGAAACCAATTGGTCTTGAAATGCCAGATGGAAAACGACCTTATGCTTGTATCCAGCTTCGAAAAGAAAACCTCTTGGGAAGTGCTTTCAATCTGGTCGGCTTCCAAACTCGTTTAACTTACCCAGAGCAAGTTCGGATTTTCAGGAAAATTCCTGGCTTTCAAGAGGCGACTTTTATTCATCTCGGTAGTGTTCATCGAAACAGCTTTCTCAATGCCAACAAACTACTGAACTTTGACATGAGTTCTAAAAAATATCCTCAGATTCATTTTGCCGGTCAAATCAGTGGAGTTGAAGGTTACACTGAAAGCTCGGCCATGGGACTATATGTTGGCTATCAAGTTTATAGAAAACTTAAAGGTCTTGAACCAGTGCAATTTCCAGTGGAAACGGGAATAGGTTGTTTGGTTAACTACATCATGACTTGTGAAAAACCAGTTCCTTCAAATATCAATTTTGGATTACTTCCTCCAGTGACTTTGAACAAGGAACAAAGAAGAGATCGAAAAAAGAGAAAGAAGATCAAAAAGCAATTAGCAGCTGAAAGGGCCAGGAGTGTGTTTGATGGATTTCTTTCTGAAGGAGTTGAACTTTGAAAGGCATCCTTCTGATCTTTGCCGCCTGTGCACTATGGGCCATTGATACCCTGATCAGATATCCACTTCTTGGAGAGGGAGTGCCTGCGACCAAGATCGTTTTGACGGAACATCTTCTTTTGACGATCATTTTTCTTTGGGCCGCTTTTAAGGGGCGTAAGAAAATTTGGTCGATGCAAGTTGGACATATCAGTTACTTTATTGTCATCGGGGGACTTGGATCAGCGCTTGGAACTTTGAGTTTCACCAAGGCATTCACTATGATCAATCCCTCATTGGTGATTCTTCTTCAAAAACTCCAACCTTTAGTGGCCATAACGTTGGCCCGAATTGTTCTTAAAGAACGAATTAAAAAAGAATTTCTTCTTTGGGCCGTTCCCTGTTTGATTGGGGGATTGATGGTCTCTTACAAAGAAGTCTTTCCCGGTCTTTCAGATATGGATTTTGGAAAAGCTTTTTCAAACCCAAAGGCCCTGACTGGAATAGGATTGACCTTCGTCGCCATTATCAGTTGGGGAGCTTCAACCCCATTTGGAAAGAAACTTTCCAAGGAAGGATATAACGAAACAGAAATTATGTTTGGTCGTTTTGCCATGGGGCTTCTGTGTCTTCTCCCTTTTATCAGTATGGACGAAGTCTCTTTTTCCAATTCTCCAGCAGTCTGGGGCAAGATCTCGGGAATGGTTTTACTCTCAGGAGTTGCAGGTATGTGGCTCTATTACCACGGGCTCAAAAAACTTTCGGCCAGACTTTGTGCTCTGGCGGAAATGGCCTTTCCTTTTTTCGCAGTGTTGGTCAATTGGGTGGTCTTGGATGCTAAGCTTGACCCCCTGCAACTAATGGGGGGAGCGTTGTTACTTCTGGGCTCCACCATGATACAAATCAAGCATTATTAGAGGTAGAGATATGACGAAAAAAATTCAACTTCCTGATTCATTAGAAGGGAAAACGGCGATCGTCGCTGGAGCAGCAGGATTTGTTCCCTCAACATTGGCAGAAAAATATTTGAAGTTAGGTGCACGTGTCATCGGCCTTGATAACTTCATCACTGGATCAAGGTCAAATATTGAACTGCTTTCAAAATATGAAAATTTTGATTTTCATGAATGTAACATTTATGAAGGTCTTCCTGACTTCAAAGGCCTTGATGTTGATTATATTTTCTCTTTGGCTTCACCGGCTTCGCCAATCGATTTTTCGACACTGCCTCTTGAAATTATGAGAGTGAATAGTGAAGGAACTATGGCCCTCTTGGAACTAGCAAAAGAGAAAAAGGCACGTTTTCTCGAAGCTTCAACTTCTGAAGTCTATGGAGATCCAGAAATTCACCCACAAAGAGAAGACTATGTCGGCCATGTGAATCCAATCGGACCAAGGGCCTGTTATGATGAATCCAAGCGCTTTGCTGAAGCGATGACCATGAGTTATGCCAATCGCTACAAAGTGGATACTCGAATTGTTCGTATCTTCAACACATATGGACCTCGAATGAGACCAGATGATGGGCGAGTGATTCCCAATTTCATCAATCAAGCTATGAAAAATGAAGACATCACCATTTATGGAGATGGATCACAGACTAGATCATTTTGTTTTGTCACCGATCTATGTCAGGCGATGCACACTGTGATGCATTCAGATGATAATACTCCTTTTAATATCGGAAACCCTGACGAGTACACCATCAAAGAGTGTGCTGAGTTTATCATCAAGGTTTTGGGAAGTTCATCGAAGCTCTCTTATCTCCCTCTACCTAAAGATGACCCGAAAAAAAGAAGACCAGATCTAACAAAAATTCAATCAGTAAGTGATTACGCACCTCAAGTTGGATTTGAAGAAGGTCTCAAACAAACAGCGGAATATTTTAAGACTCTTAAATAATGAAGACAGTTGTAAGCACAGATCTATTGGTTGAAAAAAACTTTGCGATGGAAATCGTCCAAACTTTTCTTGAAGTTTATGAGGACGCCACCATGTACACCCTGGCCCATAAGCCTGGGGAAATCCTCGGACCAATTGAGCAAAGAAAAATTACCAGTAGTTTTCTGACTCATAAAATTAAAAATGAGCAGGATTTAAAAAAACAATCCTGGTTGGTTCCAAGTGCTTGTAAGAAACTTCATATTCCCTGTTCTACTGATTTGATCCTCAATGTTTCTAGAGGTTTGAGCCAAGGGATTTCAAAGTGCGATAAGCCTAAGCAAATTACTTATCTCTATGACACTGCTTATCTTCCAGGGAGTGGAAGTCTTAGAGAAAAAGTTTTTGGATCCATGGTAAAGAATTGGGCTAAGAAATCATTTGAACAAGCTTCTGAGGTTTGGCTTTCACATGAAAGTTATCAAGACTTTGTGAAAACTGGTTCAGATACCAAGGTAAAGATCGTTCCTCCTTTTATTCATGTTCAGGATTTCCCAGTTGGACCAAAAGGGGTCTTTGATCACAATTATTATGTCATCAATGCAGAAAGTGTGGATGACATACTTGCAGAAAAGCTGATGCGTCTTTTTGCCAAGAAGGGGACACCTTATATTTTTGTCGGTCAAGATGCCCATCTTGAAAGATTGAAAACTCAGGAAAAACAAAACCTGTTTCATGGCTATAAATGTAACGGAGAGTTGGCGCCTTTATTTGCCGCTTCAAGGGCCGTGATTGATCTGACCAAAGAGGCCTTCCCAACTTTTGCTTTGAGTGCTCTTTCAACCGGAAGACCTGTGATTTCAACTGATAACCCATTCTTTGATCAGAAGATAAAAGAAAACTCAATTCTGGTAGAGAAAAAACCTGAAGAAGAGATTGAAAAGGCCATTGATCAGATGGATTCAGAATTTGCTCAATATGACCCTGATCAGCTCCATAACACTATCAATAAGTTTCATCAGGCGCGCTTCAAGGGTGAAATTATACGTCTCAATCCATGAAAAAGATCATTCTTCTCTCTGGAACATTGGGAGTAGGAAAATCCACCACAGCAAGTGAATTGGTGGAGTTAATAGAACATTGTCTTCATGTAGAAATCGATAATTTTTCAAACTTTGAAGGTTTCTCAGTTCACAACCCTGAACATTTAGAAAGAGTTCTAAGAGAAGGTGTTCAACATGCTCTGGAAAAACTTGAAGGTGAGCACAATGTTGCCGTTCTCGATTATGTGATAGGAAAAGATTCTGAATTGACGATGATCAAAAGTCTTATTCCTGCCCATGTGGATTTCAAATTTGCCTATCTAGAATCTGAAAATGGAGAGTTGAAACATCGAATCTGTAATCGTAATCGCGATTGTGTAGAGTGGGAGCTTGAGCGAACAGATACCATTCTTGAAATTCAAAAAGATAATTTGAATTTTTCTTTGATCGATCAACAAGTCGATACGACTGGGAAAACACCGTATGAAGTTGCCCTCGAAGTGGCCCAGGACTTTTTCAGGCTTAATGCAGCGGCATTTGTTCAAAGAAGTGATGGACTAATCCTCTTTTGCCATCGAAGAGATTCTAAATACCCTGAGAAAAACTACCAAGTCCCTCAAGGGGGAGTAGAGTCAGGTGAAACTCTCGAACAGGCCATTACCAGAGAACTTGAAGAAGAACTTGGCCTAAAAAACTTCACTATCAAAAAAGGTCCGACATCGGGACTTCGCTATGTCTGGAGAAAAGGGACGAGGAAGCGCTACCAGATCGGTCAATGTCAGCACTACTTTTTAGTGTTTGTTGATTCTGAGCAAGAAAAAGAAATTGTAGAAACTGATGATTTCGATTCTTATCGTTGGGTGGAGCCGAAGGTCTTGGTTGAAGAAGTCGTGGACTTTAAACAACCCATTTATGAAGGAGCCCTAAGGGAACTCGGGCTCCTTGATTAATTCTGTCTTAGTTATGGTAGTGATAGAAAAGCGATCCACCTTTAAGCGAGTTGATCACTCTCGTCTTGATGTTTTGAGCGATGGCTGGACACCCCCAAGAACGACCAGCACGTCCATTACTGTTAATGAAGCTTGATGACATATAGTCAGCTCCATGCATAACGATAGCACGTGGACGAGCAGCACTGTTGGTGCTCTCAAGACCATCAAGTCTCAAAGAGTAACCATTTGAACCATGATAAGTTTCAGCTGTGATATAAAGTCCTAGCGAAGACATTTTTGAGTTGTTTCTATTTGAGAAACGAACAGCTCGACCGGAACCGTCTCCACTACCTTTTCCATGAGCAACATGCATCGCTTCAGCAGCACCCGTTTTAAGATTGATCAACCAACCTCTTTTATTTTTTGAGTGCATGGTGAAATCAACAAGGAATGCATAAGTCGTATTTCTTAGTTTTTCAGGTCTATGATAAGAGGCCTTTTCAAGAAACTCTTCGAGAGCATCTGCTGAAACATTTTTTGCACAAGGATTACGGTTACAATCCATTTCTGGAAAATAGTTTTGCCATACGTCCGTCGCTCTGTTGGCGAAGGCCGGTGTGCTGAGTGCAAGCACGAACATCAATGTGATCAATGATTTCATTACGTCTCCCTTATTTATAATCTGTGTTGGGAGCGAGTTTAGCCCAAAAATGCGCTACGCTTGAGCGCGGTGCGTCTAAAGAGTGTAATTCTTTTAGTGCTCCCGCGCTTTCACTGTATTCGAATGGCTAACTATTGGAAACTACTCTCTTCGTAGCTATCAGAATCAGCTCCCATGGGAGCGAAATTCTCCTCATCGTAGCGATTCAAGAAGTCTTGTCCCTCTTCCATCAGCTTTTTCATGTCTTTGATGATGATGTCGAGGTCCTTTCCTTCAAATTGAATATCTTCGAGAAGAATTTGAGAGATAAGTTTATTCATCTTCTTAGTTGTTACTTTGAGTTGAACAAATTCTCTTGGAGTTGGTGTCAGTTCCATCGATTCTTCGATGGCCGCATCTATACTTTCACTTTTGGCCACTTCAACAATCTTCTTCACATCTTTAACTGTTTTGTTTTGGATGTAAGGAAGAATCTTGTCTTGTGAATCCTTATCAAGCTTGATGATCTCATTGGCCTGACTGGCTGAAATGTCGCCGAGTCCTCTGGCCTCTTTTACTTTTTCTGATGAAAGTGCATCTCTTTTAATTGCACTTTTGATTACAGATTTTGAAAGTCCTGTTTTTTCGGCCGTAATCGCCGCAAACGAAGTGGTGTCGCTTTCTTCTTCCGCTTTTTCCGCTCTTTTTTCTTCCGGGGTCAAATCCTTAACCTCGACGTCCACTTTGTTGGCGAGAGGATTGAGCTCTTCATAGATCTCACGTCCTCGGTTGAGACATTTCTCGAACTCGAGTTTATCGAGTGGCTTTCTGACCAGGTTCTCGTCGATAGAGATCAATTCTTGTTCAAGACTGTCTCTCTCGACCATTTGAACAGGGGCTTCGGTCCATCCTAGCTCTTTCATCGCCTGATAACGACGTCCGCCCGCGAGGAGTTCAAATTTGTCATTGATGGTGATCGGATTGATCAAGCCGACAGTTTCAATACTCTTCTTAAGGGAATCAATGTCAGTGTTAATGCGAAGATAAGGGTTCGTAACGATGATTTGATCGAGGGCCACTTTTTGCATGGTCAATGTCTCCGTAAATCGTGTGTGTGTTGTGTGGCAAATATTAGAGCAGTAAGATCGGTCTTTGGCAAAAAGTCATTTCACGGACCTTCGGGCAGATAGCAGCGTCGGCAAAAAATAAATGAAAATATTTTTCAAATAACGCTTCGACTCTACGGAGATTCCTATGGATTATTTCAGGGCGTCGAGAAGGAATTTCTGAGTCGGTGCTTTTTGTTCGATGAGTTTTGCCAATTTTTCCACATCACTAGGATTGAAGCCCTTTCCGAAGCGTTCATCCAGTAAAATTTTGCACAATTTCATGGTGTAACTGGCACTTTGACTTCCAGGGTATTTCTTAAATTGCGGCTCACACAAAAGAGGATTCGTCTTATTGCTCTTTTCTTCTGTTTTGACGGTAACGAGATCAGAAATAATTTTTTGATTGATAGGAGCACGATTCATATCCATGGTAGAGAGCAGATCCAAGGCCTTTTTGAAGTCTTTCCTGCTGACATGAATTTGAATGTCGTTCCACTTGAGGGGAGTGAAATAAGTAAAATCTTTTTCAATCTCTTGAAGTTCCGTTTTGGAAAGAACTTCAGAGCTGAGTTTCTGGTTGATCAGTACCTTATAGTAATGAGCTGTGAGATTAACGAACTTTCGATCTTTCACTTTGTGTTTCTTCTGATAGTGAATAAGCTCATCGTAAGAGTCTTTTCCACTTTTTCCTTCAAGAAGATCCATATTGATCAAAGAAAAAAAGAGTCTTGATTTATCGACAGTCACACCATCGAGGTCAATCGCTTTGTAATAGAATTGGCGGGCGAACTTAAATGCACTATAGGCCTTCATTTCATTTGCCGCGAGGACGTACGTTTCAAAGATCTCATCCTGAGAGGCATTTTTCTTTTTCATTGCCGCCAGAATGTTTTTTTCATGTTTGTTGATGGCATTTTGAATCAACGCCTGCTTGGCAGATATGGCCAATGCAGAAGACGAAAACAGAATAGCACTTAATAAGAGAAGAAAAGTTTTTTTCATGATTCTTCTCCCGGCGCTTCTTCAAGCTTTCTTCGCTGTCTTTCAATTCTTTCATTAGCATCTCTTTCGAGTTCATCCACATCAATTGATTCGTAATCTTTGTCACCACAATTGACATCATCTTTACCTTTAGCATCACAGCCCATGTAAAAATTATTTTTATTCTTGTGACGACAGGCATGAGCCAACTGGATCATGTAGCGTCCATTTTGCCCTTCAGCTGAAGGCTCAAGCATCATTTTACCAATTGTCCGGTTCGGCCATTCACTATAAGTGATGGGTTCAGCTTCATTATTTGGATCGATGACGAAACGTACGTTACAGTCATCATTTCCTCCGGGAGGGGAGTTGGGATCAGCAATACAAATCCATTCTTTTCCATCCGGGAGTTTCTTCCAGGCCCAGACTTCGACAGCATGGTAAAGGTGTTGAGTACCAGCAGTTGCATCTTTATTCTTGGCTCGGAAAGAGAGAGGCATGGTTTCCCAAGGACCACCTTTATTCCATTCTTCTTTAGATTTGGAAGGATCGAATTCAGGCATTCTCTCTTTGACGGTTTTCATCATATCTTCAATTTGTTTTTTGGTCATAGGTTTGTCATGACCTTTGTCTTCAACAATACGAGTTCCCTTTCTTGCCATATCATCATCGAGCTCAGCGTAATGTTTCCAATCGATAGCGGCATTACTTCCAATGATCTCATCGTATTGAGGATCAGCACTCAATTCCAAAAGATTTGAAAAACCAGGGATGACTGCGGGTTGACTGTAACGTGAGACAAGTTGAACTTGCCGCTCCATAAACTCTCTATACTCAGCCTCTTCATGCATTGGGGGAATTCTTTTGCCAGAGTAGGGTTCATAAGCGGTATCTGCTGGAATTTTTTCTTTATCAGGATTTTTGAATTCGATATCGTTTAGAAGACTCCAGTATGTGTCTCCTTTTTTCTTGTAGCGATAACCCGACATATGTGGATTTTTCTCGATATCCTCAAGCTTTTCTACGCCTAGTTGAGATTTAAGATAATCTCCGAGCTCAGGATCTTTTTCTTTGAGATCTGTAAAATCCTTGAATCCATGAAAGACAGTTTTTCTTTGTTGAACAACTCCATCAATCTCAGCTTTGGTATATTTCTTCCAGGTTTCATCACCAACTTTCATTTTTGGTGTACTTCTTAGATCAGGCTGGAAGTCTGCAAGGTAAGTGAATTTTTGTCTTTGGCGAACGTGCCCTGAACAATAACCGCCACTCAATGGATATGTTTCATAAGCTGTGTCATTGTGACTTGAAGAGTTGTTGTAGAACATAGAGTTCTCTGCAGTCGGACGAATATAACTTTGTCTGGATTTCAAGATCTCGGCCGTGGCAGGACAAATTTCTGAACAGGTACATGATTTTGGAGCACAAGATTCACCCATCGGTTCACACTTACAACCTTCGCCGCCTTCTTTTTCTCTGGTTTCTTTATCCTTGTTCAAAAAAGAAGTCGCAAAATTGGTGATCGTTCGAAGAGTACTTTCGTCTCTTGTAATGTAAGTCACTTTTCTTTTTTTGGTGATGTTTCCGTTTTCATCTCTTTCACAAATCAATTGCTCGACATTGGCCTCTGGATTATTTTCCAGTGCATACCTAGCGCGGTAACATTCGTTGGTTTTTGCTCCATACTGAAGTTGATCTGTGGTTTGATATTCATTATTGGGATAGATATACCCGTTTTGGCCGGTACCATCTTCACAGGAAATGAAAACAAGTCCTAAAAGGACAAGAATAAATACATTAAGATTTTTCACATGTACTCCACTGACAACAACTCTTCGGTCACTTATTGAATGTCTTTTATATAGATTAGTGGAAATCCAAGGAGATACAGTGCTTTTTCAAGATTTCAAGTAGTTGTCTAGATAGAAAAGGAATTTCCTCCCTCAAAAAGAAGGCATTCCCACTCAAGAAAATCGATTGGAAGACCGATAAAAGAGTGTGAATTCATAGAGCTAAAACTTCGATGAATTCTTCTACAAATCTAATGATAAGCTGAGTGAAATGAAAAATCTGATCCTAACATTCACTTTGATGGCGTTTGCCAGTCTCTCCTTTGCTCAAGAAGATATGGTTTTTGATCCAACAACTTCAAGTGTGACTCCTAATTTTATGGGAAGAGTTATGCTCGTAAAAGGTGAGGGTTTTGCAAAAGGTGATGATGGAGAAGAGAGAAAGCTTCAAAAAGGTTTCAAAGTTTATAAAGACGATACCATTTGGACTGGAAAATCATCTGTGATGAAAATTCAGTTAACAGATACTTCCATCATCACTCTTGGTGTGGAATCAGTTGTGAAAATGGAAGAGTGGGAGTTCAAGACTCAAAGAGATCGTAATGCCACTCTAAATGTCGTTAAGGGTAAAGTCAGAGCTTACTTCAGATTAAAATCCAAACGACCAGATCAGTTAAAAGTTAAAACTGGTAACATCTCCATGGGGATTAGAGGAACCAAGATTCTTGCTAATAGCTTCAAGTCCAAAGGTGGAGTTGACGTGAATCAAATGGCATTGATTGAAGGGTCCGCTAAATTGATTGATTCAGTCACAGGTTTTGAAAAATCTTTTGGAGTAGGTGATCATTATATTTCTGTCGCTAAAGGTGATGAGACTAAATACGACATTCAAAGACTACCGGATGCAGAGCTTAAAAGACTCTTGGCCCCTGGCTCTGATTACAAGACTCAGTTTCAACCTTTTCTCAATGAATTTGATTCCGCTGGACTCTTTGGTGATGGAAGAGAACCTTCTTCACTAGGTTCACCTGAATATGAAGATGATTCAAAGACCTCTAATAAGTCCTGGAGAGATACTCTTAATAAGCTCAATGAGAAGCTAGATGAGTATGAAACGACCCGTAAGAAAATCCGTAGAAAATACCCACAATAGAGCATTTCTAAGTCCCCGATATTTGCCAATGCCCCTTTCCAAAGCAGTGGTAAAAACCGCCTTTTTAACAAAAATCCCTTAAAAATCAGACATTTGACGCGTTGCAGGGTATTCTGTATTTGAGAAACGATAACACATCTTTTCTCAAATGGTTTCTCTCAGTGGTGTGTGAGAAATGGGTCCAAGGCCCTCCTAAAGCCTTGGGCCCCTTTTAGAAGACAAATTCCGCCCTCGGATAGATGAAAGTTGAGCCTACCGTTGGATTCTATTTAGAGGGGTTTTAACAATAATCTCGCCTATGAACACAATCTAAATTGGAGGGGTCTTCGGATCCCTCCAATCCCCCCTTTTTTCAGGGTCAGGTGAGAAGAGAAAAACTTATTCTGTTGGTTCGGATGAATCGTCAGTTTTGATACGAGGGAGTGGGTGGACGAAGCCTGAAAACAGTCTTCCGTAAATCACTTGAACCCTTTCTTTGTTGAGGTTCTCAGACGCTTTTTTGACCGCCTCATCAAAGACTTTTTTGGACTTGATCAGAGACTCTTCAACTCTGGCGATATCCTCGGGGAGGATTTCGTCTTGTGAGATGGAATTGATTACGACGTGATTTCGTCGCATGTAAGCTTCGGCCTTTTCAAGTCCTAAGTCCCACATGGTGTTGACCAATGAGGGATGAAGTTTGAATTGGGTGGAATACTTCGAGTTAATCTTGAATGTTTCCCATCCAGTTTCATAAGCATACTCAAAGGCCAAAAGCTCTTTGAGAGCGAGTTGTTGAACAGGAGTGAGAGAGAAAGTCTTTCTTAATCCGTCGTGGGAGAAGAGATGGCAAAGAAGTTCAATCAAGTCTCTCGAGTTGGTGTACTTGGTGACAAACTCATTGATCAAAAGCTCACGGTCTTCGACCATTTCGTCTTCGCCAGAAGTCTTGCGTCCTCGCTTGTCTTTGAACTTGTCCCGATATTGATTCAGGTAACGTCGATAAATTCTTTGTTCATCTTCGCTAAGAAGAGTACAGCAGGTGGAATCAACTGTTCCTCTCGCCATTTTAACAGCGGTTTTTTCACCGACTCTTTCCAAGGTAGATGGGGTCAGGTTTCGAATCGATTTTTCACCAAGGTCAAAGATTCTAGAGAAGTCCACCAAAGACAATCCCGGGAAAGCTTCCTTTCTTCGAAGATAAAGCTGATTGTAAAAAATAGCAGCGATATCGAAGGCATCGATCACAGACTTTTCGAGAATGTCAGCGACACTATAGTCGACGTTTTTAGTCGTGTTCATCAGACCTTTCCAGTGCAAAAACGATTTAACTTTTTTCATTTATCGTCTTTTCAAGTATCTTATTTAAGTGAAACTTTAATTAAGGGAGCGAAATTGTGAGAGTTTTCATATTCTCGGCCCTGTTTTTGACAAGTCTATCTGTCCTTGCGGACGTTCCAGACTTTTTCAATGCCAGAAACTGTAAATATTCAGAGAGCCCAATTATCGTCAAGCAACCGAGCGACCGATTTGGTGTTTGCTATGGACAAGCTGTATGTACATTTGGAGAGGGAGTGACCTTAACTTCAAGCGTCTCTTGTATTGCTCTTGCCGATCTTCAATGTCCGGATTTGATTACTTGTTCTAAAGACTCAGGTGTCACGATTGAAGATGGAGAACTCGCAACTCTTCAAGAAGATCTTCCAAGTAATGAAACTCCAACTTCAGGACAAGGATCAGGAGTTCAACAATGATTTTAGAAACTCTACTCGGTCTGGCCATGAGTGCTCAGGTATCAGCTGCAGATAATGACCTGCCAACAACTATTACTTATCAGGGAAAAAGTATCTGTGTTTATAAAGCAGCAGGTGCACCTCCTATTTTTTGTAAAAAACTTGAAACAGGTTGTCCCGTGAAACTTGTTTGTAAGTTACAGTCCAAAGAATTAAAAGTTCAAAGGGCAAAAGGAGTGGTGAAGAAATGAAAAAATCACTCCTCATACTTTTAACTGTTTCATTTATTTCTCTTCCTCTTCACAGTGGAATGTTGAAATACATGCAAGTCGAAGGAAAAGTTGTCGACATCAAAGAAAATCACATCGTGGTTCAAATTAATCAAAAATATAAATCAAAGCTTCCTAAAAAAGTTTTATCTAAGAAATCCTATAAGCTTCAAGAGCAGGTAAAGATCATTCTGCCATTTAACAAAGTCCGTGAGATCTTCAAAACTGCTGGAGTCTCTGGTGGTGGAGATGGGACGGATTAACTTCTAAAAAGCTCTTAGGTAGTAGCAAAACGCCCTCTAGAGACATAGAGATTGGTCTCTTTCTAACATCTGATACATATTTCAATAACTTAGGTACTGTAAGAACTACTTGGGGTTTTGACTCGAGTAGGTATCTTGTGATTATTTGTTTTCAGAGAGTTAGGAGGGATTATGAAAAAGGTAATGTCATTTGCATTGATTGCTTTATTGGTTGTCGCTTGTGGAAGCGATAATAAGAAGGGCTCTGCTCAGGAAATTCCATTCACACCAAACGATATTGATATGTTCATGACTCAAGTTTCGAATGCTTCAACTAATTTGAGAGTGGGGCAAAAGAAAGTAGTTAGAGAACAATTCAAGACGAAAGGCAGAAATGGGAATCTTTGCCTTTACTGGACCACAGTGACTGAAGAAATCACTGCCAGTTCTTTTCCTCCATTTGGTGGAATGCCAATGCTTCAATTAAGAAAAACAAAAAAGTCTGATCTTTTTCCTAACCAACCTTTTGGATGTGGAAATTTCTCAACACGAGATGGAGCATTTTCACGCTATGTCAGTCATGCTGAGCTTATTCAAGATCTTCGTGAAGAAGTAAGAGAACATATCGATCACGATTACAATTGTAGAAAAATGGGAAGACGTTGTTCAAACTCTAGACTGATCTCAGCTACTGAAGGTCTTATTGGTGATATTCCTGTTGTGAGAGTCGTTAATCAATACGATAGGGCCATTCGTGATGGAAGGACTTTTACCACTCAAACGACAGCATACGTTTCAAAGAGAAATCTTTTTGAAGGTGTCTTGAAGTTTGAAAGAAGAAACATGAATACCAATGAAGTGACTGAAGTGAGAGATTTTCTTTTCACAACACTTTAATTATTGTTTGATCTTAAGCTCTTTATGAACGGCAGTGACCAGAAGTTTGTCTAATTCCTCATAGGTCATAGTCTTCAAGAAGAGCTTTTTCTTATCCTCATTAGTACTTAGTGTTTTAGAGGATTCAACTACATAAGAATTCTGAATTTGTTTGAATGTGGCCTCTGCGCCAACTGTTCCTCTTAAAAGTGTTAAAGAGGCGAGAAGTTCTTTTCTTTTTCCAGATAGTCCACCTTCTTCAACCACCTTTTTAGAGAGGTCAATTTTATGAAGAGTAAAGTTGAAATCTTTGATTTCTAGAGCATAAAAAGTTTGACCTTCAAGTCCGAAAGTTCCAACCACTTCTGCAATCCCCATTTCTTGGACTAACTGATAAGGGAAAACGTTCTCTGCTTGAAGCTGAATCTTGGCGTTTTTGATCGCTTTTAAAACAGAAGGATCTTTCATGTTCAACTTCTCAGCTATGCCACCGAGTGCAGAACCACTGATGCCTCCACCAATGCCTAAAGCGCCAAGTCCAGTTGCTCCACCGCCGGCAGAAGCTGGACCTCTACCACCAGCAGAAGCTCCTGAAGGGCCTGGGAGTTCTCCATTTTTCATGACATGGTCGAAGTCAGACTTCTTGGATGAGTTGGTGGAAACACCGTAAGTAGGGGTGTAGTTGGCTCCAGATGACCCGTCATCATTCGAAGCACCAAAGTTACTTGGTAATATGTTCCCTTGAGCAATAGTGTTATTTCCGGTGTTGAACTTTGCCAGCTCTCTATCTGTTTTGAGATCGTGGAGAGTTCTTCTGGTTTTTTCTTGCTCTTGAGTAAGCTGTTTTCTAATCTCTGCAATTTTATCCAACGTTTCGTAGTCTTTTAGGTTTTGTTCAATACGATCCATGTTTTCATCGCGAGTCGGTCCTTCGGGAGCTTTTGTTTCGGCCCGTTTAATTGGAGGACTGGTGTCAACATCATCACCGGAGTCTCCACCGTCATTGGCACCGACATTAGTTGTTGGGACCATCACTCTTCTTTGACCGCCTATGTTGACTACGGTTGCATCAGGATCACTAAAAGAAGTTCGTCTCGTCGTCACCACAGTTGTAGGCTGACCTACGATTCTAGTTTGATTACCAGGATTGAACACTGTAGGTGTTCCATTATTGTCGTTTGATGCATTCACCCCGTTGGTCGAGTTGATATCGATACCAACATCAGTATTTGCAATGACATCAGGTTTGGGAGGATCAGCTTCATTTCTATTAATAGAACGCTCATAAGGAACGCCACCAGCGTCACCTGGGCTTGAAGTCATTCCCGTTTGGTCAATAATATTTCCATCTGAGTCGACACAAGTTTTACCCATACAAGGAGGAGGTGGAGCCCAAGTCATAGATGTCTTTGATGATTCTCCATCTGGGCCACCCAGACCTCTTCTATAGGCTTCAACGTTTTGTTCTTCGGTTTTACTTGCGGCTAAAACATAATCAGTAAAGTAGTTTGTTCCCACGGCCCCTTGAGATGAATCATCGGCTACAATTTTATCGTGAGTGCCTCCCATGAGTGCTCTGTAGAGACGACTTGTTTTTGTCTCGAGGGATTTTTCGTAATGAGGCTTTAACATTTCATCTTTGGTCTTCCCAAGTGATTTAGCATATTGAAGAATCATCTCAGGTGTCACATCTGCATTACTACTAATCCTCGTGCCACCTTCTTCTTTTGGAAGCTTGGAAAAATATTCTTTTAAACCTTCACCATAAAACTCCAAAAAGGCCGTATCTCTTCTTGCTTCCATTGTCACGTTTCGTCCATAACCATATGTATGAGCATCAACTAAAGTTTTTACATGATCATGAATTTTGGAAACTAGACCTGATGAAACGAGGGCTTGGTGGTAGAGATGAATTGGCTTTTCGAGTTGTTTGCCAGTTTTTTTCTCAATGATGCCGATATAGATTTCAGCAAGCTTGTTTTTTAGCTCTTCACGAAGTCCCAAGACACTAAATGGTCTTTTGTATTTTGAGATAATTTCATCTAACTGACTTTTCAGTTCTTTTGCTTCTTCATCCGTTAACTCGAGAACATCTTTTCCGTATTGAACTTTTTTGAAAGCCTCAAGTGTGTAACGTCTGGCTGGAGAAGAGGCAATAACATGTCGGATATGGTTACAACCTTCACCTTTCATATTTGTTCCACGACACTTCTCATCTATGTATGGGCACATTTGCTGATTAATTCTTTCAAACTCAGTTCGATGATCTTTGTACCTTGGATCATTGGTATTTTTAATCCCAAGAATTTCAAGATCTGAAAGGAGTCTTCCTTTAGGGTTCAGTGTGTATTCAAGAATAAAATCTTCTGGATCTTTTTCCACAGGTGTCCAACGTCTTTTTTTCCCATCAACTCTTTTTTTCTCTGGGTGGCAAACGTATTTAGCCGCCATGTACTCATTAACTTTGGCTCCAAAAGGGTTTTTGTTATTGTCCATGCTCTGAGTGACTTCAGGTGCCAGATCATTTTTAATGGAATTAATATCTACCGGAGGTAGTTTAGGATTACAAAACATTCTGGCCATTAGAGCTGGAGAACTTAGTGATTCACATTTTCTATCTTGATCCTCGAAAACTTTTTTAAGATTGTCTTTATCGTGAAATCCCATTTGTGGATTTTTGGTTCTCGCAAAACTCATAAAAAAATCAGGATCACTTAATAGTGATTGAAGAAAAGGATCCCCTTGGAGTTCATTTGTTTTTCTTTTGTTTCTAAAGCGAGCACCATTGACTTGGGATTTAAGTTTTTTACCTATGCCTTCATTCGTTGAGCCATAGAGGGCATCTTCACCAAGAATACTTTCTAGATAGTCATCATTAAAAAGAGGATTGGTACTCGAAGCTTTATCATCACTGGCGTATTTACCATTATAATCGTCAAATATTTTTCGAAGGGCATTTGTCAGTTCTTTTCTGTTTCCTTGATTTTTTTGCTGAGCCATTTTTATTTGATCGAGGATTTCAAAACGTAGAGAAGAAGGCGCGCGGCTAGCGAGATATCCCTTATAAGTCATACACCTGCCGGCTTTGACGTCTTCATCAGTCAGTTCATTTTTGACAATTTTAGAGAGACTCGCTTCCATTCTTTTTTGAAAGTCCTTTGTGTCTTTGGTGCCAAGAATGACTCGCATGCGGCGGTCAAAAAGTTTTTTGTCGCTGCAGTCATAGACAACTTCTTTTCCATCTCTATCACTTTCAGTAATTTTTTTCCCGCGCATACTGTCAATCTGCTCAACAACCGACTTCATTCGACATTTTGGAGCATACATCATGAAGTTTTCATTAACGTCGCCACGTTGAAGCAGGACATCCATTTGCAACATACGATTAAATTGTTCGTAGAGTTGACCCTTAAAGTGATCTCCCATTCTCTTCCAAACAATATCATCCATCCACTTGGTGTACTTCTCTTCAGTCTTCCATTCGTAAAGCTTTTCTTGAACTTTTGATTTAGATTTTAGACATTCGCAAACAGCTCTTTGCTGTCTTTGCTCAGGTGTTTCTGACTTATCTTTCGCTGTGAAGAGGTGGCGAATATCTTCGTGTTTTTCTAAATCAGGATCTTCAACCAAGCACCCTTTCCTTTGGGTTCGTGTCCATTTGATGAATGTTTTTGGAAACTTTGGAAGATTGATACCAAGCTTTTCGCAAAAATAATTATGAGTCGAACTGACGTAGTCAGTAGAGTAGGCTGAAAATGATAGGGTGAAAATGGACAACAAAACCAGCAATTTCATAAGTTTATTATCGGACGAATACTGGATTTGTTTGATCGGATAATACAAAAAAGCCCCGAAATCAGGGGCTTGGAAGTCTTAGCTTAAGTGAACTTAAGGTATTGAATACCTTAAAGAATGGGCAGTTCGGATATCCTAATCTTCAGCGTCATCTTCAGGACAAAGAGTTTCCCAGTCATTATCATAAAGATTAGGAAAACGCTTATCAATCGCCTCTGCAACTTTAGTATGGTTACTTCTTCCTGGACGATTTGGTTCAAACCTATCAGTTGAAACCACAAAGACTGGAGAACAGTTTGGTTCCCATGGTTTTAATTTAAGTTTATCCATCATGTAGATGGCGACCGGGTAACAACCTTCTCTGGCGGCAGTGCCAAAAGTGGTAATCCCTGAAACCTTTGGAGTAGGTTCAAAAGTATAGTACCAGTAACGCTCGTTTGGCTTTCCACCGTATTGAATAAGAAGATCAAAAAGAAGGACAGAGCACATTTTAGCGGCCCAATGCATGGCCGTTCCTTGCCTGTAACTTCCTTCAATGACCATTTTATTGGGATCAGCTCCATACTTTAGTAAGAGCTTCATATACTCATAACGATTATAAGAGTCACCTCGTCTTGGATCGTCCATCGGTCTTTGAAAACCTGCGACCATGGCCCCTACAAGAAGTGTTTCACCTTGGCCTTTAATAGGACCATTGGTATTGTAAGTAACATTTGGATCAAATCCGTCTTTCAGCATTTGTTCTGTTTCTTTCAAATCAGCTTTTTGAAAACGAATAAATTGTTCTTTTGTTGGCCAATACTTTTCAGCGGCCAAAAGTTGAAAAGAAAAGAGTAGTGCTACGATGCTTAGTAGTTTCATATATTATTC
>SBGE01000139.1 GCA_006226755.1 Deltaproteobacteria bacterium | reverse complement strand
AGAGTTCGTCTAGCTCAACTCGACCTCCACCATTTAATTTATAAGAAGAGTGCCTTGGTGTTTTCGCTTTTTAACTCATTTCTTCTTTAACAAATTTTGCAAAAACCTCTTTGTGTTTTTCAAGATCAAAGTCAGCACCGATTGAGATACGAACGATATAGTCCTTGTCACTTTCTTTAGTTGTTCCCTGTGTTGATGTGGCAGGGATCGTCCAGTAAGAACCTTTGAGCTGGCCATAACTCACACAATGTTTACTTTCGTGGGGGATGGCCTCGATCATCATGCTTATCAGCTTATGATTGAGTTCATTTTTGGATTTCTGACACTCTTGACCTGTTTTGTCTTTAGCTGGAAGATCGAGAGAAAAAACAGATGGAGTAAAAGAAGCCTTAGCAAGTTCTTGTGAAACGAAGTTAATTTTTGCAAGAGGAAGTTGCTCTTCGATAAAGTCTACAAAAGCACGAGTATGTTTATAAGCTTTCGCAATTCTTTCATTCATTGAAGGCATTTCATCAATGAGAACTTTCACTTGAAAATCTGTAGCGCCGTTATCACAAAATTTGAGGTGATCTTCTACATAACTGATATATTTAGTAGCCCCTTGATTGGCCACAGCATAACCTGCAGTACATAACCCTCCACTTGGGAACTTGGATCCACTCACATAAGAAATCACATTAACGTCATGAAGATATCCTCCATCACCAAAGAATTTCACATTAGGGCAGAAGGTTTGATCGAGAATAAAAACTGGAGCAACAACATTATCTCCATCCTTCGTTTTTCTTTCTTTTTTTAGCGTCAGGCGAAGTTTTTCTAGATCAGGGATCTCAACTCTCGGATTTGTTGGGATCTCTGCGATGATATAGGGTATGGCATCTTCACTTGCGACTTCTGTTAAAATTCTTTCAAGTTCAGTTACCATGTCTTTGCCTGAATCAACTGGTAAGTCAACAATTTCAACATTAGCGATACAAGCAGCCACGCGGCGTGCTTGGTCATTCGTTCCACCATAGCAGTTTGGAGGGACGATGAATTTTATATCTTTCCCTGGATGCTTATCTGAGGCGTGATGTATCAGTCCCATCATGACAGCGTATTGAACTGAGAGACCACTTGAGCCAAGGGCCGCATTTGAGTTGCCACTTGTAATATCTTTTATGGTTGAACTCAGTTTTGCACGGTCTGCAATTACTTCTTTTGTTGAATAATTTCCTAATGTCTCATTAATTGTTTTGAAACAATCCTGAGGTGTCATGGCAATGGATTCACGACGTCTCACATGTAGGATTTCTTTTATATACTCTTTATCATTATTCAGTACTTCAATGATACTTCCATGATTAGCACAGAGAAGGAGGTTGAAGTCACCTTGACCTTCACCATTAATAACAAGAGTACTGCCATCAAATTCTGAGATTGTGTTGTAGTCGCTGATTTGTTCTAGCTCAAATCGATAATCATAAACTGACTTCAAAACCTCTGGATTGAAGTTGATTGGAAGATCATCCTTATAAATGATCCTTGTATTCTTACCTAAAAACTTATTTTTTCTAAGAACGGCCAGTATCGGCATCGATTGTGACGAAAACGAGATAACACTCGCAGGATCTAAATTTGCTTCTTTGGCCATGGCCCACTCAAGTACTGATGAGAGGGGATGACCTAGGCGAATATAGTCAAAAGCTGTTGGTAGGCTTGCAAGCTTTTCGTTGCTTAATTCTTCAAGTGACTCAAGCTTTTCTAGAAATTCAACCTTAGCTAGTTCTTCACGATATATATCTAATCTATGTGTAGTTAAGCGCAGCCAGTCTGTAGGCATATTGTTAATGATATTTGTTAATATTGTCTTTGTCGTATCTTTCATTCGGACCTTTAGTTTTTTAGAAGATTTCGCAAACTTCTTCCAGAAGAAGAGCATGTTTATTTCTAAGTTCAATCGGATCATCAAATGTCATCTGAGTCTTTTTACTCAAGCTGAGGTTTTCGTTTTCAATAGGGGTTGAGATAAAAATATTTGAAGTACATTCTACTTTGTTTTCACTCAACATCTTTGAAGTTAATTGAAGTTTGGTCTTAATCTCTTTAGATTGATGGCCAGGGAACTTTTTACACAGGCCAATGAGCTTCTCTTTCAATTCTAAGTTTTGCCACTTTAGTGCCTCGAGAATATTCGGCTCGATTGATTCCACCCAATAATTTGTCCCATCAAACTGACATTTAATTTCTCTATCTTGAGACGTTTCCAAATATCTGCCGGCGAAGTTTTCAAGGTTATAAACGAAAAGTGATCCTATACCATCAGAGTTGACTAACAGCTCACGGTTCTTTTCATTCATTTGTAACATTAGTTCTTCTTTAGATAATTCACTCATTCCTCAACAATAATAATTAAATGACGGATTAGGTATGTTTAATTTTTAAACGGTGCTTAATTTTCGCACGTTGAATCTTTTAAGTCGTCTTTTCAAGTGTTTGATTTTACACGATTTCTTCGTTGATTCAATTGGTATTAGTTGGTGTTGAACAAGTATTTGTAGATTATTTCGCGACAGTAGTGACTCCATATCATTTCAAATCAAAGGAGGGGCTGTATAAGTAAATTATTGAAGAGTATGCCCTAAGAGCAAGGGAGAGTACTAAAGGCATACTACAATCCCCTGAAGGTGTACCTGACTTCAAATTGATGCTTAAGTACTATACCCAAAAAATACTCCAAACAATGGTTGAAAACATAGATTCATTCAAGGTCGTCTTGCGAGAGTCTGATGTTATGTCTGAAGAATATCGATATATCTTTATAGAGATTTTTGGAGGTTTTTCTGTAGAGTTGATCCTGATGCCGACTCTGAGTTTTTTATACATGTTTATTGGTCCGTGATTATGTACAAAATTCGACTAGATCATAGAACCTATGAAAGAACAGGTAAAACTATCGTCATGAGTGAATATCTAGATGAATTTATCGAAAAACTTCTTAACACTTTCTTTAAGACCCTTGGACTATAGTTTCGTATGACTTTGTTTGTTACTACTTCAAATTAACAAATTCTCATTTGTAAACTAATTTGCTACTTTCTTAAAATGAAGAGAATAAGACCATTAGCACTTGCATTAATTTCCAACGATAAAAATCAGTACTTCTTTCATGAAGGTTCAGACTCCGTAAAAAATGAAACTTTTTACCGACCACTCGGGGGAGGTATTGAATTTGGCGAGCAGGGGGCAGATGCCCTAAAGCGTGAATTCTTGGAAGAAATAAATCAAGAGATAGCCATTGGTCCACTTCTCAATGTCTATGAAAATATTTTCACTTTCGAGGGAAAAGAGGGACATGAAATTGTGCTTCTGTTTAAAGCTCATTTTTTAAATGAAGAATGTTACCACAAAACTTTTGATATACTTGAAGGGAACAAAGTTGTTGGTAGGGCTGTCTGGAAATCTATAGAGGATATTCAAAAGGCTGGTTCCAAAATTTATCCCCTTGGGATAGAAGATTTATTAGAGGAAAAAAACGATGAATGATCTGAATATGGCACTAAACTCTGTTAATACTTTTTGGTTTGAAGAGCTCACTCAAAAAGATTGGTTCATGAAAAATGAGGAAGTCGACTTGCTAATCAAGACTCGCTTTGGAGAGTTACATAAACTAGCTAGTCAAAATGGTCTTAAATCCGTAAGAACCTCACCTAAACTGCGTTTAGCAGAGCTTATAGTTCTGGACCAATTCTCAAGGAATATCTATCGTGGACATCCAGAGTCTTTTGCAAGTGACGAACTTGCGCTATCACTAGCAAAAGAAGCCGTTTCAAATGGTGACGATATGAAACTTTCAGATCTGGAAAGAAAGTTCGTTTATATGCCTTATATGCATAGTGAGTCTTTAGAGGTTCATGACGAAGCAGTCAAACTCTTTGAAAAATTAGGTTTTGAAGATAGTTTAAAGTTTGAACACGCCCATAGAGACATTATTGTTCGCTTTGGTCGCTATCCTCATCGAAATGAAATTCTTGGACGGCAGTCTACGCCTGAAGAAATAGAGTTTCTTAGTCAACCAGGGTCTTCATTTTAGAAGTTTTGTTCTAATAAAAATGCTAGAATATTTCAACTATGAAAAAGATTTTATATATCAATTTGCTCATTTCCATTTTGGTCCTCTACAGTTTTTCTGCTAACGCCAAGCTCGACTTAATGTTAGAAACAGGTGGTGTTTGGCAGTATCGAAATGATGTGAAGATTCCAGGCAATACAGGTACTCGAGTTGATTTCGATAATTATGACCAGGGTCCCTTTTTTCATTATCGAGCGGAGCTTTTTTGGAATTGGGGGAGCAATAGCAATATTCGTTTTGTCTATGCTCCTTTTAATACTGTTGTAAAAGGGCCATTAACTGAGAATGTATCCTTTAATGGAAAGAGTTTTGTCTCGGGTCAAGACCTTGAAGTCGATTACACATTTAATTCTTACCGAGTGACTTATTTTTACTCATTCTTTGGAACAGGGGACAGTCAGCTGAACCTCGGACTTACAGGAAAAATTAGAGACGCTGAAATAAAGTTTTCTCAAGGGGCTCAGGAATCCGCTTATGATAACGTGGGGTTTGTTCCTTTGATTTATTTTGAATTTCAAGCACCAATAGGAAGCATTTGGCTCTTTAATTTTAATATGGATGGTGCCGCAGCTTCTCAAGGACGTGCTTTTGATGTTGCACTTAAGCTCCGAAGAAAAATTTCCAAAGATTACAAACTTGGATTTGGTCTCAGAGGACTTGAAGGCGGTGCAGACAATGATAAAGTCTACACCTTTTCCTATTTTAACTACGCTGTTGTTGATTTCGTAGGAAGTTTTTAACCAAAGCGATAAATTAGAGTCTCAAAACCCTTGCTGTTTCCAGTAAGCTTTCAACACTTTTTTGATGAATAGATTTCTTAGTAAAAACCCCATAAATGGGAACTTCTGGACATTTCTTTAGTTCGATATAGCTTAGATGTCCTTCGTGAATGTCTTCCCAAACGCCAATCTGAGGAATGATGGAGAGTGTATTTTTTTTGTTGGCAAAAAATCTCAAGAGAGGAATGTCATCAGTTGTCAGTCTCACTGTTGTTTCAACTTTCGTTAAAGGTTGAATAAACTTTTCAACGATTTCAGTCTCATAAGGATGTGAGAATTTGTATATATCCAACGGACTCTTTCGACTCTTCCTTTTCAGGGATGAAATTAATCTCTTATCTCCCGCCAAAACTAACGGACTTGATGCAATCTTCTGATAATTGAAATCGTCTAGATCTTTCTTTTTGGGAAGTTCGAGAGTGATAATCAGATCAAGTTCAAATTTCTTTAAGGAATTATTCAGCTCATTAAATGAACCTGTTTGGACATTGATTGTCGTTTCTGGACTGAGATTAATATATTCCTCAAAAAGTCTAAAGAGGAAGTTTCTAGAAGCTCCTCCAACTATACCAATACTTATCTTTTTAGCTTCATTAGGGAGAACTCTATCCTTAATAATGGTATTGATATCTTTGCTGGTTTTAAATATCACATCAGCATAGTTAAAAAGTTGTCTTCCTGCATCTGTGAGATCAATTTTTCTTGTAGAGCGAAGAAATAACTTCTCACCGAGATAATCTTCGAGTTGGGCTACTTGATCACTTACAGCAGACTGAGCGACTAACATTTGATTTGCAGCTGCTGTGAAATTTCTAGTTTGGCTAACCATCCAAAATGAATATAGATGTCTAAAATTGATCCATTCCATTCATACCTCAAACAGATAAATACAATAGCTATTATATGTTGTACTTATGCACTGTGCAAGAAATAGAATGACAAAAGGTGTAAAAGAAATAAAGAGAGAGGCATTATGGAAAATCTATTAGCTAAGATATTGGAAAAAAAACAGTTCAAATTCAGGT
>SBGE01000187.1 GCA_006226755.1 Deltaproteobacteria bacterium | reverse complement strand
TGATTATTCATCCAAATGAATTTTTTCTAGATAATCTTTAATTGGTCCATCTCCTACAACATAAGCGGTGAATGTCTTATTAGGGTTGGATCTGATAAAACTAAAAGGACTCTTGGTTTCAATGCCTATATAAACGTCAATGTGATTGGTTTTGATCAGGCCACCTGTATCCGCGGCAAAGAAGTAACCATCGTGAACCATGATTTTTCCATTTGGTAGTGGAATCTGCACCCCTCTAGCCGCTGGAATATAGAAAACTGAACCGTAAGGAAAGTATCTTCTATCCACTGCAATTGATCTGAAAGGAACAAGAAGATAGTTCTTAACACCATCACCATACTGGCCTCTAGCCTTGGTGAACTTAACTCGATGAGAAGCTGGGTGATTATAGAATGGGCTACAGTCTACTTGGTGCTCATCACTGGTTCCGGCGTAATTATAGGTGGCCTGAGTTCCATCTTGTTCTTTGACAATCACAGAGCCTTCCATCGCGGCAAAGCACCAGTTCTTTTGAGAAACCAATGGACCAAGTGGTCTTCCTTTAAGATCGCGAAGAGCATAACCTTCTTCCAAAGAATCTGCTATTGGAAGATTGTAATAGGTAGCCCAAAGAGTTTTAGGATAAAGCATGTCGTCTTGTGATGGCGGAGGAAAATCAAATCTGGTTTGTGCCGGATCCATACAAAAACCAGTCGGCCCACAACCTTGATCAGGTGTTACAAGAACAGGTGTTGGATTTTCTTTTCCACAGGCCGTAAGAATCAAGGCCAAAATTGCGAACTTGATGATTCCGTTCATCTCGAGTCTCCTTCTAATGAAATTCACCTGTTGATTCTACCCTTTTGGGTGATTTCTCAAAAGTTTCACTATCTTACATCTTAAAACTTAGCACTGAGTCATGAAAAAAATCCCCGATTTCGCGGGAGAAAGCGGGTTTATATAAGGCCGTCTAGAACTCTGTTATTTGTCCAATGTTTAGTCAGTGACCAGTATTTAGTGAGAGTTAGGCCATTAAAGTGCTGATTTTGGTTTCAAAATTTGGCACGAAATTTGGAATTAACACAATACACACCAGAACGGAGAGAGAGTTATGAGAGTTGTAGTTATCACGTTGTTGTTCGCGTTCTTTAGTAGTCTTGGTTTCGCAGAAGGAAATGGTCGAGCTGGATCATTTGCAGGAGAAGACTGTATTAATTGTGAAGGTACTCTTACGGGAAGTCCTCTCACTCAATTGTATGAATCAACTTATGCCATCGAGCAGGCAATCGAATCTAACAAAAGAAGAGTCGATCTAATGAAAACCAATATAACTTGGGGATTCCTAGGTGTGGATGTTGGTAAAGCTGATGTTTATCTTACAGAAAAAGATGGAAAGATTGTCGACCTTAACGTTTATGCAAAAGTTGGAGTACTTGGAATCAACTCCGAAATCAAACAAAAGGTGACGCTTGATCAATTAGAAGCTGGGCAGCCTTTGAAGTTCAATATGGAAGGAAGTAATCGCGCAGTACTTATCATAGAACCAGAAGCAGATTTCGATGCAGAAGGTGGATGGGCCACACTGAAAATTTGGAATGGCCAGGCCTACATGACTGAGAAAATTGCAATCTTCAAAGATAATGGAAAATGGAAGGCCTATAAAGGCACTATTCAACCAGCAAAAGTAATCAAAGGCCTCGATATCCACATGTCTGGTATGTCGATCCCTTCTATGCACGTGAAAAAGTACAAAATCAAACACTAAGAAACCCAATAAGAAGTTCAACCATTGTTTACGGAGTGCTAAGATGCACTCCGTATTCATTTTGGAGAACTTTAATGCACAACAAAATCCTCTCATGGATGGCCTACTTGTTTATCTGGTGTCTAAAAAGCTCCTATCGATTTAAACATGTTCAAAATGAAAATCGCGAAAAGGCCATGAGTGAAAGTACTTCCAAGTCCTACGTCTTTTCCATGTGGCATCAGAATGTCATTCCCGGAATGCTGGCCCAATGGGGTCGCCCTCATCATATCCTTCTGAGTTCCTCCAAAGATGGCGATCTTCTTGAAGTGGCCGCAAGAAAAATGAATTATGTACCAGCTCGAGGTAGCTCTACTCGTGGAGGAACGGAGGCCATGCTCAAGATCATCAAAGCTTTGAAGGATGGTCACAATGCAGCCGTTACTCCTGATGGTCCCACTGGCCCCTCAAAAAAACTCAAAGGTGGAGTTTTAAATATGGCCAAAGAATCTGGTGCTGCGATACTGCCGCTCTATGTAGAGGCCGCCAAATATAAAAGTTTCAATAGCTGGGACAAACTTCGTCTGCCTTGGCCTTTCACTCGAATCATAGTGATTTATGGTGAACCGATCTATGTGCCAAATGACTCTGGAACCAAAGAGCTAGCGAAGATTAGAAATGCAATCACTGAAGAAATGGAAAGACTTGAAACCCTGGCGCCTGATTATCTGGCCAGGTGGAATGAACTTTAATTTCTTATCACATCGAAATCAAAATTTGTTTTGTAAGTCAGTCGATCTTTTTTTGCCTGAAGATGAATTCTCCAAGTCATAAGTTTTTCCGTACAAAAAGGAAGATTGGTTTTAACACTCAAGAGTTGATCAGTTACTTTCTTCAAGGTTAACTCTTCCGCAGGGTGTACAAAAGATATTCCAATCAACCAGGCCTTGACTTCCATCCCCTCCAGGTCTTTTCCTTGAAGTGTAAAAGTAAATGAATTGACGGGATCGATAGGCTTTGGACTAATATCAACAGTAACCATGAAACCTTGTTTGGTAAGAAGACAGGTTTCCTTGGAAAGATCACAAGTGTGTTCAATTCGTTTCTCACGAGGAACAAACATGAAGGCCAAAATCAGGCCAATAATGGCGACGGGAATCAAAAATTTCACTACTGATTTATAGCATCAATAGCACAAAATGAAAAAGCCCCATCGGAGTTGCCTGATGGGGCTTTTCTTCAAATCGCATCAATTACCCTGCATTGGATTGCTTCAGCGTCTCATCCATGAAACTTCAGATTCATCCTTGAATCAGTGGTGCAAACCGAGATTGATTCTTTCGCGATTGAACTTCAAAATTTTCTTATCTTCTTCTGTCTTCGCTTCGTCAGCAAAGGCCATGGGGATGACATTCTTATTATCGAAAGTTTGCCCATGGGTATGTGAACGTTTTTGATAAGGGATATGCTTCTCTGTGTTTTCTTGTTCTTCTTTACAAGAGATACATTGAGTAGCTGTTGGCCTAGCACGTAGTCTTGATTCTGAAATATCACAACCGCACTCCATACACTCGCCAAAAGTTCCCTCTTTGATTCTGAGTAAGGCCTGATCAACTTTTCTAAGGAAAAGATCATTTCTCCCCTTGAGTTTGATCAACATTGCCTTGTCTCGGTCTTCATTGATTTGATCGACTTCGTCCCCTCTGTTGTCCCAATCCCAATTGTCGAGATTGAAGTCATTCATTGAATAGTTTTTCTTGATGTCCTGGAACAGAGCTTTGAACTCCTCTACTTTTTGCTGATCCATAAAAATCTCCTTATTTTTATGTTCAAATTGAACTTTTTAAACTCATCCTTAAGTTAGAGGGCTGAAGCTGTTCAACGCTTGAATAACCGACTCCTTCGGTTGTTCAGCCCTTGTTGACTTAATACAATTGCGAAGAGCGTGCCAATTTTGTGAAATGAAAAAACAGGGATTTATAAATCAAAGGAATGGTGTCGGAGACGAAATGTCTCTAACAATTTGGCCCCAACAAAAAAACTATAGTCTCTTTTCGAACTCAATTTTGAATGACGGGAGTCCTTCTTCCACACTTTGAAAGAAGTGAGAGATGATTTGATACTTGTCTTTGTCTTCAACTCTTTCGCACTTGAGGTATTTGTTACCACCAAGAAGTTGGTCAAGCTCAGACAAAGCTTTTCTAAAAGGAATTCCTTCTTCAGGATAGAAGTCTTGAACTTTTTTAAATTCTTTTTTGATAAAAGAGTGAAGTTCTTTTGCGCTGATTTCTGAACAATTCATTCCATCAAAAACCAAACTTTCAGTCTCTTCCATTTTGAAGTAAGAGTCGAGGTCGTAGCTGGCCTCGTTGACGAAATCAAGAACTTCTTCAAGAACTGGATAGTCGGCAATTCTTCTGAACTCAGAACCACTGGCATTGAAGCCAGAAAGCGAAAGAAGAAGAATTAGTAGTGCGACTAGTGATTTCATTTTTATCTCCGCCCTTTATATAGGCCTCTGGAGTATTTTTATCCAATATTTTTAATTGCTTAGACCTATCCAATAATTAGATCGAGATGCACCTTGCTATTAAGCAGGACGAATACAATCAATCCCATCTATTGAAAATCACGTGAGCACCTTCCATCATATCCATTTGAATGACGAAATAACCCATCTCTGATTCCACATAACAGACTTTAGACCAAGATTTTCCAGGCATAAGCTCCTTACAAGAAACCTCGACTCCTCGAGAGAGAGACTTCTCTTCGCAGCCAATACGGTCTCTTAAAAGCTTTTCGACAACATGAACTGACGAAGACTCATTGAGCTCTTGCGCGTCCACTTCGTACAAAGCTTCTTGGACAAAAAAAGATTTGGAATCAAAAGGAGGTTCAGCGATCAGTTTGTCGTAGCAAGCTGCCTCTAAACCTAGTGACAACATTAGTGAAAGAAATAAAATTAACGCTTTCATAATTAACCCCCATGACCACTATATAGCTCCATGGGGGGGATTAAGAAAGTAGAATGATTATCTTTTATCTATCTAATTTTAAAAATCTAAGAGGCACGGTTTTCGCCGATCATTAACCTCTCAAGACGTCTAATTTTCTTGTGATCAATCTCACCCGCGATATCAATTCCAAGGGCCAATTCTTCTGGAGTAATTTCTCTTAAAATCTCTTTTCCAAGAGTATGACTTCTTCTTTGGTAAGGAATTTTTGTCTCAGATTGCTCTTGTTCTTCCTTGCAATGGATACACATAGTGGCCGTTGGTCTAGCAAGAAGTCGACCTTTCTCGATCATTCCTCCACACTCTTCACATTCACCGAATGTTCCATTTTCAAGTTTCTCCAAAGCAATATTGATTTTCTTAATATACAAGTCCCTTCGGGCCTTGAGTTTCCAAGTCATGGTATTTTCTCTTTCATCTAGAGCAAGATCGACATTGTCGCCTGTCAAAGACTCTCGCACTTCAACTTCTAGGCCTTCAGCTTTTACGTTTTCGATGATTTGGTTGAAAAGATTAATAAACTGTTTTTTCTCAATGTCACTGATCATGGTATTCCTCCTGATGTTCACTCGATTTGCTTCCTTTCCTCTCAGTCATCTCATCCTAAGATAACTCCATTCATCCATGAACAGCGGGAATCGGACCCGTAATAAGGTTTCGCATACTGCTCTAACCTTCACCATCGATCCTTGATGGTGCCTTATATATAAGCGAAAACTGTGCCAAATTTGATTTTATCTATTTTCAAAGAGTTATGTGATCTCACCATGAGATTCATGGCCCATAGAATGACACCATCGACATTTTGGCACCGTCGCTTTGGCTCCAAAATGGCTTATATCAAACAACGGTGCATTGATTTTGATTATTATTGCTCGCTACCAATACCTATTGGAGACTGATCTCCATAGACTCCAAGATCTTCATTGTACTTGGTGGCATTGTTGTTTCGCTTACCTTGATGAGAATAATGAATCTGAGCGAATTCATCGAGACAGCTGGAAAGTTCTTCATAGTCTTTACAGACTTCTCCTTCAATAGTTGAAAGGAAAGTTAGTCTTCTTTCTGTGAGAGAAGCTGAACCATGGAGTTTCTTGGCAAATTTCTTACAATCAGAAATATCTTTTCCAAAGACAAGGTAGAGATGGTCTTTGATATCTCTAAGATCTGGATTTGCCTCTTCTTTGAGTATCTTTCTTAAAATTTTGAATGTCTGATAATTACCAGGGGCAGTTGTTTTATAAGAATGGAGATTTGTACTGTAGACACTGACCCGAAGGTGTTCTTCCTTACACTTGGCAGCACTTCCCTTAATATCTTCACTCATTTTTTTAAGCTGCTCATAATCATCACCTCCGCCTACAACATTCATCGCACTGTTATAAACAGCAACTCCTGCTGCAATGGTAGCAACAAAAAGCGCCCCCCAACAAAGTCCTCCGCAGGGAATAATGGCATGGGCGTCTTCAATAAATGGAAATGGGTTAAATGAAGAAGTTTTCATGAAAGTGGCCATTCGAGCAGCCCGCGCTTCAACACTTTCTCCCGGATTCACTTTGAATTTCTTGTTATTGATCCAAACCTGTCCTTCGAATGCATCGACAATGCTGAATGTGACAGTAATATCTTTTCCATCGTAGACGTAGCCTTTTTTACTCTTTACCAGTTTAGGAAATTTTTTGATCCCACTTTCGATGAGTCCCTTCTCCAAGGCCTGTCTGTCTTTTTTATTTTCAACAAGAGCGAGAAGCTTGTTTGGGTTCTTGTGATTGGTATTCCAACCATCAACGGCAACTCTGAATTTTGAGTGGAAGAAGTTGGCATAATGATCGAAAAGATAATCCCTGAATGTGATTTTCTTATCCGCTGCAAATGCTGTGTTCAAAAGTAATGAATAAAGACTTAGATAAACAATTACCTTCATGGTCCACTCCTCTACTTCTTTATAGTAAATGAGATTTAGCTAGTTTTCGTGGGGATAAATGTTTCCGAAGTGCTTTGCTCGGTTTTCTTCAAACCAGCTGGTCACCGGCCTTATTGATGACCAGCTCACCCTTTTCAAGCTTTTTCCTGACTACACTCATCACCTTTTCAACCGATTCATTCACTTTCGAGACTGAAATTGGAGGTCCGAGTAGGATGGCCTCAATATCTTTTTGCATGGAACTTGAGACATTAGTGAGAATATGGGTTTTCAAAGTATCACTTGAAATACGCAAACCTCTGGCCAGATCTTCAATATCAATTTCTCTAAGAAGCTCTACCAGCATTTTAACTGTGAGGTATTGAAGGTCTTCAAACGTAACCATTGTTTTTCGAAGCGCTTCGGCCATCTGTGGGTCTTTTTTGGCAATGTCAGCGAGAATTCTTTCCTGCCCTTCTCTGTCCATTCCAGAGAGCAAGTCAGCAGCTGCTTTTAATCCACCCTTGAACTCCATGAAGACTCCTAATAGAAAGGATCGTCTTTCATCAAATGATTTTGAACGTAGTCAGTGACTCCTTCTTCAAGTGATGAAAATTTGAATTTGGGAAAGTTCTTTTGAAACTTACTCATATCAGCTTGAGTATAGTACTGATACTGACCTCTGATAGCTTCGGGCATATCAAAGTATTCAATCTTTTCTTCCTTCCCCATCGCCTTGAATGTTGCAATGGCCAGATCTTTGAAACTTCTGGCCTGACCTGTTCCGAGATTATAAATCCCGTTTTCGGCCTTCCCTTCATCCAGACACATTTCAATCATGGCACGACAAACATCTTTGACATAGATGAAATCTCTAAGTTGTTCACCGTCTTTAAAACCTTCTTTATGAGATTTGAAGAGTTTTACTTTGCCAGTTTCATTGATCTGCCCGAATCCCTTATGTACCAATGAACGCATATCATCTTTGTGATACTCATTGGGTCCATAGACATTAAAGAACTTAAGTCCAAACCACTTAGGAGGTGTCTGTGAACGCTTAAGGACCCATTGGTCAAAAACTTGCTTGGACCAACCATAGGCATTCAAAGGCATAAGCTCATCTGTTTTATTATGCTCATCCGAGTAGCCGAGATTCCCATCACCATAAGTCGCGGCAGAGCTGGCATAGATCATCGGGATTTTCTTTTGAACGGCCAAGGCCCACAAACTTTTTGAGTAATTGACGTTATTATCCATCAAGAAATCAACATTTCTTTCGGTCGTCGAGGAACAGGCCCCAATATGAAAAATGAAATCAACCATATCGAGCAACTCTTCCATTCCTGATTGAAAGAGATCATCTGCATGAATGAATTCATCAAATTGAACATTTCTAAGATTCTTCCACTTCTCATCAGTTCCAAGTCGATCCACTAAAATCAAATCTGTACGATCGAGTTTGTTGAGCTCTCTGGCGAGTACGCTCCCGATAAACCCTGCTGCTCCTGTTACAAGAATCATAGTTCTTCCCCAGTTTCATTTTTTCTCCAAGAAACGACAGATACTACCTGAAGAAAAAGAAGTGAAATTAATTTAAACCCATCCAATTTGACATAAAGATGGTGATAAAAACGATGTTTGGTTTCTATTGCTTCATACCCTTCATTTCCAATCCCTATCTCATGCATTTCCCCAGCGTACTTGATGATGTTTGGATTGAGATGAAAAATGTAGAAAAGGATCAATCCCACCAGGATAATCGAGAGAACTCGACTCACCCAGAGAAGCTTTTTCTTTTGTACAGGTAGTTTCCAAAGAAAAGTACAGATTCCAATTCCAAATACAAGTTCGAGAATATTGTAGGTCGTAAAAACTTTGATCCCGACATTCCCCGCCTCTTGAAGATTACTCACTGTTCTAAAAACATTTGGGACAGCGACAAAATCCACAACAACCGTCGTGAAAAACCAACCACCAAGAAAAAGCAAAAGGAATCGAAAGAGAATCTGATCCAGTTTGGTCATGAGTGTTGCCTCGCTAGATAAGGATGAACAATCAAAGCCACGGCCAAAATTCCGACTTCAAACAAAGCAACCAAAGGGGCCCACAAGCCCATCATGGTGATAACATCCGGCGGAGTCAAAACAGCAGAGAGTACGGCAAAACCAACGTAGACATAACTTCTCATATTGCGAAGTGAATACTTGGTAACCAAGCCCATGAATCCTAGAATCAAAAGAATATTGGGTAGCTGAAAAATAACACCGAGAAAGACCAGAACCTTGCTGGCCAAAACAAGATATTCTTTTAGAGAAATGGTCGCAGTTACATCACCGACTCCAAATTGCATCAAGGTCTGGAAAGTCAGAGGAAAAACCACAAAATATCCAAAACAGACACCAATC
Organism: Deltaproteobacteria bacterium; assembly: GCA_006226755.1. Taxonomy (GTDB): domain Bacteria; phylum Bdellovibrionota; class Bacteriovoracia; order Bacteriovoracales; family Bacteriovoracaceae; genus M0603. The sequence goes on along the minus strand of SBGE01000187.1, from coordinate 23,942 downwards.
CAAAAAAGAACAAATCCCACAACCAGAAAAGGACGAACGGCCTTGATCTCATAATCGTAAAGTCCTGGCTTGATGAATTTCCAAATTTGATAAAACCAGACGGGGCTTGAAATAATGATCGAACTCCAAAAGGCCACTTGAAAAAGTGAAAGGACTTTGTCGAGCAATCCTAGGTAGACCACTTGACCACCAGTGTCTCCGTTCAAAGCATTTCGTAGTGGAGCTAAAAGAAATTCTGAGATCTGCTCCCCGAAACTATAGCTGGCGACAAACGACACACCGAGTATGATCACCACACGAATCATCGTGCTTCGAAGTTCCTCGAGATGTTCGGTGAGCGTCATTTCTTTCACAGTTTTTCACCAGTTTCAAAGACTTGGTTTGACCTGACCCTTTAACAAAGGGCATAATAAGTCTTGTGTATAGCTTGGATTATAGAAAAATTTATCTAACTTTAATACTCCTTTCTGGGGCGATATTCCCGCTTCAAGGGATGTCCAATGACCTTTTGAAGTGTCTGGGGCGAGAAGAATTGGTCATCCACAAAATGAAGATGACAGGACCCGTTTACAAGCTTAATCAGCTCTTCATCACCGAGCTTGCCAGCTGGGGTGGGATTCACCTCAAAAAATCCAAAGTAGAAGAAATTTGCGCCAATAGTGACTTCACACCTTCGGTCAACCTGATGCGTGCTCTCCTGATTGATGGAGGCAGCATTTTTGAAATCAAACATGAATCAAATAATGCCAGTATGAAGGCCCTGAATGAAGGACTGGTCGATGGTCTCCTCGAGAGAATTCCACATATCTTTTTCAGCTATCTTTCAGATCTTCAGGGAATAAGTAAGTACCCACATTGTTTGAATGAAAAAATTCCAGAGCTCTCTTGGTATCTCACTCGCTTCAAGTATCTTGAGGAAGAATACCCGGTCAAAGAATTGATTAGAGATAAAGTGAAGCTGAATTCAATCTTTGCCAAAATCAAAAGATTGGATTCCATTCTCAAAGAATGTGAAAGTATTCAAAAGAAGTCACTTGAAAAGATGAAAACGAAGGGGAATTGAGATCCTTTCTGAACAAATTTTCTGAAGTCTCTCCAACTCAGGCCAAGGATTCAATTTATCTGTCTTAAACCAAGCTTCTGTTCCAATAACTCGGGCCAGTTCAAAAGAAGAGTTATTCTCACTCAACAATTGACCTAACTTTTTCGCAAACTCAATTTCCGACAGGCCTTTACTTGCTAGAATTTGATCTTTTTCTGGATGATGATAGGCCAAGAGTGTTTTGAGATCTTTAAGGCAAGTCCCACAACCTCCTCCGGCCATGGTCTCATCTGTAATGAGTTTTAAAGAAGGTTCGTCAGCTTCTTCAAGAGTGCTTAAAATCTGTGTCTCAGTGACTCCAAAGCAACGGCAAATAATTTTTCCAGCGCCCGCGAGTTCGAGGTCTTGTTCTAAATTTCTTCCAGTAATTTCATCTATGATTTTAAATAAACCTAAAACGACCAGAGGAAAGACTTCTCCTTTGAAGTCATACTCGCGAGATTTTTCCTTTACGAGCTTTTCTAGAATATCCACTTTTTTCATGGCCACTTCTTCAGCAATTGAAGAAAGAAAATCCAGGTGGAGAAAGTCATCGCAGGCTTCAAAGTAGAGACCTGAAATAGTCTTTGGATTCAGAAGTTGAAGATAAATTGAAAGTTGGTACTTGCCTGTATGAATGAAGCTGGCATCAATGAAATCAGGCTTCCTTTCATAGGGCGAATTACTTCGGCCCATGAGGATCTTCCTCTTTCCTTAAAGTCAGAACTTCATATCCTGATTCTGTAACAAGAATGGTGTGCTCAAATTGAGCAGATTGTTTGCCGTCTTTTGTGATTACAGTCCAATTGTCCTTAAGAAGACGACAATGTCTTTGTCCAAGGTTGATCATCGGCTCAATTGTAAAAGTCATTCCCGGTTTCATCTCAGCACCAGTTCCACGTTTACCAACGTGAACAACTTGTGGCTCTTCATGAAACTCGCGTCCTATGCCATGACCACAATACTCTTCAACAACTGAATACCCATGATCGTGGGCCATCTCTTGAATGACTGCTCCGATATCACCAATATGAGCGCCTGGTTTCACCTGACGAATTCCTTCCCACATACATTTGTAAGTCACATCCACCAGCTTTTTGACTTCATCTGAAACATTACCTATGAGAAACGTTTTATTGGTGTCCCCATGAAACTTGTTGAGGTAAGTGGTAATATCAATATTCAGGATGTCTCCATCCCTAAGAATATCGTTTTTATTTGGAATCCCATGACAGATGACCTCATTCAAAGAGGTGCATATAGACTTGGGAAATCCGTGATAATTAAGAGGAGACGGATAAGCTCCTTTCTCCATGATGTAATTGTGGCAAAGATCATTGAGCTCCAAAGTAGAGACACCTATCTTTATATGGGGCTCGATATACTCCATCACTTCTGACGCCAGAGAGCATGTCTGTCTCATCAGATCGATTTCTCTAGAAGATTTGATTGATATCACGTTAAACCCCTGAAATTACATAACAAAAGACCTACTCCTTGTTTTCCCCTTTGCAGCACCCTTAGTCAACACCTAAAGCTGCTAACTACCGAAAATATAAAGGCCTGTTGTTTTTACATGATGCATTGCGAAATACCTCTAGATTCCTTATAACTATGGGGTACAAACATTGGAAATAGATCATGCGGAAATTGCTCGTACTTATTCTGGCTTCACTTCTTATCAGCGCGACTGCTTTTGCTGACGACCAACGTCTTTCTTCTGTCGCGAATGAAGTAAAACGTTTGAATGATAGTGTGACGATCTTTTTCTATGAACTCAACAGAGAGGCCATCACCATCAGACCTCCTGTTTTTGAAACAGATGCTCCAGTCCTTGTCGAAAATCTTGAAAAATATGAAAAAACTTTGACCCTAATGAAGAAGTTGAAAGACTTCAGTACCAGTTACGGACAAATGCTGGTCGATATGGTTGAAGGAGAAGAAGTCCTCACTGGTGAACAGCTTCATGTTCTTGCCAAAGGTGTTTCTGCCTATCATCACTTATCAGCTAAAGTTCTCGAATTCAGTTCTGTTTACAATCTGACAAATCTTGAGAACAAAAAAGATTTGATTCAGTTGAATGATATCGAACAAACCAAAAAGAATCTTATCTGGCTTTCAAGTCATTTGGTTCTTTTCGATCATTACCTGACTGGCTACGAAGTTTACTACAGTCGTGGAATCGTCAGACGTATCCTTAAAGATGTTTTCAAAACAGAAGAGATGAAAAACTCAAAGGTCAAAGAACTTGGACAAATGATTGCCCATACCATGGCCAAGAACAATAGAAAGCAACTGCTATCGCTTCTAAAGATCTATAAAGATCATGAAAAAGATCTACTTGCAGCAGCTGCCAACGATAAAGAATTATTGAAGTTAACTTCACTTATTTCTCACAATAAATCTGCTAACGATCTTCTTTCAGGACATGCAACTCGCGTTTCAAATCACGGATTCATTGATGGAATGATTCACTTCTTCAATAAAGTGACTGACGTTCTTAGTGGCTTCTTTGGAAACATGGCAGGGGCGATCAGATGGAGAGAAGGACACCTCTTTGCTCACAAGCCAACTGAAAAAGATCTTGAAGCGAGATTCAAGCCTCTTGATATTATTCTTGAAAGAACACCATTTGCTCTGACTGACACATTTATTCCAGGAAACTTCGGTCACGCTGCAATGTGGGTAGGTACTCCTAATCAACTTAAAGAAATTGGAATGTGGGATCACCCTTCAATTAAGCCTTATCAATCAGAAATTGAAGCAGGTAAATACATCCTTGAGGCCATCCGCCCTGGTGTGAGACTTGTTTCTTTAGAAGAGTTTCTCCAAATTGATGAAATTGCCATTCTAAGAAACAAAGAAGTCCTGAGTGGTAAGCAAAACGTTGAGCAAATCTTCATTCGAGCTATGGCACAACTTGGAAAAGACTATGACTTCAATTTTGATGTCACAACAACTAGCTCAATTGTTTGTTCGGAATTGATTTACCACGCCATGGGTGAAGTTAACTGGCCGACAAAGTACATTATGGGTCGAGCCACTATTTCTCCAGATAACTTGGCTGAATTGGTATTCTACAGTGGTTCACCAATTGAATTTTTCTACTATATCGAGGCCAAAGAAAGACATAAAGTTATCAAACTGAGTCTTGATACTTTTGCCCAGAGACAAGGCTTTGTTCTGAATAATGAAAACTCTACTTCTTCTGAACCTGTTTACGACAAGAAGATCAGAGTTTGTAAGGATGTTTATTCAAATCGAATCAGAGTTGGAAGTCGTCGTGATAATAGACTTAAAAGACGCGTCTGCTTGACTAAACTGAAGCATTACACCTATAAAGCTCCTCGTGAGTACAGAATCGACCAATAAGACCATTCAAAGGTTAGTCCTCTCACCGTACCACAAGTCAGACTTTGTGGTGCGGGAACAAGAGATGTTTTCTTCTCTTGGGCTGACTTCAGTTGAGACAGGAGGAAATATCCTGATCTCAAATACGCTATTCGATTTCAAAGATGCTGATCCTTCCCTTTTTGAAAATACAGAGCTGATCATTCATCCCAATTCTGGCTATGACAATTTTCCAGTCTCTTTTGTTAAAGAGGCCCCATTTCCAATAGTGGTAGGAAATCCGATTCGAGCAGAAGGAGTAGCTGAGTATTCACTATCCTGCTTATTTCAAAATTACTCATCAGTTCCAAGCCAGAAAGCTTGGCACCCAGGCCGTCATTGGGATCGTCCGCTTTTGAGTGAACTTAAAATTTTGATAGTTGGATTTGGCCATATAGGAAAGCTGATTTATCATTCATTAAGTGCTTTGGGAGTACGCCCAAATGTATATGACCCAGACCAAAAAAAAGACCAACGCGAAGGCCTCTATGATTGCGTCATAATGGCTTGCAGTCTCAACCCCACAAGTCATCACCTCGTAAACGCTGACTTTCTAGAACAGCATATGAAGACAGATGGCTGCCTAATCAATGGCGCCAGAGGCAAACTGGTGAAACAGGAAGATCTGAAAGAGTTTGCACTCGCCCATCAGAAATTTACTGCCTTTTTGGATGTATTTGAAAAAGAACCTCAAGGCCTAGAGTATTTCTCTTCCATGCCAAATATCACCACTTCCAGCCATATTGCCGGAGTCAGTCATGCGCTTGATGATTTGATGATAACTTTTGAAAGAAAAATCCTTGAATACTGGCTTTCAGGGAAAAGTCTGGAAGAGATCTGCCCGGAGCTCTTACTACGTAACAGAATCCGTCACTCTGAAAGCTCAGACTTTTTAATCTAGTCAACGCATGGTATCCTTAATTCATCAGACAAAGGAATCTCATGAGCTCAAGAGATATAGACGGCCTTTTATCCAAGATTCTATGCCCTCCTGGAAATGGAGTCTTCACCGTCAACACGGCCAAAGAGAGAAAAGAACTTCTCCACAAGCAAATCTTTGGAAAAACCGATTCAATTGAAGAGTCTTGGCTGGAGTCTTTGAAAAATTTTAAAGACTGGAAAAAAACATTTATTTTGGGTGTTTGTTCAGATTGTGGTGGTGGAATTCTAAGAGGTGCTAATTGGGGACCTTTATTTTTAAGACTTCAAATGCTCGAAGACTCATTAAAAAAAGATGAATTTCTCGATCTGGGAGATGTACGTGTCATCCCTCATCTCCTTCATGATAAATACCTCAATGAAGAAACTCTCAAAAACTGTAAAAATGCACTCTATCAGGATGAGAATTCTCCTCACCCTGTTTCACCTTTAAGCTTAACTGAATATTTCTTAACCCAACTTTATGGCGAGAAGCCTGACTCTAAAGTTTTTGCCATGGGAGGAGACCACTCTGTGAGTTACCCTCTAGTAAAAGCTTGGTTAGCCCACAAAAAGAAACAAGGAGTTAAAACAGGTCTCGTCCACTTTGATGCCCATACAGATCTTCTAGTAGAAAGACTTGGAATTGATCTGTGCTTTGGTTCTTGGGTCACTCATATTTTGGATGGATTGGACTCCCCATCTCTTTGCCATCAAGTAGGTATCAGAAGTTCCGGAAGAGATCGAAATCATTGGGAAAAAACTTTTGGTGTGAATCAATACTGGGCAAATGAGGTCAAAGAGAAAGGCGCTGAAGAGATCGCCAAAAGTATCATCTCTCATTTCAAGAAAGAAATGGTCGAAGAGATTTATGTCAGCTTTGATATTGATGCCATTGACAGTAAGTATGCATCGGCCACAGGAACACCCGAACCAGATGGTCTAGAACCATATCAAGCCGTTTGTATTCTTGAAGCACTAAGTAGCGAATTTAAAATTACAGGAGCAGATATGGTTGAGATTGCACCATTTCTGCAAACAGACTCTCATCATTCAAATGAGCCTCACTCCACATTGGAGACGGGCTCACTTCTTTCAACACTACTCATCAGGGCAATGAACGAGAATGGCAATAGTTGATTTTCCACCTATTGAAAATGCTGATGAACACGGACTCCTGGCCCTTGGAGGAGACCTAGAAATCTCAAGTCTACTTCTTGCCTATTCCAGAGGAATTTTTCCTTGGCCAATCAACGAAGAGTATCCACTGGCATGGTTTTCTCCTGACCCTCGTGGAATTTTGGAGTATTCCAATCTTCATCTTTCTTCAAGTTTCAAAAAATATCTTCGTTCTGATACCCATTACGCCACTTTTAATAAAGATTTTGATGCGGTTATAAGAGGGTGCTCGACTTCTTCAAATAGAAAAGATCAGGTCGGAACCTGGATTACAAACGATATCATCAATGCATATACTCGTTTTTTTCATTCTGGGCATGCCTACAGTGTCGAAGTATGGAATCAAGCAGAAGAACTCGTAGGCGGACTTTATGGGGTCGTTATCGGTCAATACGTCAGTGGTGAATCCATGTTCTACATGGAGAGCAATGCCAGTAAATTTGCACTATACTCCTTAATGGAAAGGCTCAAAGAAAATGATATTCTCTGGCTTGATACTCAGATGGTCACACCTGTTGTTGAATCAATGGGGGGGATTGAGTTGGAAAGAAAGAAATTTGTTGAAAAGCTTCAAAAATCGATTTGTCAGCCTTCCATTCCTTCACTATTCACCTGATTTTTTATTTCGGGGTTTGGACGTCGACCCTTTGACTTCAATTCATTAAAACTAAAAATCAAAGATTCTTCAGCATGAGCAGCAATAATATGCTCATCACTCATCTCAATTGCTTTATCCGCACAGACATCAGCACACCAGCCGCAAAAAATACATTTTCCAACATCAAGATTGAAGACTTCCGGCTCTTGTCCTTCTTTTCCTGAAATATCCAAAGCATTGGTAGGACAAACTTTCTGGCAGGCATCACAGCTCGTGCACAGACTTCTTCCTTTCTTATCAAGCACCAAGCGCGGCAATCCCATCTGGTTTTTTGAGTAAAGATAACTTTCAATTGGATAATTGATTGTTGTTATTTTTTCAGCACCATATAGTCGTCTGATCACATTATAACTCATGGAGAGAAAACTTTTCATCACCCCGAGAGTAAGCGATTTGGCCTTATAGTATTCGTTTTTAAGGATCATCGATCAAGCTCTCCTGGATTAATATTCAAACTGCTGAATGACATTAAGGCATCATCTAGAAGTCTGTTTTGAATCATTTCAGGAAGGGCAATGATATTCATAAAACTGGGAGATCTTACTTTTAAACGCCAAGGAAAATCAGACTCTCCATCTGAAACAACAGTAAAGCCTAATTCTCCATTAGAAGACTCAAGGCTGCTGTAATGGATCCCAGCTGGTGGTATTTGATTTTCAACAATCTTAGAAACTTCACCAATTGGAAGATTATCAAGAACCTGTATGACAATTGAAATACTCTGTCTAATTTCTTCCATTCTCACAAGATATCGATCATAGTTCTCCCCTCTGACTCCAAGAGGGATTTCAAACTCTACATCAGAATAGAAATAAATCGGATTCACTTTCCGAAGATCGTAATTAACGCCACAACTTCGAAGAACAGGACCAGTGATCCCTAAATCCAATGCTCGACCAGCATTAATTTCTGAAACCATATTTCGATCCAGCCAAATTGAAGATCGTGTGAATAGAGTTTCTATATGGGTGAGAAGGTCATCCATTTTCTTCAAAGCTTCAAAGCAATCTGTAATCCAACCAATTGGAATATCGTATTTGACTCCACCGATACAATTCAAAGCCGGGTTAAGTCTTGAGCCACTCATTCTCTCAAAGAGTTCGTAGACGAGTTCTCGTCCCTGTTGGCATATAAAATAAACAGATTCGTTTCCAGCGGCAACTGCACATGAAGCGATACACTCAAGATGATCCTGAATTCTTGTAAGCTCGATAAATACCATACGAATGGCCATCGCTCTCTCTGGTATTTGAAGTTTGAGTGAATTTTCAATCAAATGGCACCAGGTAGAAGTACACATGAAAGGAGCTTGCGAATTCAATCTTTCAATCAAGGTGATGAGAGTCGGCCAAGGCAATTTCTCAGCTTGCTTTTCGAATCCTCGATGATGAAAACCCGTTTCATACTGACAACGTCTGATGTATTCACCTTCAAGCTCCAAAATCATCCTTACATTATTTTTCATGACAGGATGATGGGGACCAATGTTCACCCAAGAGCGTACTCCTCTTTGATCAGCATCAATTGAGGGATCGTCAGGAAAACTGGTTGAGAGGATGGAAACAGGACCATTTACATTTGGAGTGAAATCTTTTCGAAGAGGAAATCCGCCATAGTCAGATGGATTCAAAAAGCCTGCGCCTAATTCAGTATCAAACAAAATTCCCAATAAGTCTCGAAGCTCCAACTCTAATCTCTTTGAAGATGGCCAGGTGGCCCCTACAGAAGAAAGCTTTGTTTCTTCATCAATATCGATTGAAATTCTCAAATGGCAATATTCTTCAAGATTTAAGAGGTGATAAATAATGGTAAAACGCTTCTCTTTTTTAGAGTCGCCTTTATTATCAACTCCACAGATATCTGAAAGAAAAATAAAACCAAATTTATTTTTCAATTGAGAAGCCAGCTGATGAAAATGAACTGCTTCCAGTTTCATTTCCAAGAAAGAATCTTTTTTCTTAAGATTCTCTCCAAACTCCTGTTTCAATTGATCATAAAAATCAAACATCTATGTTCTCCCTTTCGGAACGAACACCAAGATCAATTCTCTCTATCAACATCTCCAGTGAACGCAATATAGCTTCAGGAGTTGGTGGGTCACCAGGAACCATGACATCAACAGGAATATGTTTCATCCAATCGGACTTGTGAGTATAGTTTTGAAACAATCCACCGGAAATAGCTTCAGTACCAAGTGCTATCACCCATTTTGGAGAACACATGTTCTGATAAAGTTTTTCCAAAACGACAAAGGACTTGTGAGTCACGACTCCAGTTACAATCAAAAGATCAGCTTGGCCTGGAGAATACTTGATTCCTTCAAGACCAAATTTTTCGACATTATATCTAGGTCCGTATAGATTTCTGAATTCAACTTCTGAAAATCCACTTCCAAAAATCATTGGCCAGATTAATTTGGATTGAGACCATCGCCCTAGCCTCTCCATAAAGGTAGTAGCACTTGTCAAAGTAACGTGATTTTCCAATTCAAAATTACTTCTCATAGATCCAATGTGTAAGGGTGAAATGGCTTCCATGAAACATCATTTGGAAACTCCACTTCTCTGTTGATTTTTTTAAGTTCAGCATCACAGGCAGGCATTTTACCGTTTGAAAAGATCCAGGAATAAATTCTTTGGTGTGTTCCACCAATTCCGTGATCATATTGTTTGTACATGTAATGAGGAAGCAAGCTCTTTCGAAGTCCTTGCATAATTGTTACAGAGCCATCGAAGGCCCTTTCCAAATCTTCGCTGGTGCAATCTTTTTTCATTTGAGTCGTATTAAATTGTCTATTACCGCTGGCCAAAAATGGATTTTCAACCCACGCTCTTCGTGGACAATGATAGACATAACCTATTCTTTCGAGCTGAAGAAAAGATGTCAGATAGGAAAAGAACCAATGTCGATCGATGTTGGACCTCACACTTGAAACTCTTACAAATCGATGACAAGTGAGAAATCTTTTGGAGTATTTATTATAAAAGTCCATGAAGTAATCATCGAAATCATTGAAGCCTTCTTCTGGTCCCTTATCTTTCTCTAACTCTTCTTCGACTTTCTCAATGCTCTTAACGTCATCTTTAAAAATACTCTTTTTCATATTAACAATAAGAGAGTCTGATCTTAATTTGTTCAATTGTCTTCGGGATCGACCACGCTGGATGTTTTTGCGTAGATTAAGGGCCCCTCTCCAGACATGATCATAAAGTTTGTGACAACCATTTCTAAGTTTTGCCAATTGATCAAACTTGAATTGATGCCCTTTGCTCAAAGCATAGGAAAATGCTTCTTCTGCATTAATACTTCCTGAAATTCTAAAGGCCGGTTTCTGTTCTTGGCCTCTGATCAAACGCCCTGGAAGATTTTCCATATTGGCCTTAAATTTATCCCACTTAACCAATTTTTTAAGGTCAGAAAGAGAGTTCACTTTTTCAAAGCGAGGATCCTTATCGTTAACGGCCACAAGTACCAAGCGAGACATCCACTGACTTCTGAATGAACAAGGATAGTACTCGCAATACTGCTCAATCACTCCCCCAACGACCTTTACTCTTTGAGAGACAGGATTGCGTGGGTCAAATTTTGGGAAATACCGAAGATCGCCAAATACGACAACTTTCAAAGGATCGCCGAGCTGATCCAAAATTCGAGGTATAAAACCTTCCGTGTATGGAGGTGTTGATATTGTTCCTCTATAAGATTTCCAAACATCATTTTGCTCACACAGATTATACTTTTTATAAAGCTGTCCGGAATGAAGATCCATTCCATAAAAGAATCGACTCTTGGCAGGAGTCAAGGCCACAAAGTTTATTTTGAGATCTTTTGGTTCTGGAAACGGTAGAAAGTCAAAAAAAGCGTGGATATAGGGGTCACCCTCTTCTTGCCTTGGAGCAAACCTACGATCAACATTCAACCACTGTGGAATAGGCTCAACCACAGGAAGATCTGACATACGTTCAATAGTTTCTTCCTCAGGAATTTTTGTAGAACCTTCTTTTTTGCTATCAACCTCTTCAATTTGCTGGATACCAGGATCACCAACTTCAGGGTCATCCTTTTTTGGAGGTTTAGACGAACAGGAAACCATGGCCGACAAAATGAGGCATGCAAAAAAAAGCTTTAGGGTTTTCAATTGACAAGCGCGCCGGATATAGTCCAAAATTCAATCCATCCTTAGTGATTCTGTTGGCCCGGGTGGTGAAATCGGTAGACACAAGGGATTTAAAATCCCTCGACCTCACAGTCGTGCCGGTTCAAGTCCGGCCTCGGGCACCAAAAGCTCCAACTCCCCAAAATCTTAGCAACTTTGGTCTCTTTTGCCATCCCTTTAGGTGCGATTGAGCTATTTTTTAAGCTCGAGCCGTCGACTGAACTGAACCTTATCCTGAAGCCCAAAACTAGTAACATCAAGCATCAAGCCACGTCCCTGAGTTCGAGACTTGATGAACATAAAGTTGTACTCGCCGTCTATACCGACCAGTTGACGTGGATTAGGTTCTTTAGCAAAGCTTCCGGCATAAACTTTTGAATGAATGCCGCTGCTTGTTAATTCATAAGTTGGATATCCAACTAGGGCCTTTTCCAAATTCATAATTTCCGCCAAGTGACGATCCCCACTGACGAAGAGTGCTGGATCCTTCTCACTTTTAAGTTTTTTTAGGAAGGCCTTGAAATTCTCAGGATGATATCTCTCCCACGATTCATATTTATGATACTTCCCAAAGTACTGGTCACCTTTAACCAGCCAGATTGGCCCTTTAAGGCCTTTCATATCCTTGAACAACCATTTCTCTTGCTCAGGTCCAAGGTGAGTCCCTTTTTCATTCTTATAATTGTCTCTGAAGCTTCTGGCGTCGAGAAAATAGAAGTGTTGACCGGCGAGAGTAAATCGATAGCTGAGACCCGGACCTTTACTGGTATTTTTGCCTTTCACATACGGAAAGAACATATTGAAAATTTCAGCTGATTCAACTTTGTACTCGTAGGTCTTATCACCATTATTGAATCCATAATCATGATCATCCCAAGTACCAAAAACAGGAATCAAATTACGGGTATGATAAAACTTCAAGTTTTCTCTGGTTTCAAGGTGACGCATCCAAATTTGTTTTGGATTAGCGACTCCTCCAACATATTTACCATTGATAACATCTGCATAGGTATTATCACCAATCAAAAAGGCTATGTCTGGTTTGAGAGCGATAAACTGTTTCCACATTTCTTTTTGAACATCCATGAACTCATCTGACATACAGCTGGCCAGTCCAATCTTCAATTCTTTCAAGTCTTTTGGAAGTGTTTTGAACAATCGATAGTCGTCCAAAATTCCTGGAGAACTGTAGAGTTCCACTCTGTAAGTATTCTCTGGAGAAAGACCACTGATTTCAATCTCCATGACAGAACCTTTTTCATTTTCCCAGCGATGAACTGTCTTTTTGACATTTTTTGCAGGTAAAAAATTTCCTTTGGTCACATCAAATAATCTGACCATGGGAAGAAGATCACTTGGAACTGAAATATTGATCAAAGTACTTGAAACTGTTGTCATCCCTTGCATCACTGCATAGGTCATTGTTTCATCTGGATTGAGCTCTTTTCCCAAGTAAAGACAGGCAGCTAAAACATTCTTTTCACAGGCCTGCTCAAATGATGTCAGAGCGAGTTCTTTATTTCCTGCTTCAAGGTAGCCAATACCATTTTGGAATATCTTAATATCATCCTGCTTTGGTGCTGAAGCACAGGCAGACAATAGAAATAGAACAATCAAACTGATTTTTTTGAACATGAATTTCTCCTTGAACATTAAGGTTACTTGGAGAAATTTTAGGGAGCAAGAAGAAAACAGGGGGACTTGAAGTCCCCCTAATATTTAAAGCTTAAATTGAGTTTTGGTGATGACAGACTGAGTGTCATTTGAACGACTATCAACACCAACTGGGGCATTGTGTGGCATCAAAAGAAGAAGATCATGACTTCCAGCACCTTTTTCTAGTCCCAGAGTTTTTTTCTGGCCGCCACCAAGAACTACTGAATCTGGAAGATTTACAAATCCTTGTTCACCATCAGTAGCAGAGATTTCCAACCATTGGTTGTCCAGTCCAAGGAAATCATCTGATTCAATAGCGTCACTATCAGAGTAAAGTGTTCCCACTTTAACTCTCCACTGTCCATTCATTGTGGCCTTCAACTTGGTCACATCTGTTTTAATGATGGCGACAGTTGAATGGTTCCAAAGTCTCATTGGCTGAAGATCAAGAACCGCTTCAACATAGTTTGGTCTCTCTCCTTCTTTTCCAAGAGATCTGGTTTGAGCAAGCTCATAAGCAGCTCTTAATTCTCTCGTTCTAACAGCATCAAGAAGGACAGAGAAGTAACCTTCACCAACAGCTGCTTGAAGCCCTCCAAGATTTCCAGATTCAATACCACCAAGCTCTTGCTCGGCAATACCATCTCCATTCACATCGATCTGTGCAGAAACTTCACATCCTTCCCAACGGCTAATTGGGTTATAAAGTTTGACACCGATTTCAAGGAATGACTTTCCATCCTCTTCTCTCATTCTGTAGCCAACTGCTTGAAGATCACAAGCTCTCGATCTAACAGCTCTGTCTTGCATACTCACTGGCTTCTTTGAATCAACACCCAGAAGGTTAAAAGGAAGTACTTCACCTCTGTTCCCAGATTTATTGTGAAGTTCAACGTCCGCAGCAGCACCTTCAGCATCATCCATTGAAGAAGCGTGAATCGTTAGGTCTCCGGTTTGGATCTTTGAAATTCTTCTGACAACTGCCAAGGCCGGAATTCTAACCAATTCAATTCCATTGTCAGTGAAAGAAACAACAGCTTCTCTCTCTTCATATGGAGAAAGATTAGTAGTCGCTCTAAAGACGAACTCAGCCTTAACTTTGACTGTTTTCTTGGCCGGTACCGTTACCATCTCAGGAAGTTTTACTTCCACGCCTTCAGATGAAGTTGAAGCGCTCTTTAGAACAACTTCCACATCAGTAAGGTTCGTTAGTTCAATAGTTCTTCTGAACATTTTTGCATTCAAAAGGTTTGTTTCTCCTAGAGAGATTGAAGCTGGCATCGCAAGAACTGGAGCTGTAGCAGATTTAAAAGTCTGAACACGTCCTGCACCTTGCATAGAAACGGGGTATGTCTTTCCTTCTGCATTTTTGATTGAAAGGGCACCGTTCATCAAAAGGGCCTTCAACTGATAGGCATCAAGTTCTGGTTTGGCCTGCTTTAGTAGGGCCATGACACCAGCGACATGTGGACCAGACATTGAAGTTCCGTTAAGAGCAACTCCTTGAGTTCCACTTCCCATTGCTGCTGATATAATTTTGAATCCAGGAGCAGCGATCTCAGGTTTGATCAAGCTGTCCATTGATCTTGGGCCTCTTGAAGAAAAACTTGTGAGGTTGTCGATAAGTTCTGGTTTTTCAAGTTTCTTATCACTGTCAAATTCAACAACGACAGGACCTGCTTTCATTTTTTCTTTAAGGAGGTCTCCAAAAGACTTTGTTACCATAATGGCAGGAAGATCAACTTTACCTTCTCCACCCATGGCAATTGGATCACCATCTCTATTGTTGGCAACGATAACTCCAACTGCTCCGGCATCAAATGCTCTTTGAAGCTTTTCAGTAAAAGTCACTTCTCCTCTATCAATCAAAGCTACTTTACCTTTCAATTTGGCTTTCATCTCATCACTATAATCTGTAGCAGCTAATCCAGCTTCTACTAACTCAGCTTTAACATCTTTTGCTTCAGCAATTGGCTTTGAAATTTCACCTTCAATCAGTTCGGCATAGAGACTTTCATCGGCGGCAGCAAATTTGACGGTGTCAAATTTCCAGTTCTTAAACATACCATCGATTGAAGCTCCGACAGAAATGGCCTCATCAGCAGTACTTGGAGCACCTACAATGTATGATGTATGTCCTGAGTTACCAGCAGAAGCGACCATGACCACTCCACCTTTAACCAGATTTTTTACTGCTTCGTTATAGAAGATATGTGGTTTTCCATAACCTCCACCAAGAGAAAGGTTAACCACATCCAACTTGTCAGATGGATCAAGATCTCCGTTAGGATCCATTGCATACTCAAGAGCAGCAATAACAACACTGTCACCTGTTCCACCTGATTTTCCAAAAACTTTAATGGCAAAAAGTTCTGCATCCGGAGCAACACCGTCGTAAGTTTTAGCTCCATCTCCAAGGCCTGCGACAGTTCCAGCTACGTGAGTACCGTGACCACCTTCATCGATTGGGTTGTCATCTGGAACTGGAAAACGAACACCTGGAAAACCTGATCCTGGGTTGAATTTCGATCCAACCAGGTCAATCCCACCAACGACTTTCGCAGTAGGAAATCCTTCAAAAGTTTTATCAGGGTCAATATTCTTGAATTGTTCAGGGTCTCCAGAACCTTTGAACATAGAGTGAGTGTAATCGATCCCAGAATCGATGATCCCAACTCTCATTCCTTTTCCGGTAATTCCCAACTCTTGATGTACTCTAGTGGCCCCGATGAAATCCATCGATGTTCCACCTTCAAAACCTTGGGCATCTTTTTCAAAACGTCCAACAGCTTTAGGTCTTTCAAATGAAGACTCTTTAACGACTCCACCTACGAAATCAAGATCTCTCAATTGGTCAAAGACATTAACTGGAGCGATAATAGCGAGACCGTTCATCACAAGACGGTATGAATAAACCATTTTGATTTCAGGAGAAATCTTTTTAAGTTTCTCAAGGGCTTCATTTTGCTCCTTGATCATGGCCTCTTTTTCTCTTGGATCAATTTCCACTTTTCCGTTGGTCACTTTTGCTGTTGCAAGAAGCGCCGGCCTTTTCAAACGAACAATCGTCAACCACGTATCATAGTTCTGAGCTCTGTCAGAGATAAGTTTATCTCCGGTCAAACTAAGTGGTTTAAGGCTGGATTCCTTGGAACAGGAAATGGTCACCATCAAGGTGATAAGGATCAACAAAAATTTCATACTCTCTCTCTTTTAGATTCGACTGATGGCCCGATCCCCCTCTACTTGGATATGGCCCGAATCTTTATTGGCTATTGGCGAGAGATTTCTATCGTAGTGAAGGCGCTTTTTCAATGAAGTGGAAAGATTTTTAGATAAAGGCAGCAAATATTTGAAATAACCGGGATTTATAACAAAAAAGGCCACTCGTTAAAGAGTGGCCTCAAATCATAAGTTGTTGAAATCCTGTAAGGTCAGGCCGCAAATTTGCCCTTCTTCTCGGCCAGCTCCCGTGCGAAATTCAGGTGATTTTCGATGAATCGCTTTTCACCCAATACAAAGAGCTCAATTCCGTGAAGATGACAGAGCTTACAGACCGCCATTTTGTCTTTATAGACCCGGTAAAGCTTTACCTGATGAAGCGTATCTTTGGCCCCATTCACAAATTTCCAGTCTATCCCTTCGGAACTACACACATCACACATGCTGATAAGACTCCTCATCTCAAGCATCGAAGCTTGATGTAACCTTATCGGGAGAAAACCAAAATTTTTGAGTCTAAAAAATTAGATACATGTTAAACACCTGATATCAGGTAAATCAACTTTTGAGATATAAATAATAGCCTTGATGCTTTCTCATATTGAGAACCCCTTGATCAAAAATCAGATACTGCCCCTTAATTCCCATAAGCTTACCTGAAATGACTGGGGACTTATCAAAGCTCAAAGATTTGATTTTGTCTGGGATCGACTCGATCGGATAGTGAATGGTCAAAATCTCTTCGTCGAGATCCTCTGCTTCCATATCATCGAGAAGATCTCCGTAATCATCATATATTTGATCTCGCATCTCATAGAGATCAGCCTCTTCAATTTCACCTTTTAACATTTTTCGCCAGTTAGTTTTATCTGACATGTTTTTAGCGATTTCGTTTTCAATAATTCCTGAAGTAAAGCGATCTTTCACTTTCAAAATAGGAAGGGCGTAAGTGGCTCCTTGATCAATCCAACGATGAGGAATATTACATTCCCTGGTAATTCCAATCTTTGGAGATGAAGCAATCGAGAGGTAAACATAATGTGGAGTCATGCAATGTTTTTCACCCCACTCAGGCTGCCGACAAGTTCCTTTGTCGTAATGACAAAGTTCAGGTTTCACAATACATATATCGCAAGCAGCAAGTGTCATGAATGACTTGTATGAATAGCCTTGATTATAGGTTTTTTTGATCTTTTCACCTGTGGCAATACAATTGATTTGTCCCTTGAACTCAAATTCAATTTCTTTTCCAACCAATTGATTCATGGAAATGCTATGATCACCAATAGGCAATGTATACTGAGCAACGTCTGCCAGTTCATTTTCCATTTTTAGAATATTGCCTTCAATCATTTATGACCTCTTATATTCTTTTTTTCTTTTTCTTGAAGGAAAACATGTTTTACAAATATCGCAAGATAACCCATCACAACTTCTAGCCGGACAATATTCCCTTCCAAAAAAGATTATCTGCAAATGGAGTTTATTCCATCTGTCCTCAGGAAAGACTTTTTTCAAATCTTTCTCAGTCTGATCTACATTCTTACCATTTGTCAGTTCCCACTGTTGGGCCAAACGATGAATATGAGTGTCCACAGGAAAGGCTGGAACGCCAAAAGACTGGGCCATGACAACAGAGGCGGTTTTATGTCCTACCCCAGGGAGCTTTTCAAGATCCTCAAAATTGCCTGGAACTTCTCCTCCATGCAAATCAAGAATCATTTGGGAAAGTGTATGGATGGCCTTGGCCTTTCTTGGTGCAAGTCCACAAGGTCTAACGATGTCTTCAATTTCCTGTACAGTCAGTTTCACCATTTTCTTGGGTGTATTGGCCTTTTTGAATAGCTTCGGTGTGACTTGATTGACCCTTACGTCAGTACATTGAGCAGAAAGTAAAACAGCGATTAACAAAGTGTAAGCGTCTGTGTGATCGAGTGGAATAGGAGTCTCAGGGAAAAGCTCTTCAAGCTTTTGGTCAATATAGGCGGCCCTGTCCGCTTTATTCATTTTACTCATGGCCAACAGCGTAACGAAAAGCACTCAGCTTGAAAAGTCACACTGCAAGTTTCCCCAATTTGTTCAACTTAAAAATACTCGCCTATAATGGAAGGTATGAAAATCCTACTCCTTAGTTTGTTTTTTGTTTTGACGCCCCTTAACTCTCAGGAGTTGAAGGAGGACATCTCTCCTTGGCTAAAAAAGATGGCTTCTCGTTACTCCATCGATTCTGATTTGATTTCATGGTCATTGAAAGAAGTAGGAAGTCCAAATGAGTATTTCGGACATGAACAGGACAGACAAGTCATACCAGCTTCGCTCACGAAAATTCTAACAGTATGGCACGCGTTGAATAAACTTGGTGATAATTATCGATTTGAAACTGAGATTTTTGCCAATGGAAAAATAAAAGACGGTGTTCTTGACGGTGACTTGATTTTGAAAGGAGCAGGTGATCCTTTTTTCACAAATGCGATGTTAATGAATATGGCGATCAAACTCAAAAATGCAGGCATCTCAAAAGTTAAAGGACGATTACTCTACGATCAAAGTGCACTACCAGTCATCCCAATGATCTCTACCATTGGACTTGGAGACCAAACTTATAACCCAGGCGTTTCCGCACTTTCACTGGAGTTCAATCGCTTCACGGTTTGGCGTGGATATCAAACAATTCCACCATTGCACTCTCTTAAAGTGATGAAACTTAGAGAGAAATTCACTCCTGGAAGAAGATTTAAAGAATTAGATGGCGATACCTCAATGGAAGTTTGGGGGTTGTCTGAAGCAGAAAAGTATCAGCATCTTGAAGAAGTTCCTATTAGAAAACCGGCCCTAATTTTCGCTGAAACTTTTAGAATGATTGCTGCTAAGACTGGTATTGAACTTCCCAAAGCAATTGAAGGAAAAACTTCTGGCAAAAAAATTGTGACTCAGTTTAGCCAGCCACTCTCCCTTCTTTCCAAATCTATCATGGAATATTCAAACAATCTTATGGCCGAACTTCTACTACTCGCTTCGACAAAGTCCCATCCTTTGGAACCTGCTGCTAAAGAAATGCAAGAAGCACTTAAAAAGAAATTCAACTTTCTCTCTTCCATCAATCTTAAAAATGGATCGGGGCTAGATTCTCAAAATCGAATGACCCCTAAAGCATTAACCGCCTTTCTTGCGGAAAACTTCCCAAAGGAATTTGGGGAAACAGCTTACCCTTCCCTATTCAGCATCAGTGGACAAAGTGGATGGATGTTGCGCCGTCTCAATGATCCGGAAATGGCCTACAATGTTTGGGCAAAAACAGGTTCTCTAGACTATATTGATAATATAGCCGGTTATCTTTTTGCCAAATCAGGAAAGATCTATGCTTTTAGTGTGTTCATCAATGACATGAAAAAAAGAGATTTGCTGGATGGACCCAACTCTGAAAAGATAAATCAATTAAGGGAAAAAGCAAAAGATTGGCGTAACCAGAGCAAGCCTTTGACAGATGCTCTGATACGCCATTGGTATGAAACTCTTTAGTGGAAAACTAAAACCGGAACTTTAGAATAGCGAACGACATTTCTTGTCATCGAACCAACAAACATAGCTGTTGCTTTACTTGTTTTCCCTTTCATCACAATCATTTGTGATTTCGACTTTGTAACAGCATCCAACAAACTATCGGTCATATTTTTTTCTTCAAGTTGTAGATGATATCGGCCGCCAAATCCTTTTTTCTTAGAATCTTGAACCAACTTTTCAAGGATCTGTGTTTTGCTGTGAAGATTATCACGAATAAACTGGGGCTGACGGCTTGTTCCTCGCCCTAAACCAAAATAATAAAAATAATCAATTTCTTTGATTCCATAAGCTTTGGCAAATTTCCAACATTCCTTCACTTCTTCCATATAGTCTTCAGTTGAAAGATCAACAGGAAAAAGAATTTTAGAAATCTTACTTTTTTGTGGAGTCATTTTTGGATTGATAACCAAAGTTGGAATTTTTGAAGAAAACAAAACAGACTCAGCAAAACTTCCCAAGAGGAATCTATTAAGTGCATCAAAGTTATGTGAGCCCAAAACAATAATATCACCACTGACTTTGCTTACATGTTTATTAAGGGCCTTGATCATGTCAGCAGTACTTCTACCAGTTGTTGTAATCAACTCGGGAGTCAAATGACCAAACCCCACACCTTTCATGATGTCGTAAGTTTCAGTGATAGTTTCCTCTTTGTAATCCAAGACTTCCTGCTTGCTGATATCTTGAATGAATCCCATTTTACCGAGAGCAAGAATAGATACGGGATGAATCTTTGCCGTTTTGATATCAGTAAAAACTTTTAAAAAGGAACTTACAGCTTTGTTGATGTTGGACTTTTTCGAACTATAATCGATGGCCCAAACAAGGTTTTTGAAATTCATGAGATCTCCCTAAATGATTTACAATCAATAGGTTAACACAACCTTGAGCTTGGATAAATTGAAACCGGAAGGGACTAATTTGATCGGCTATTTGGCTTCAGGAGTACCAATGCAATCTTCGCGAAGTTCTTTGTTTTTCTCGCACTCTTCTTTCTTGGAGCAGAACATGCAATCTTCACCCATGATAGTTCCAAGACCACCACAACTTCCTTTGAGTTTCTTTCTGGCAATGATGTAGCCAATCGCCATCAAAACGATAGTCACGGAGAAGAACACTAAAGTGATAAGAAACATTTCCATCAGGGACTCCCAAAGAGCTGATTAAAAGCTTGTGTAGACTTTTCTACAAAGCTCTCTGCGTTTTGGCCAGCCGGGTTATAAATAAAATAGGCCGGGATATTCAATTTTTCAGCTAGTTGCACACCATCCTCAACACCCATGACCATAAGGGCCGTTGCCCAACTGTCTGCTTCCAGGCAAGTTTTCATCACCACCGAAACTGAGGCCAAAGTATGTTTGATTGGCTCGCCAGTCTTGAAATTGATGGCGTGACTATAGCGCTTCTTTCCTTTCTTAAAGAAGTTTCGATAGGAACCACTGGTGGCAACTGCCAACCCATCGAGTGGCAAAACTTTTTGTGCCACTTTAAATGAATCCTCAGCAGGGACTTCAATGGCAATTGACCAAAATTTTCCGTTTTTCTTTCCGGAAGTTCTGACCTCTCCCCCAATCTCAACCATATGATCAACTAGCCCATGCTTGGAGAGATGAGTAGAGAGAACATCAACCCCATATCCTTTCGCCGAGGCCGAAAGATCGAGATAAACCCCATCTACTTTTTTAGAGATCTTTTTTTCAGATGAATTAACGACAATTTTGTCATGACCGACTTTTCTCTTGGCATCTGCAATATCTATTTCGCTTGGAACTTTTCTTTCTCCATCAGGTCCGAATCCCCAAAGATTGACCAACGGTCCGATTGTCGGATCAAAAACTCCCTGTGTTTTTTCCGCGACATCCAGGGCCCCAGTCAAAACAAAAAGAAAATCATCTGAGATCACCATCTCTTGATTGGCAGGAAGTTTATTAAAGGTAGAAATTTCAGAATCTTTTTGCCAAGTGGACATTTGGCGATTCACTTCTTTAAGAAGCTGTTCAACATCAATAGAAATCTGATTCGCTATCGGTGCGCCCTTCTTGGTCAGGTACTTCACGGTATAGGTCGTCCCCATGGTTTTCCCTTGAAGGATCACCATTTCTGACTCTCTTCTCATAATCAATGTTCCAAGAATTATCAGAACAAAGAGAAGGCCTGCGCTCCATTTGAGAGGATTAACCTTTTTCATCAGTCTCCAAAACAAAAAAGCCCCTCTTTTACGGATAAAAGCGGGGCATTTCCTTATGCATACAATTTTTTTCTTTCTAGCCGCCGAAGTCGTCCAGCATGATGTCTTCTCTTTCAACCCCAAGGCTTAGAAGCATATCGATCACACACTGGTTCATAATCGGAGGACCACACATGTAGTATTCACAATCTTCTGGATTTGGATGATCCTTCAGATAGTTTTCATAAACAACGTTGTGAATGAAACCTGTATAGCCTGTCCAGTTATCTTCTGGAAGAGCATCAGAAAGAGCACAATGCCATTCAAAGTTTTCGTTTTCTTTGGCAAGCATATCAAAGTCTTCAACATAGAACATTTCTCTGGCCGAACGTGCCCCGTACCAGAAAGAGATTTTTCTCTTGGTTTTGATTCTTCTTAGCTGATCGAAAATATGCGATCTCATAGGCGCCATACCTGCACCACCACCGATGAAGATCATTTCCTTTTCAGTATCTCTGGCAAAGAACTCACCAAATGGACCTGAGATCGTACACTCATCTCCAGGCTTCAAGTCAAAAATATAAGATGACATTTTCCCTGGCTCCACATTTGGAAGTCTTGGAGGAGGAGAAGCAATCCTCACGTTCAACATGATGATGCCCTTCTCTTCTGGGTAGTTTGCCATTGAGTAGGCCCTGATTGTTTCTTCATTTACCACAGACTTATATTGCCAGAGGTTGAACTGATCCCAGTCACCTTTATACTCATCTTCAACTTCAAAATTCTTATAGTCGATAGAAAGCCCAGGAGGTCTTTCGATCTGAATAAAACCACCAGCTCGGAAAGGTACTTCTTCTCCAGGAGGAAGCTCAAGCACAAGTTCCTTAATAAAAGTGGCGACGTTGTGATTTGATCTCACTTTACATTTCCACTTTTTGACTCCGAAGACTTCTTCAGGAACTTCAATCTTCATGTCTTGCTTTACTGCAACCTGACATGAAAGCCTTTCGCCTTCACGAGCTTCTCTTTTTGTGATGTGACCAAGTTCTGTTTGAAGAATCTCTCCTCCACCTTCAAGAACTTTGACTTTACACTGTCCACAAGTTCCACCGCCACCACAGGCCGAAGAAACAAAAAGCTTCTGGTCAGCAAGGACATTCAGCAATTTTCCGCCGGGAGCCACGTCGACATTTTTTTCACCGTTGATGTTAAGCTTAACGTTACCAGTTGGAACTAGCTTGGATTTCGCGAAAAGGATCACGACCACCAAAGCGAGGACCACAACTGTGAACATCGTTACGCCAAGTGTGATTTCATTCATGATTTTTACTCTCTATCTTTATTACAAATTCAAATTAAAGTTGTATTCCACTGAAGGCCAAAAACCCGAGGGCCATCAAACCAACAGTGATAAAAGTAATTCCTAGCCCCTTGAGTCCGTCAGGAACATCGGAGTACTTCATTTTCTCTCTCACTCCAGCAAGTGCAGCGATGGCAAGGGCCCAACCGAAACCGGAACCGACTCCATAAACAACACTCTCTCCAAAAGTGTAATCTCTTTCCACCATAAAAAGAGAACCACCAAGAATGGCACAGTTCACAGTGATCAATGGAAGGAAGATCCCAAGAGCATTATAAAGAGCTGGGAAAAACCGATCCAAGGCCATTTCAAGAATCTGAACCATGGCCGCGATCACACCGATGTAGGAAATGAGACCAAGAAAAGAAAGGTCAACGTTTGGAAAACCTGCCCAGGCCAGAGCACCTTCTTTCAAAAGATTATTGTAAAGAAGATTGTTCACTGGAATGGTGATGGTTTGAACCACAATCACCGCAATCCCAAGACCAATGGCCGTGCTGACTTTCTTGGAAACCGCAAGGAATGTACACATTCCAAGGAAGAAACCAAGTGCGAGGTTTTCGATAAATACTGATTTAATAAATAAACTTAAAT
>SBGE01000167.1 GCA_006226755.1 Deltaproteobacteria bacterium | reverse complement strand
AAGCTTCTTGGCGCTCAGCAGGAAATCATCTTTTCAAATATCATTATTGCTTCATTAATTGGAATACTTTGTACGATTATGGTTGTCATGGTCGTCTCACACCGCGCGCTAGGTCCCATTTACAGAATCAAGGTTTTCTTTCAAAATTATGACAAGAATTCCAATGAAACGATCCAATTCAGGGACAATGATTATTTCAAGAAACTTGAAGAGGACATCAACAAAGCGCTTAAATGAAAATAGTAAAAAACGGTCTTTATCAACATTATAAGGGAATGAACTATCTCTTGATTGATGTTGTTCGCCACTCAGAAACTCTCGAAGAAATGGTTCTTTATAAATGTCTATACGAAAATGACTTGGGTGTACTTTGGGTTAGACCTCTTGATATGTTCATTGAGGATGTGACTATCGATGGCGTTGTTCAACCTCGCTTTAAATACATCGGTGATCACAAAGGTAAGGACAGACTTTAGATGTCGAGCAAGGTAAGCAAGAAGTTCATCATTTCTTCTTTGTTTGCAGTAGTTTTACTGATCTTGGTTTTGATCCCTTGGAAGAATATTGTTCAAAATATCGCAATTGAACAAATCGACAAACAAGGATTTGGGCCTTCCAAGCTGGAGGTTTCCTCCCTTGGGGCTACAGGAATTGTCGTCAGTAATATCTCAGTACTAGGGGATGGAGTTCAAATTAGTCAACTTGAAATTGACTGGACGATTACTGGTCTTTTCCAAAAAAAGATTTCTGATATAAGAATTTCTGGCGTGAGTGTTGATCCCAAGGCCTTTCCCAAATCTGAATCTTCTAGTAGTAAGAAGGATGATGGGGCTCTTAATTTTGATGATATCCTGGCAAAAGTTCCTACTGAAAAAATATCACTCGATTTGACAACACCAGAGAATCTAAGTGGTTATTCACTTTCAAAAAGTCCTGTAGTTATCAATTTTGATAAGAGTCTCAAGAAAATAGAATTAGATTTGCCAAAAGGACTAAAAGTTCAAAATGAGGCTCTTGATGTCTCACTTCGTCCTTTCAAACTTGTCGCAATCATTTCCGCATCCAAGATTGTTTTGACACCTCAGAAAATGCAGTCTGATATCGTTTATACCATGGATAAAAAATTGAAGAGTTTTGTTAGGTTTGATGAGTTAGTTCTTTCTGACAAAAGTGTGATTGAGTTAATTTCTACTTCTGATGGAATTCTTCCAGGAGTCCTTGCTCTTGAATTTAAACAAGCTAGAGGTGCCTTTGGCGAAAATAATGCCAATTGGGGACAAATCGATTTGAAATCCAACGGAGAGTTCAAGAATTTGAACTTGAAAGGATCTGTAAAAAATATTAATCATGTTGGATCGAAATGTTTGTATGGAATCGATTTAGATTTCAAGGCCACTAAAACTGATAATTTTTCTTTCGTGATTACCTCACCGAAGAGTAGAAAAGATCTTGCTCTAAATGTGAAGGGGAGTACTGGGAGTAAAATTCATTTCTCTTTAAATTCGAATCTAAAAAATGTTGATTTTAAAAAAACTTTTCCCTGCGTAGGCAAAGATATTTCTGAAGTTAAAGGCGATTTGTCAGTTAGTGGATATGTGAATCTTGGAAAAAAGAAAGGTGAGCGTTTGGATGTGAGCTTGAAAGGAGCTGGGTTCAATTGGGAAGAGATGAAAGTCAATGGTGTCGATATCAATTCAAATGTTGTGAGTTTCAGTACATTCGCAGGCTCAACTCCTAGTGAAGTTAAAATAAAAAAAGTTGGGCTGGCGTTTGATTTGAATGACATTTCACTTCGCTATCTGGTTTCTCCAGACAAAGTAAAAGTTGAGGGTTTTGATTTAAAAGTTCTTGAAGGCAAATTGTGGAGTGAGCCATTTGAGCTGGATCGCAAATCAAATACCACTGAAAATCTCATTATAAACGTCGATGATCTGCCACTGAATGATGTACTTAAAGTTGGCCTCAAAGACGCTGTAGAGGCCACTGGAAAGTTACGTGGAAGTTTACCTATAAGTTGGATTGCGCAGACTCCTGTGGTCAAAGCAGGCGTTCTGGAGACCAAAGATAACGGTATTCTTCGCTACAACCCAAAAACTATCAATCCACTGGAGAAAACTGGTAATTTGAATGTGAATATGTTGAGTGATTATCTCAAGGATTTCCGTTACAGCAAACTGGGCATTGATGTTGATAGTGATGAGAAGTACAATTTGCAGATGAAAGCAAAAATCCTCGGAGTGAATCCTGCCGTGAATAATGGACGTCCGTTGAAGTTTGGTTTTAATCTTGGTCTTGATATCAAGAATGCATTGATAAGTTATTTGGCATTAATGAAAATTCCAAAGAAAATGGAACAAAACTTTTTAAAGAAGCTACAAAAATGAAAAAATTATTTTTAATTCTCATTCCACTCTTCTTCATTTCCTGTGCTCCAACAGTAAAAGTCGAAGCCCCTGACAAACCAGTTGAAATCAACATGAACATCAATATTAAGCATGAGATCAATGTAAAAGTTGATAAGAAGCTTGAAAGCGTGATGGAAGATAACGAAGATATTTTCTAGGATTATTAATATGAAAAAAATTATTGCACTGACACTATTGTTTGTTTCTCTTTCTGTATCTGCTCTTACTCTTCAAGAGGCAAGAGATAAAGGCTGGGTCGAAGAGCTCCCAACCGGTTATATCAAAGCGACCAACGCAGCCGCTGAAGCACTTGTCGCGGAAGTCAACGGCAAGAGAAAGCAGGCCTATGAAAAGATTTCCAAGGAAACCAATGCTCCTTTGGAGGCCGTAGGCAAAAAGGCCCACGAAAAAATCAAAGCTAAAATGGGTAATTAAAAAATTAAAGAAGTGCACTACTGTGCACTTCATCTTAGGCCGGAATTGGATATGATTCTTTTCTGGCCTCTTCCTTTTCAATTTCCTGTCTGGCTATCCCACCCATAAATCTCCAAAATTTTCTTGAAAACTCATTTTCTACAAATTCATTGTCG
The DNA here is from genome assembly GCA_006226755.1 of Deltaproteobacteria bacterium. Lineage (GTDB taxonomy): Bacteria > Bdellovibrionota > Bacteriovoracia > Bacteriovoracales > Bacteriovoracaceae > M0603. Next base: position 3,096 of record SBGE01000167.1, on the reverse strand, counting down.
AGATAGAAGTTCATCAAATTCAAACTAAGCTTACGATAGGCGAGATCCTCAAGTTTTTTGTACTCTTGGTACTGTTCATCTACCTTATTTTGATCGGCCTTGAAGTGCTCGATTACTTTGTTGCAAAACTTCAAATGCTTTTCTTCATCTTTAATGGCCTCTTCAAGCATACTCATGATGGCGTGATCATTTTTGAAAACTTTTTGCATGTTCTCAAATTCCAAAATAGCTCGCTCTTCAATAACAAGAAGAAGAGTCATGATGTTGATGACATCTTGATCACTGGTTACTGGTTTTTCTAGAATATCTAGCTCACGATCTAACATCTTAAGGAGTCTCATTTCATCTGTAAGCGGCTGTGGTGTTTCTCCAAGTATTTTGATGTAGTCTAAGAACATTTGTTCATGCCTCTCTTCATCGGCCTTATGAACTCGAATGATGTTTTTAATCGCAGGATCCTGGACATAGTCTTCAATTTTATCGAAAAGACATAACTCACCCGAGTTACCACCCTCAGCATCTGCCATTTGTGAGAAGAGGTGAACAAGTCCTCGCTTGGAGCTCAATGCACTCTTTTGAAACTGAAAATTAAAAAATTCTTCTATTGCTTTAGCTCTCATAACAACTCCTTGGTCTTGAGATTTATTAAAACCGACTGACTGTTTTGGTGTTTTGGTCAGTGGTGGGCAAATTTTTTTAGGCCTTGATCCCATTAAAAATCAAATCAAAGGCGGTTTCTTCCCTTTCACGAAGATCTTCCATACTTGTTTGGGCGTTCATATGAAACAAAAACGTCGCTGTCATAAGATCGAGAAGGATATTAGCGACTTGTTCTACATTCAAATCTTCTTTAAAAGTTCCCTGGCGAATCCCTGTCTGAAGTATTTCTCGAATGGGTCCCAAAGAAAGCGTTCTAAGCTCTGGGATCTTGGCCTTGATACTTGGAATCAGACTTTGATACTTCCCAAAGAAGAAATCCCTGATAAGGGGGTATTTACTCATATTCTCAATGGATCTTTGTGAGGCCTGCAGTAACTGCTGATCAGCAGGAGCCGATGGATCGATATCCTCTAAAACTTCCATGTCCCAACGTCTAAGTTGACGAGTCAGAACCTGGTAGAAGAGTTCCTCTTTAGATTTGGAAACCAGATACAAGGTCCCCTTGGCCACACCTGCCGCCTTGGCGATTTCATCCATCGAAGTTTTCTTAAAACCCCATTGGGCGAACTTGGAAGCCGCCTCAACTAAAATGCAATCTTTCTTGTTCTTATCGATTCCCATAGTCTCCTTCTTATCGACTGACTATTTTTGAATTTTAGTCAGTAGGTTCAAAAAAGTCAACTCTTTGTCTTTTTCGATATTATTTCAGGTAGTTAATTCAGGTTTAAAGGGAGTTTCTTATCTGAGGAGTCGTTTTTGGTTTTGGATTCTGGAGCTTTGAGTGATTGAATCAGAGAAAAGGTTGTATCGAGTGTGGTTTGAAGATCTTCCTGCGTGCCCAACATTGGATTGATCTCTACCAAATCCATCGAATTCAACCGACCCGTTCGCCTGACATCTTCAATAAGATACTTGGCCTCATTTAAAGTAAGACCACCAGCTACAGCTGTTCCAGTAGAAGGGGCGTATGTAGGGTCAATTCCATCAACATCAAAGCTGATATGAAAAGGATCTTTATTGTAAGGATCGAGTTTTTTTCGGGCCTCTTTGATGACTGTTTCAATTCCATAGGCCTTAACTTCTTTTGAAGTGTAAACAGTCATACCTGTTTTGGTGATCAGTTCAACTTCACCCTTATCAATATCTCTAGCTCCAATCACAATAACGTTTTTGGGATCAAGTCTTGGGACAAAGTCCATGTACTCGTCTGTCATTGGATGTTGATAAAGTTTCATAAGGAAGCTTAAAGGCATACCGTGAATATTTCCACTAGGGGATGTTTCAGGAGTGTTGATGTCAGTGTGAGCATCAACCCAGATAATTTTTGTGTTGGGATTGGCCCGAAGAACCCCAGATAGAGTTCCAAGAGCAATACTGTGATCACCTCCCACTGTGAGAACGAAATTTAAAAGATTCATTTGTTCTTCAACAAGAGTGGAGAGATGGCGATTGTATTTGGCAACACTTGGAAAATTATAAGCACGAGCGCTGAAATGTTCAGCGAAAATTTGGTCTTCTTCTTCAAGGAGGGTCTCCCGAAGTTCTGGAAGATCATCAATTGTTAAAAAAGTTTCACGAAGGACGTCCAGAAGGCCTCTGTGTTTGAGCCATCCTGGTGCTAAATTTGTTCCCTCTTTTCTTTGTCCGATCCAGGCGGCAGCTTGAATCAATGTCAAAGTCTCTCTCATGGTAAAAAATCTATCCCATTAGCTCGCTACTGACAACCTGCAAGTCTCATGTTGCAATGCGACTTTAAGTCCCAATGGTCTGAATTTATTGATTTTTGTGTGATTTGTCAGGAGTTATTTCAAAGACTGTTCCGCTTTCATTTGACTCCACAATTCGAAGGCTTAGACCCATTTTGGATAGGCCCTTATGGGCGTGATAGAGGCCTAATCCATGGCCGTCTTCCTTCCCAAAGCTAGATCCTTCTCGAAAAATTTCATCTCTTAACTCGGGCTTAATTCCGACCCCATTATCAGTAATCAACAGTCTAAAAGTATCTTCGGATTTTTGAAGTTGAACTGAAACTTCAATCACATCTCGTGTTGGGGATTTTGCCTCAATGGCATTGTTAATCATATTGCTGAGGATACGGTGAAAAGTAGAGCGATTGATTGAGTAAGTGAGAGTGAAAAATGGTAATGAAACTTTGATTTTAACATCGGGCCGACTTGAGTATTCTAATGATTTTTCGTGAATGATTTCATCAACAACTTTATTGAGATTTGTTGGTTCAAATATTTCATTTGAAATCTCAGGAGATTTAATTTTTAAGTCACTGACAATTGATGTGATTCTATCGATTGTGGATTGAAGCATGGATTTAAAGTCCAAAGAGAGGTTTTGATCTTTTCCAAGTACATGAAGGGCCGCTAATGGGCTTTGAAGATCATGTGATACTTGATTGGAGAGTTTGGAGAGATCTTTGTAAAT
>SBGE01000173.1 GCA_006226755.1 Deltaproteobacteria bacterium | reverse complement strand
CCTGGCCAAAGATAAACCTGATCTCAATGCTGAAGGCGAAACTGCGGACTGGTCCCTGGCCAAAGATAAACCTGATCTCAATGCTGAAGGTGAAACCGCAGACTGGTCCCTGGCCAAAGATAAACCTGATCTCAATGCTGAAGGCGAAACTGCGGACTGGTCCCTGGCTAAAGAAGATCCTAAAAGAGCACAATTGATTGAACAAGTCAGGACTGAACCAACCCTCAGTGAATTAAAAAAAGGTAAAGAGCAAAGAAAAAGAGAAAAAGACGAAGATAATGATTACGACAAATCAAAGTATAAAAGAGTTCGAATAAGAAGATTCCTGAATTTCTCTAATGTCGATTGTGATGTTTTCTTAAAACTTAGAAAAGATAAATTTATCAAAATCATAAATGCTGGCGAAGGATATAACGAAGAACAACTTGAAAGATATCAACAAAAAAGTGTTCGCTACGTATTTATCCCAATTGAGCAACATGAAAATTTCATGGATGCCTTTACTGATCTGATCATGGATAAACTTTCAATCGTTCAAAATATGTCTGTAGAAGTTAAACAGGCTGCAGAACTTGTCGTTTTTGATCATATTCATAATATGGCGACAGAATATGGAATAAGTAAAAAAACAGCAACGATGGTTAGAGGTGCTATCCAATCCAATCTTGATACATTGAAAAAGATGGGCAACATCATGGATATCATCGATAAAATGATGAAAGGTAAAAGTTATATTTCAGAGCATTCATTATTACTCTCATATATCTCAGGTCAAATATGTATGAAAACTTCTTGGGGAAATCAAAACTCCCTAGAAAAACTCTCCATGGCCGCACTATTTCACGACTGTTGTATCGAAGATGATTCACTAGCAATAGAGCACGATGAGATAAAAAAGATCTCGAAAGAATGGACAAAAGATGAGCAACATATGATCGAAGAACATGCTGGCAAAGCTGCTTCTCTAATCAATGCTGGTGAAAATATTTTTTCAGATGTTGATACTATAATTATTCAACACCATGAAAATCCTGAAGGCACTGGTTACCCTAGGAAGCTGGGATCACTCTCAATAGCTCCTCTCTCAGCTACATTCATCATTGCAGAAGATTTTGTCTCAAGAATTTTTGGTAAATCAAAAGATGAAATTGATGTTAACTCCATCAAAAAAGAATTTGAAATTAAATATAATAAAGGAAACTACAAGAAGCCTCTTAAGGCTTTTCTCGAAGCTTTTTAGCCAATGAATTGGCCAAATCTGCGGCGACGCGAGCATTGTCTTTAACCAATTCTATATTTGATTCCAAAGACTTTCCACCTGAGACTGATTGAATTTTTTCTAAAAGAAATGGCGTAATATCCTTACCTGTAATATTGAATCTTTCCAGCTCCAAGATCGCTGTTTTAATAATGTCCTCTATCTCACCTGCTGGGTAACTATATTCAGCAGGTACCGGATTTGCGACAACTAGCCCTCCCTCTATTCCCAGCTTCCATTTTGCAGAAACAATATCCGAAAGATCTTCAATAGATTCGATTTTGGCATCACAAAAGAAAGAGCTTTCTCTGGTGTAAAAGGCCGGCATTTTTTCTGTCTTAAAACCTAAAACCGGCACACCTTGTGTTTCGAGATATTCCAAAGTCAAACCGATATCGAGAATGGATTTAACTCCAGAGCAGACAACTGCGACATTTGTTTTACCTAGCTCAGTAAGGTCTGCAGAAATATCAAAAGATTTACTGGCTCCACGATGCACTCCACCAATTCCACCAGTTGCAAAAACTTTAATTCCGGCCTTCTGGGCAAAAAACATTGTGGAAGAAACAGTTGTCGCTCCGTTCTTTCCTAGTCCACACACCAAAGGAATATCCCTTCTCGAAGTTTTTTGTACACCTTTAGCATGTTGAGCCAGATGATGAATACCCTCTTCAGAAAGACCGACTATAGGCTTACCTTGCAAGATGCCAATCGTTGCAGGGACCGCTCCTTTTTTAAGAACTTCTTCTTCCAAGGCCAACGCAGTCTCCAAATTCTTAGGATAAGGCATACCATGGGAAATAATGGTTGATTCAAGAGCTACCACACCTTTTCCGTCGGCCAATGCTTCCTTAACCCGAGCAGATACTTCAATTTCTACAGACATGCTTTCCTCCAGAAGTTTCCTATTGGTCAGGCTGAGATTATAAATTAAAATCAACCAATAGGTAGAGCATTATGAATAAAAGATACAATATTTTTGATTTTTTCCTCGATGGTATTTTCGTCATTGATGAAAGTAAAAACATTGTTTATGCCAATCAGTTGGCTGCAACTCTTTTTGGTTTGAGAATTAAACGATTGATTGGCAAACCCTGCTACGATCATTTTCAATTCAAAGACGGCACACTTTTTTGTATGCCTGATGGAACCGTAGGGAAAGACTCTCCTAGCAAATATGTTGAAGTGGACTTTTCATCTCCTAAAGGAGCTGAAGGTACCGTTCAAGTTATGGTTCAGCCAGACAAAGGCAATGAAGAAGGACAGTTCTGGATTGTTTATTTTCATGATGTTACTGATGAAAAAAGAATCTCAAGTAAATACAAAACAGAAACTGAAGAAAAAGAAAAAGCTCAAAACCTCATCTTTAAAATCAAGGACGATTTAAAAGAATTTGAAAATATGGCCCTGACAGATGATATGACAGGTCTTCCAAACTTTCGTTCTTTTCAAAACAACATCGTTGAAGAGCTTAATAATTGTCTAAAGACTAATTCTCCAATGGGTATGGTTATTCTTGATGTCGATAAATTTAAAGTCTTTAACGATACTTATGGGCACCAGCAAGGTGACGAAGTTTTACGATATGTTGCAAAAGCTTTAACAAGTGCAGTTAGAAAGACAGATAAAGTCGCGAGATATGGTGGCGAAGAATTTGTCATGATCCTTCCTGACACCAACAAAGAAGGTGTTAAGATAGCGTGCGAAAAAGTTCGAGAAGCCATTGAAAGTACACAGGTCCCCTATCTTGCTAAAGATGGAGAGGTCCTCTCTGTGACTAGTAGCTTTGGTGGCGTTTGTATTGAACCAGGGAAACTGAAAGAATCCGGAGTGACCGATTTCAAAGTGTTTGTCGAATGTGCTGATAAAAATCTCTATGAGGCCAAGGAGAACGGGCGAAATTGTAGCGTCGTCTCTCTTTGGGATCCTGATGCTCCTGAGGGTGATAAAAGTGTCGACGGAGGAGATGAACCTCCTCCACTTCCTGTTTAAAAATCTATCTTAATAAAGAAACGACTTGAGTGGCTGGAATCAATGGAACTGTGGCCATGAATTTAGCTTTATTCTTATAGAGAATGAAAATACCCATAATGATCAAAAAGTATCCAAAGATTTTTTTGAGCTTATCTTGTGGAACATGTTTAACAAGCATAGTTCCAATAACAATTCCTACTGCTGTAAATGAAGTGAAAACACCTAGAAAGCTCCAAGGAATTTCAGTTGTCCCCATATAACCTAGAAAACCTGCGAATGATTTCATCGCAATGATTAACAATGATGTTCCCACTGCTTGTTTCATTGGAACCTTCGCCAATAAAACGAGTGCTGGCACAATCATAAAACCGCCACCAACCCCCACTAGTCCAGTGAGAATTCCCACTGCTATCCCCTCTACAATGATGAGTCCTACTGGTAGTTTGTGATTTTCTACTTCTTCTTCACTAGCTCCAGTATCTTTACGACCTTTAATCATGAAAAAAGAAGCGATGATCATAACAATAGCAAAGAGGATTAACTGAGCCGCACCACTCATAAAGACAGAAAGTTTGGCACCCAAAAATGTACCTATCATCGCAACGGGGCCAAATATTGCTGCAATTTTAAGATTTACGTTTTTAGCTTTCCAATGAGTCACAGACCCTATCAGAGCAGTTGCACCGACAATGGCCAAACTCAATGCGATTGAAACCTTTGCATCCATGCCAAGAGCATAAACGAGAACAGGAACCGTCAGTATAGAACCTCCTCCACCAAGGAGTCCTAGACTGAGACCGATCAAAATTGCAAGTGAATAACCCAAAATCATAACTCATCCTTTTGTTGAATCCAGTATGACCTATCCAGAAAAAGGTGGATATGACCAAGATCAAACTTGCAAAGAGACTGGATTAATCGTCTTTATGGGCCTCTAGAATGAGCTTATCTTCATCTAGAATCAGGATATCTCTTCCATCTTTTTCGATAAGATTACTTTTTTCCAACTGTCCTAACACTCTGGAGACAGTCTCTGTTTTGGCGCCACAAAATTCACCAATCTCTCTTCTTGTCCATTTATATGCAGGATATCTGTTCTTTAAAAAAATCAAAGATTCAATAATTCTTGAAGCGACTTTTTTAGAAGTCATGTCTCTAAGACGATTCTCTGCTTTTCTAAGATCTTTACTTAGAACCTTGAGAAAATGATCTCGAAGATCTGGAAAATCTTGAATCATTTTCTTGGCATTCTCCTCACTGATAAAACAAGCTTCACTATCTTTGAGAGCAACTGCCGTCCCGTGATAAGGCTCCTCTGCCAAAAATGTTCGGTGTCCAAAAAAAGTAAAAGGTGCAAAAATTCGAAGTAAAGATTCTGCCCCCTGTGGAGAGATATAAATTAAACCAACCAATCCTTTTCGAAGATAAAAAAACCCGTTGGGACATTCCCCAGCATTATAAATGGATTCGCCCTGAGCAAATTCTCTTGGGGAGGCATAAGAAGACAGTTTCCCTTCCAAAAACTGATATAGATCAAATCTTTCGTAATTTTCAGTCATGCCTAAGTTTAGCCAAAACTTAATACTTCCACAAACTTATCTTTCAATTTGATCTAGGTCATATTGAGATTTCGCAGACATTGGTAACCTGAGTTCAACAAATAATCTCTTTCTTTGGAGCAAAAATGAAAATACAGGAATTTTACCACGGAGCAACCTTCACATTGACCTATGCCGTCTACGATGAAGGGACTAAGGACGCAGTTATCATAGATCCGGCCATGGACTATAATCCCAATAGCGGACAGTTTTCACATGGCTACTCTGACAAGATTATTAACTTCATCAAATCTAATGAGCTCAAAGTTCATTATGTTTTTGAAACACATGCTCACGCGGACCACCTGACAGACTCAGCTTATCTTAAGTCTGCATTGGGTGGAAAAACAGTTATTGGTGAAGACATTAAAAAAGTCCAAGAAGTCTTCAAGGATCTTTTCAATATGAAAGACCTCCAAACAGATGGAAGTCAGTTTGATGTTCTCATGAAAGACGGTGAAACTATCAAAGCAGGTTCTCTAGAAATCAAGGCCATTAATACTCCGGGACACACTCCAGCTTGTGTGACATATCAGATAAACGATGCCATTTTCACTGGAGACGCCTTGTTTATGGAAGACATGGGGACAGGTCGTTGTGATTTTCCCAAGGGAAGTGCTGACGATCTCTATGTCTCTATTCATGACAGACTTTACAACCTACCTGATGAAACCAGAGTTTTCGTCGGTCACGATTATCAACCAGGAGGGAGAGAACTCAAATTTGAAACAACCATTGGAAAATCCAAAAAACTCAATCCTCAACTGAAGGCCGAAACTTCAAGAGAAGATTTCGTAAAATACAGGACTACAAGAGACTCTGAGTTGGATGCACCAAAACTTCTTCTTCCTTCTATCCAAGTCAATATCAATGCTGGTCATTTCCCTGAGGCCGAGGACAATGGTATGGCGTACCTGAAAATTCCTCTACGTGCGAAGTAGGAATTCAGGATAAAAATAAAAAAGCCCTCAGTTCGGAGGGCTTTTTTTATGAGTTCTTTTCAAAGATAGATACTTTATTTACTCGCTGGTTTTGTGAGGCTAAATCCCGATCTCCAAGCTCAATATTGGCCACCGCTATCTTGAGCGTGAAAAGACCTAACAGCAATAGAACGAGACGGGTATAACACATATAAACCTCTAAAATCACATAAAGTGAACGAATTCTATCACGCGTCGCATCACTCAACTAGATTCCTTGAAATTGTTACAGGGAAAATCTTCCGTGAAGCCCTCGGTCTGGAATTGTAGGGAGACTTTAGTGAGAATAAAGAAATGAAAACTGAGCTCAATCGGACTATAGAGGTCTTCAAAAACATTCTCAAACCATTAAGGCTTTATCACCGTTATGAAGTTCGAGGACTTGAAAAGTTTCCCAAAGAAGGTCGCTTGATTCTGGCGGTTCACCATTCTTTGGCCACCTATGACGGCTTTCTTTTGGGCCTTGAAATT
>SBGE01000028.1 GCA_006226755.1 Deltaproteobacteria bacterium | reverse complement strand
GTAGTGGAAATAATGGAATAAAGACGTGAGCGACAAAAAAGATCATAACAAAAAACACTACTTCACAACAGTGCCTAAAATAGAAGTGATCAAGGTACTTGAAGAGTATTCCAAGCAGGAAGAAAAAGAAGACATTGTTCTTTGGCTTAAAGGCAAAGAGGAAAACTCAGAGGACTTTGAACTTTCCAAATTTTCAAAAGAAGAAAAGGCCTTTTATCTCAGACAAAAAGGATCACTTCTATCAAAACTAACAGGCTCTTCATTGATCGATAAAGATGTGCTGGTAAAGTTCAAAGTCGATCGCTTTCATTACTTCACCATGTGCCATTTGATGTTCGATTCCAAGGCGAAAGAATATAAAATCCAGTTTGGACTCGACGTCTATAAATCTCAACAGCGCACCAACTTTCGATTAATGGCCTCTCAGTTGGTCAAGATTCAATTCAAAATGAATAATGTCGTTTTCAACGCTCATGATATCTCAGCAGGTGGTACTTCTGTCACTTGTCCTGAAGGTAAAGAAGGCGACTACCCTGTAGAAAAACGCTTTGAAAAAAATGAGCTAATGGTGAATGGGAAAAAATTTGATATTCCACTATGCGTCATAAAGGGAACTTTCCCAGATAAAGACGCTCTTGGTAACGAAACAGGCTTCCTACGCCTTGGAATTGCCTTTGAGAAGCTCGGTAAAGACACTGAAGAAGAACTGTTTAAGCACATTAACTCTGAGGCCCGCGCTGAAGAAGTCAAAAAGAAGTTCAATCTCGGAACAAAAAAATAACTCAATTCCTGTAAGCTCTTCCCAATTTAGAAGAGAGTCAATAATTGACTACTCATATCAAGAAAAGTAGTGTATTCTACACCGCAAAATAAATGAACCTTGTAAAATCGGATAGTTAGCTATGAGAAAGTCCTACGCTGGAAGCAAGATCATCCAAAAAGCAGACATGCTAAGAAAGCACAACCTCTACCCTTTCTTTAGGGCCATTGAGGCCTCTGACGGCTCTACAGTGACCATCAGTGGGAAGAAGCAAGTGATGATTGGTTCTAACAATTACTTAGGGCTCACGCACCATCCTGAAGTTCAAGAAGCTGCTATCAAAGCGATTGAAAAATACGGTACAGGTTGTACTGGTTCACGTTTCCTAAACGGTAACCTTAACCTTCACGAAGAACTCGAAGAAAAACTTGCTCGCTACCTAGGTCACGAGCAGGCCATCGTTTTCTCAACTGGGATGCAAACCAATTTGGGAACACTCTCTGCCATCTGTGGACCAAAAGACTGCATGCTTTTTGATTCTGAAAACCATGCTTCTATACTCGATGCTTCAAGATTAGCATTCGGAACAACTTTCAAATTCAAACACAACGACATGGATTCTCTTGAAGAACAACTTGAAGCAAACTGTTCACGTTTTCAAAGAACCATCATCGTAGCAGACGGTGTTTTCTCTATGACTGGAGATATCCTTAATCTTCCAAAGGTTATTGAGCTTGCTAAAAAGTATGACGCATTTGTGTACGTTGACGATGCTCACGGACTAGGTGTGATGGGTAATAAGGGACGAGGAACCATGGATCATTTTGGTCTTGCCGATCAAGTTGATTTCAACATGGGTACATTCTCTAAATCATTTGCCTCAATTGGTGGAGTGATGTCGGGAACAAAAGAAAACATGGATTACGTCAAGCACTCAGCAAGAAGTTTCATGTTCTCTGCTTCAATGCCTCCTTCGGCCGTAGCAACGGTATCTGCTTGTCTTGATGTTATTGAAAAAGACGACACCATCCATGAAAACTTGTGGGAAAATGTTCGTTTCATGAGAGAAGGTTTCAAAGAAATCGGTTTCTATACATATGAATCAAAAACACCAATTATTCCTATCTTCATTGGAGATGACCTCAAAGCGATGCAGGTCACCAATTACCTGATGGAGCAAGGTGTTTTCTGTACTCCAGTAATCACTCCAGCTGTTCCAAAAGGTGAAGCCCTAATCAGAACCAGCTACATGGCGAGCCACAAAAAAGAAGACCTCCAATATGTACTAGATGTCTTCAAACGTGCTAAGAAAGAGATGGAAATTCCATCAATTATGCACTAGTCAAAGGTTCGTATATGGCCATCAAATTACGAGAAGTCGATCTTTCAAAAAAGAAAGAGGTAAAGGAATTTGCCTTCCTTCCTTGGAAAATTTATAAAAACGATCCAACTTGGGTTCCTCCCCTCAGACTTGCTCTCCTTGAAATGCTCGATCAAAAAAATCACCCCTTCTACCAAACCGGAGAAGTAAAATGCTGGATAGCTGAACTTAACGGAGAAGTTGCCGGCCGAATCATGGGTGTCGATAACAAAGCCTACAATGAATATCATAACGACAAGACTGGATTTTTCGGTTTTTTTGAGTGTGTTCAAAATGATGAAGTGGCCATTGCGCTAATCAATCAGGTTGAGACATGGCTAAAATCGAAAGGAAAAGACAAAGTCGTAGGTCCCGTCAATCCATCTACCAATTATGAATGTGGCCTTCTTGTGAAAGGATATGATGATCCTCCACAACTCATGATGACTTATAATCCGAAATATTATGAGCATTACTTCGAAGATATGAAGTACGCAAAGGCCAAGGACCTACTCGCCTATCAATTCGAAATGGCCAAAGGTATGCCAGAAAAAATCGTTCGTATTGCAGAGAGAGTTCAAAAGTCCAAAAAAATTACTTATAGAGAAATCTCAACCAAGCATTGGGATAGAGATATCAAAATTCTTCAAGATATCTATAACGATGCTTGGGAAAAGAACTGGGGATTCGTCCCTATGACTCCAGATGAGTTTGCTCATACCGCAAAAGATATGAAGCAAATTGTAGATTCAAGACTCATCATCATTGCTGAAGTTGATGGAGAAGCGGCAGGCTTTATTGTTGCTCTTCCCGACTACAATCAAGTCTTTAAAAAAATTCCTGATGGAAAACTACTGCCAACTGGGATTTTCAAACTTCTTTTTGGAAAAAAAGGGATCAAGAGAATGAGAGTAATCACTCTTGGCACCAAACAAAAGTTTAGAAAGATGGGTATTGAAACTGTTCTTTACCATCGCTGTTGGGAAAATGCCTTCAACTCCGGAATTGAAGAGTGTGAGATGAGTTGGGTTCTCGAAGACAATCTGGAAATGAACAAGCCTATTATTGCAATGGGTGGTGTTCCCTATAAGACGTATAGAATTTTAGAAAAAGGTCTTTAATAACCATGAAAATTCTTGTCACTGGCTCAACAGGATTCGTCGGCTCTCATTTATGTGAACGCCTCACAGAAGAGGGTCATGAAGTCTATGCCTTGGCAAGAAGTCCAAAAAAATTCGAAGAATTCAAAGTCCCAGGAAAAATGGTTCTAGGCTCTCTGGATGAAAGAAAAGATCATGAATGGATTGCCTCTCTTCCAGAAGATCTCGATGCTGTCATTCATACAGCTGGGATTGTTCATAGCTTTGACTGGTCAGATTTTTATTCAGTCAACACTAGGGCCACAGAAAAGCTGATTGAAGATCTTAAAAAGAAATATCCCACCAATCTGAAGTTTGTCCTCATCTCTTCACAGGCCGCAGCCGGTCCTGCAGGAGAAGACAATAAAAAGAAAGAACATCATGATCCAAGGCCTGTGAGCCATTATGGGAAATCAAAGCGCTATGCAGAGATTTCTCTTAATCATCTAGCTCCCCTTTCATGGGACAAAACTATCATTCGTCCACCAATGGTGATTGGACCTCGTGATCCGGCCATTCTCGAAGTCTTCAAGATGGTAAAGTCAGGACTGGTTCTTGTGGCGGGAATGAATGGCATGAATAATAGGTATTCCTTCATCTGCGTTCACGATCTCGTAAACGTTATCGTCAAGGCAACAGAACACAAGTCCCCAGAGAGCCATGCCGAAGTGTTCTTTGCGGCACATACATCTACTGTCAGCTATTCTGAAATTGTTGGATCAATCAAAGAAGCACTCGGGAAAAAGTTTGTGATGAACCTCTCTCTTCCGATGTTCATGGTTAGCTTTCTCGCACATTTTTTAGATGCTTTAAGACGAATCATCCCTCTGTCCCTACCTCTGACTCCTGATAAAATTGGTGAAATTAGCCAGCCAGCTTGGGTCTGTTGTTCAGAGAAATCATGTGAAAAACTGGATTACACTTATTCTTGGGATCTATCCAAAACAATCACAGAAACCTTGAAGGATTATCAAGAACGTAACTGGATCTAATTCATTTGCCCTAGATAATTGGCACTCAGTCTCATCAACTTTTAGCTTAAAACCACCTAATAACAAACACCTATGTAATCAAATTTTTTTTCGATAGGTCAAATGCCATACTCTTAATAAAATTGAATTACAAAGACATTCACCACTTAGAAGTAGAAGTTGTATTAGTTGAAGAGAGGTTACCATGCGAGAGTTGAATCTGTTGTGTCTATCCGTCTGTCTATCGTTTTCCTTATCTATTAATGCTCAGGATTCCAGAAGTAGAGTTCAAAACCTTATCAATTCTATGAATTCTTTTTCACATTTTGGACAAGTCGAATCGAGATGTCAGGAACAACAAGAGGAATCATCCTTTAACCTAGATGAGGTTCACTCTCATCAAGCTGTTGGGATGTATCTCTCTTCAGGAGAAGGAATAAACGACCCAGGCCTTCAGTTTCAAAGGACATTAAAGAAATACCCTAAAACAAAGAGTTTTCTTTGGTATTCGGGAACAGCACTAAGTTTTGATGAAAAAGATGCCAAGAGTAAACATAAGTGTAAAGCACTAGCTTCTAATACAGGAGAAATTGAAGGTAAACACTGTGGCCTTTCAGGACTTCTAGAAAGTGCCAAACAACAAGGTGCCACTGTTCAAATTGGTTTTGAATCAAACAAGTTTGAAGATGGTAAAATCAAGAATCTAGATGTCACTCAATTAGCCAAAGAACTTGAAGATCCAAATAGTGAAGTTAGAAAAAACGTAATCAGCTATGCTAAAAAACTAAAAGAAAGTGGAGCGGCAATTGTCCTCAGACCTTTGAGCGAAATGAATGACAAAGGTATGGCATGGAACATTCAAACTCATAAAAAGATTGATGATTTTGCAAAATCATGGAAGCTCATGAAAAAGATTTTCGATGAAGAAGGAGCTGAGAATGTGAAATTCTCTTTTAATCCAATTGACTATGGATATAGACCAAGTTCTGTCTATTCAGTAAAACAGCTTATCAGAAAAATTGGACCTGAAAATATCGATATTGCAGGTCTAAACATATATCCAACTTCAGAGTACTCGGTTCCAACTCCTCTTAAAGACAGCGTGGTAAGATGGAAGAGGATTTACAAAGCAGAAGGTCTTGGGAACAAACCTTTTATGATTGGTGAATCCAATGTTCTTGGTAATAAACACTCCTCACAGCAAATCAAGGACAAGCAGAAAGGAAAATGGATGAAAGACGCTTTGGAATATTTCGAAAGTGTTAACTCGAATTCGAATTTAGAGGATGACATCCAAAACTTCACAATTTTTAATGGATTTGAAAAAGGTGGAAAATATGCAATTCATGAGAATTCTCCGAGTGATAATGCTATAGATTCACATCTTCAGTAATAAATCAATGACTGTGAATGGGCTGAACCAGCTTGTTCACTTCTTTGACTAGTCGATTCAGGGTCTTGTTAGATGCTGGAGTATAATTAAACTCCACTAGAGTTTTTTGATCATTCAAAACATGCCCAACGTTCGACAGATAACTAAATTTTAAATGATCATTTTTCCATTTCAAGGTGTTCAACATCTGAAGTGCTTTTAGCTGAAAGGAAGGTGTTTGATGATCGAGTTCTCCGTGAAAAAAGAGAATATTCTTATGAAGATTTGGAAGAATCTCGGTCGCAGGCCTCAAGCTCATTTCATTTCTAAGCCAGTTCTCATAATTCTTACTAGGTTCAACCAATAGATTTGAATAATTCCCGGCACGGTATTCATCCAGGTCCATACATTTGTTATTGTTTAAATCAAGAAATGAAAGCTGTGCCTTGAGGTTTTTGGATAGTTCTTTACCACAGAGTTTCCCATCACGGTTTTTATCGCCTTGATTGAAGAAAAAATCATTTCTAAAGACGTACTGATAAAAAACTGTTTCATTTATTTTTGAGACACTAAATCCAGTAAGGACAGCTCCTTTTACGTCTTCCTCACTATCTACCAACTGGAGTGCAATATTCGCGCCTTGGCTTAGACCATAAAGATAGATTGGCTGATCTTTGAACTTCTTCTTGGCAAATTGAACCACTGCTCGAGCATCTCGAATAAAATAAAGATAAAAATCACGATCAAATTTTTTGAACTCTTCAGACTCCATAAAGTCGCTTCCTTGACTGGCAAGCTTGTTGATCTCAAGACTTCTCTTATTATATCGAAGAGTTGTGAATCCTACTTTATTCAGCTCTTTTGCTATTTCTGAAAAGAGTTTCGTATCTGTTCCTTCGACTCCACCGGGACCTGAGCCGTGAATAAAAACAAAAACACCTCTACTCTGAGATTTCGGACTATCAATGATATAAGGTAATTCAAAGCCATCAAAGCTTTTTAGATGCTCAAGATTTTCTTTTGTGATGGCAGCACCAGTGAAAAGACCTGAGATTTTACCGGACTGATCGAAGTTGATTCGAAAGGCATAGAAGGCCTTTTCAAATTCTACTCTGACATAAACTTTGTTTTTCTGTTCATTTAAAAAACCATGTCCTTTATATTTTCCCTCTTTTGCAACCAATCGCTCCCAAACATTTTTGATCATTTCGGGAGTGAGTGCCCTCATCATGAGCTCATTGAAGTTTTTCTTTGCGCTTTCATATTCCCCCGAAACCATGTGATCAACCACATGTATGGCCTTTTCTTTGTTTGTATTCGGTTGTTGATTTTGTTTTTCCGAGGAAGTTGAACAGGAAATCAGTCCAAAGAGGACTGACATAATTAAGAGAAGTTTATTCATAAAATGACCTAGTCTTAGAAATTCCAGACGATTCGAGGACCAATTTTATTTTGGTGATGAATGATCCCTACTCTCGCCTCTCTTTCAAAAATCCATTTATAAAAAGGGTGATTGTTTTTATATTTGCCGGCAGCACGTACACCTTCTGAAGCAAAGGCCGACAACCAGAATGAGGCCACGACATCAGAAAGCCAGTGCTTTCCATCCTGAACTCGTTGTTGAGAAGACCAGACTGAACCAATAAGAGGTAGAATAGACCAATAAGGTCCATAGAACTGCATGGTTTTAAAAAAGAGTGTGGTGTAAGGAATAATGTGACCAGAAGGCCACGAACTATCACCTCTAAATTGCGTTTCCCAAAAACTTAATTCGTGCTTTTCAGGTCTTTCATGTACATCAAAGAATGAAAGGACACCTGACTCTGAAAGAGCAAGATAAAGTGCCGCAAAATACTCCATCCCAAACTGGACTGCATGGTGATTATCGTAGGCCCTTCCATAATAATAAAAAGCCGCAGGCAAGAAAGGGAAATTTAAAACGACGCCCATATCACCCACTATATCGACATGTTTTCTAAGTTTTCTTGATCTTGCGTAGGCAGAAATTCTTTCATCTTCTTCAAAAGCATACCAAGTTGTAGCGACGGCAGGCGGAAGATAATAGAGATTATTGACTTGAGTAAACTGAAGATAAGCACCCTTAAAGAGCCAGGTAAAACTGATCAGAAGATCATTCCATGAATCTCTTGGTACCAGTGAATTATCAAGCTCTATTTTGTCAGAGGCCAAAAGAAGTTTATCTGTATGGTCATCTTTTTTGGGAAGAAGTTGCTTGTCTTTACTCTCAAGCGGATTGTCTTGAGCTTTATTAAAACTTTGCCCCAAAGCAATTGGGGCAAGAAGTTGAAATGTAATAATTGTGATGAGAAGCGATTTTAATGCCAAGGGTTTTCTTCCTTGGGACCATTCACTGTTCTAAACACATAATCCCAAAGAGGATTCGAAACACCAAACTTGGCGTACTCATGAGCATGGTGATGAACGAGGTGATACTTTTTAAGATATCTTCCCACTTTACTGGTCATTTTAAAGTGATGAGTGGCGTAGTGGATGTAATCGTAAAAGAGATATCCGATCATGAAAAAGGCCATGAATCCCTGGATGTAGCGATCAGGAAAAAACAGTGCATAGAACTGATAGATAAAAAATACGTAAATGAGTGCAGGAACTGGTGGCATCACAAGTCTTGTTGGATCATTAGGATCATCGTGGTGAATACCATGAAAAAGATAAATCAAACGACGCGAGAATTTATTCTTGGCCGGATAGTGAAAAGCAAAACGATGAAGAACATATTCTGTTAGGGTCCAAAGAAGAAGTCCAACAAATCCAAGTACTGCAAACTCAGCAGTACTCAAACTATGAGTAACACTGGAGTCATAAAGCCAATAGCCAATAATAGGTGCCCAAAGAAGAAGTGGCACGATTGGATGAACATGAGTACAGGCCTCTAAAATAGGGTTTTCAAAGACTCTCACACTTTCGTATTTCTTCATATTTTTCTACCTCTTGTATCGCGGCAAGTTATATCAAATGAACCAAGTTGTAAATTCTAGTTGCTCATTACAAGGCCTATGTTTAACATGCCCAAATGAACCTAAAAATGATCTTAGTAAGCCTTTTCGCTCTTGTTTTGATCCTGATTGGACAAACTCAATCTGCCCAGGCCATGCGAGAAATGCCCTCTCTCCCACACTCTTTGACTGATGATGAGTGGAAAATCGTCAATAGCGGTCAGTATGTCGTCAAAAAAAAGAAGATGAAGGATTCGGCATGGCCGGAACTTACAATCTACACCACGATTGACGCAACTCCCCAAGAGTGCATGGCCATCTACGCCGCCTTCGATCATCAAAAAAACTATGTACCCAATCTCCTTAAAAGTGATGTCATCAAGGTGGTGGATGCGACAACTATCCACACTGCCTATGAAATGGATTTGCCTTGGCCACTTTCCACTTCAAAATATATTCACGGCACTCACCTAGATCCTGAAAATAATGGCATCTACTCTCTGTCTTGGTTCTTAGTCGAGTCCGATGTCTCAGAAAGAGTTCAAGGGAAAAGTTACTTCTTCCCACCCAAAAATCCACTAATACCCCAGGCCCAAAAGACCTTGTGGGTTTATCAAAGCTTCATTGACCCTAAAAGTTTGCTGGCAGGAATCTTTAAAAACACCATGGTTTCCGATGTGACTGCATCATTGGATGCCATCAAAAAAGAGATCATTCGTGCACGTGATCAAGACCCAAAACTGATGCAAAAATACATTAAAATACTCGAAGACAGCCTAAAAAATATCCCTTCTTATATGACCCGCTAGTCAGTTGAATAACTGTCACTTTTACTCTTCGAGTAGACTTATTTAGTGCTCTACGCAATTCCAGACAGTTAAGTAATATCGGACAGTTACGATTGAAGATGTTACTTATTGTAAGAATAATTAACTTAGAGATACAGGCACTCTTACATAGAATTGAATCATCGGGTCATTTGTTGAACACACTTTTGTCGGCGTTTAAAAAATGGATTTTGAGAGCGTCGATTTTTCTTAAACAGATTGGGATTTCTGACATTTTTCGATGATTTTGTCGGCCCAACTTGGAAGCACATACTGATCGATTTTTTCCCCTAAAAAGGCCAATTCTCGAACCAAAGATGAGCTTATTGTCGCAAAGTGCGGTTTTGAAAACATACAGATGGTTTCGACTTCTTTATTTATTCCTCTATTCCCTGCAGCAAGTTCAAGCTCGTGCTGAAAATCAGTGGTGTTTCTAAGACCACGAAGAAGAAAGCCTGCGCCCTTCTCTTCTGCAAAGCGAATAATGGTTCCGTGGTGAGAGGCCACTTCCACATTTTTAAGTTTGTAGTAATCAACGTAGGCCTGCATCATATCAAGACGAAACTGATCTCCAAAAAGAGGATCTGGTTTGTGAGGATTGATAGCAGCTACCCAGTAAAGCTTGTCGAACTTTTCTGAGGCCCTCATCATGATGTCTGCATGACCCCAAGTTGGAGGATTGGCCGAAATAGGATAAACGATTACTTTTCCACTCATAGACCTGTTCTACCCTACCTAAGCCCAAAAAGAAAAGGTAATATCCCTTCATGGATAGATTTGAGTTTACCGGCAAATATGCTGCTCTCTTAAGCGGAATTGAGATAGGACTTGGAAGTTTGCTTCATAGCTTTCGCGTTCCGTTTTCAGGCCAATTTTTAAGCTTAAATCAAGGACTGATCTTATCGAGGGCCTGTCATAAATCACGGGGAGAAAAATGGAGCTCTAGGACACCTTCTGGGATTTCAAATGTCTCAGCGGTGCTAAAAAGCCTTTCTCCGGCCGGAAAAAAACTGACTCCAATGCTGGCCATCGCCGCCCA
Source organism: Deltaproteobacteria bacterium (assembly GCA_006226755.1). Taxonomy (GTDB): domain Bacteria; phylum Bdellovibrionota; class Bacteriovoracia; order Bacteriovoracales; family Bacteriovoracaceae; genus M0603. Next base: position 23,721 of record SBGE01000028.1, on the reverse strand, counting down.
AGGTAATCTTTTCGCTCTTGGCGTGATCCTCTTTGGAAACAACTTCATGGGTCTGAGTTTTGGGATGTTCTTGCTCTCACTTTGGGCCTTCATCCAACCTCTAATGATCTATCTCTTGTTGTTTGGAAAGAATCTTCTTTTCATGGCCGATTATTTTATCGATAAGATTTCCAAAGTTACGCCTGTTCATGAAGAAACTTTAATAGGAATTCTCGTCTCCATCATCGCCATTAAAATCATTCTCGGACAATTGGTGGTCATCGCCAGTTATTATCTGTCTGATCAAAAATTCAAAATGTATGAAACAAAACTTCTGAGAACAAAAGTAGAGTCTTCGAGAAAAAATTTAACGCCATTGAGAGGGGCCATTAAAGATTTAATGAATCCTCTATTTCTTATCAGTTTGCTTCTTCTTGGACTCTTTTTCTTTTTTTCAAATAGCTCCGCATCCACCACTATATGGGGTCTCCTTCGACCTCTGGCAGGGGGCTTTATTCTGTTTTATCTGGTTAGGGTAATGCCGATGGAAGGTCTCAGTCAAAAGTTGAAAGAAGGTAAATTCAAAAATACCGGACGCGCTCTAGAGAAGGCCATTGTCTACTTAAAACAAATCTGAACTATTTTGTTCGTTTAGCCGTTTGGAAAACTTCATCTTTCACTTTTATAAGTTGAGCCGCAATACTCAGAGCAATCTCAGCCGGACTATTGTCTCCAAAACTTTCACCAATTGGGCAAATAAAACTATCGATTTTTTCCCTGAGGACACCGACCTTTTCCATTTCATTTTTCAGTAGTTTCGCCTTGGAGTCACTTCCAATCACGCCGACATAAGGAAGATTTTTAGTTTTTAGTATTTCTTCTAGGATAGGAGCATCAGTTGCGTGTCCCATAGTCATTAATATGGCGAACGAATTGTCATCTATCTCTTTCACATAGTCTTTTGGTGAATCTGACTGAAGTGTATTGATTGTCTTTGGCAATTTTGCGAGCCATTCTTGGCGTTGATCTATACATGTTATAGAGCAATCCAATCTCTCAAGGACACGACATAGCTCTTGAGAAACATGTCCTGCTCCGAAAATAGAAATTATCCAATTTTTCCTACAATCACCCTCACATTCAAAGAAAAGTGAAACCTCTCCCCCGCATGTCATTCCGACATCCTTTTGAAGATTCCACAACACATGATGTGTTTTACTTTCTTTATCTTGAATAAGTTTTGCCGCTTCTTCGATGGCCCTAGCTTCTACTTTGCCACCACCGATAGTACCAAACAAAACAGACTTTCCGTCTGTAATCATTCTTGCACCTTGATCTTGAGGTGCAGACCCTCTCGAATTTACTAAAGTAACAGTGACAAAAGATTTTCCGCTTTGTTTGTGGTCTTGCCAGGCCTGAATAAAGGCTTCGAAATTTTTTTCCATCACTACTCCGAAAGGGCCATCAAAATACGTTCATTGGTTGCAGGACTAGAGATTTTATTATTTGCTGTTCGATAACCAATAGCATCTTTGATGGCACAGAAGACAGCGCCTCCCAAGAGAAAAGGTGGTTCGCCGACGGCCTTCGAACGGTGAACGGCCTGTTTATTTTCATTGTTTTCTATAAAATCAACCACGAACTCTCTTGGTGTATCCTGGATATTCGGAATTTTATAAGTCGTAGGAGAATGAGAGAGAAGAACACCCTTATCTGAGTAGACCAAACTTTCATGGGTCACCCAGCCCATCCCCTGAATAAAGGCTCCTGTCACCTGACCACGATCAATTCCAGGGTTAAGAGGACGTCCAAGATCCATAAGAATTCTGGTCATCAATACTTTCATCTCTCCAGTGTATTCATCAATTTCCACCATGGATACAGCAGCTCCATTGGTGAAATAATTGAAGGCCCGCCCTTCACATTTCTTTTTGTCAAATCCAAGGTTCTCAGTCTTAAAAAAGGCATATCCACCAAGAGATATCCTGTTTAAATACGCCATGGTGATGGCCTCTTTGAATGGTAACTCTTTTTTGGTTTTGGTATCGATGATTTTTTCATCAATAAATTCGATATGGTCCAGGTCTCCTTCAAAATCCAATTCAATCTCTTTCACATCATCAAAGGTCTCTCCATTCCAAAACTTGTGAAGAAGTATTTGTAACCGACGTTTGATCTTGTCACAGGCCATCAGGGCGGCAGCAGAATTAATATCTGAACCACTCGAAGCAGCTGTAGGAGAAGTGTTGTGATTTTTATCAGTTGACGTAGGCATCAACTGGACATCTTTAGGAGGAATTCCAAAAGCATGAGCGATCACTTGCTGAATCTTGGTATTCACCCCTTGTCCCATTTCAGTGGCACCAGTTGAGGCCTGAACGGTTCCATCTAGGTGTACATTCACCAAAGCATTTCCTTGATTGAGAAATTTGGCGGTGAAAGCAATTCCAAACTTGGTATAAGATAGGGCCAGTCCTCTGACCTTTCCACATTTTTTGGCATTAAAGGCATCCACTTCACTTCGAAGTCTTGCATATTCACTTTCGGATAAAATTCTATCCGTCATTTCGGGAAGAGGATTGTGATCAATGATTTGTCCATAAGGAGTTCTGTTTCGAACGTCTTTTCCATAAAGATTCAAACGGCGAACTTCGGCCGGATCTTTCCCTACAACTTTGGCAATATCTTCAATCAAGGCCTCCATGGTAATGGCGCCTTGTGGCCCTCCAAAACCCCTAAATGCTGTATTGGAGTGGTGATTGGTCTTACAACATCTTCCTGTGATCAAGACATTTTCAACATAGTACGCGCTATCGATATGAAACATGGCCCTTTCCATGATGGAGCTTGAAAGATCGGCATAGGCTCCAGCATCAGAATAAAGATCAGCTTTAAGAGCTGTGATCATACCTTCTTTTGTAAATCCCACTTCATAGAAATTTTTGAAAGGATGTCGTTTTCCAGTCATCTGCATGTCATCATCTTTAGAAAGAATGAGACGGGCCGGACGATTGAATTTAGCAGCAACCATTGCTGCCATTGCGGCAAAAGGAGCCGCCTGAGATTCTTTGCCTCCAAATCCCCCACCCATTCGCTTCACTGTACATGTCACGTAATGGTATGGAAGTCCCAAAGCGTGTGCAACGACATGCTGTGTTTCTGTCGGATGCTGGCTTGAAGAGTGTATTTCCATTTGACCGTTTTCTAGAGGAATAGCGACTGTCGCCTGACTCTCAAGATAGAAATGCTCTTGTCCTCCACATTCAAATGACTGCTTCAACCTATGATCTGCAGTTTTCAAGGCCTGCTCCACATCTCCTTGGACAAAGGGAGTGGCCTCATACAAGAAATCCTCTTTGGCGATCGCTTCATCAATGGTGAAGACTGGTTTTCCTTCCTCACATTCGATCTCAATAACTCGTAGAGCTTTTGTAAGCGCTTCACGTGTCTCAGCGGCGACCACTACAGTTGGCTCGTGCATATAGCCGATCTTATCTTCAACCAAAATCGGTTGATGTTTGATAATGGTTCCCCACTGATTGTGATGGAGGTCCTTAGCAGTAAAAATTCCCACCACACCAGGAATAAGCTCAGCTCTTCTGGTATTGACTTGTTTTAGTCTTCCCGCTGCTACAGGAGCTCCAACCACACCGACTTGAAGTTCTCCTTGAATGGCTGCTCGATCATCTATGAATATCGATTTCCCAGTAACATGCCCAATTGAGGAATCATGAGCAATATTCTTTCCAATACTCATAGCCTCACCTCCACTTCTTGGGACAGTTTTTCTTTGGCCAATTCATCATGAAATTTCATCAAGAGATTTTTCGCCACTTGAAGACGGAATTCTCTAGAACCTCTGATATCTGATATGGGAGTAATTTCAGTAATCAGGATATCTCTTGCTTTGAAGAATTCTTCTCGGGAAAAATCTTTTCCAATCAAGGCCGCTTCTGTTTTTGGTAAACGAAGGACAATAGGTCCCACTCCACCTAGAGCTAATTGAACTGAGTTAATTTTATCTTTAACCACATTTATTGTACCTGCAAAGGTGACTGCTGAAATATCCATATCTCGTCTTAGACTGACTTTATACAGTTTGGTCCAAACGTCTTTATCAGGAACTGGTAAGATGACTTTTTTGATTATTTCATCAGATTGCAGATCAAGTTGTTTGTAGCCTTTAAAAAAATTCTTGGTTTCAACTTCTCGCTCACCATTTTTAGAGGCAAGAATAAGTCGAGAATCATTGACCATCAAATAAGGAATACCATCGGCAATTGGAGAAGCATTAGCAATATTTCCAATCAAAGTACCTTGATTCTTGATTTGTGGAGAAGCGAAAATTTTGATCATATCAGCATATTCAGGAAGATCTTTTTCAATTGCCTCTTCAAGGGCGGTCCAAGTCACTTTAGCTCCGACATGGTATTCACGACCAATTTTTTCAATTTTGTAAAAATCAGAAACATTGTTGAAGCAAGCCACCTTTTGTTGCTCAAGCTTGCCTTTGTTTACCAACACTCCCAAATCAGTCGCGCCGCTTGTAATGCGTACTTCAGCACTTTTAATTTTTAGGGCACCTTCTTCAGTCGCTGGAAGACGAAGTTCTCGAGTTTGAGTTGAGATTCGAACATCTTGTTTTGAAAGTTCAGTATATTGATCAATCATCTTCTGATCGTGATAACGCTCATAAAGTGGCGTGATTTTTTTTAGATCAAGGGTCTCACATGCCTTGATGATCGGTTCATAGCCTGTACATCGACAAAGATTTCCAGTGAGATAATTCATCGAGCGCTTGGTTTCAAGAGGCTTCTTTTCTCTGATCAATGTATCCGTCATTCCTGCCATTGCGCAAACAAATCCAGGTGTACAATAACCACATTGCGCCCCATGATTCACTCGCATAGACTCTTGAACAGGATGAAGTTCACTATCTTCGATTCCCTCAATGGTTACAATGGAATGAAGATCCAAAGTATAAAGAAACGAAATACATGAATTGATTGAACGGTATTTGATTTTTCCTGAATTCAGGTCTCTTACTGAGCCCACAAGTACGGTACATGCGCCACAATCCCCTTCAGCGCATACAACTTTAGTACCAGGCATATTTTGGTCGTAGCGCAAGTAATCTGACAAAGTCATGAATACCTTGTCGCCTTTCACTTCATGTGACTGTCCATTTATTGAAAAGCAGATAGAATCCCGCATGAAAGTCCTTTTTGTTGATGAACAAAAAGTCTATCAGCTCTGTCAGAACTGGGAAAGTCCGGCGTCGAGTATGGTTGGATGAAAGATCGAATTCACGTACTTTTCCTTGATCTCATAGGGAAAATACTGGTCCGATATTGCTCTGAGTTGAACATCTGTCACTGACTCAATCTTTGAAAGATCGGCCTTGTCGAGGTCGAACTGGAAGGGGGTATCCGAGTTTCGCATCACAACAAACGACTCTCCCCCCACTTTGTAAGGCAAATACTTGGTGAATCCAGAGTAATGAATGGTGCTAAGAATAATGGAGTTGTTCTGCAAATCTTTGATTGTAAAAATCGGCTTATCAATAAGCTGTCCATAATACTTTTTCTTATCAAATGACTTTTTCTCAAAAACAGGAGTATCGAGAACAGCAAAGCCATCAGGTTTAAGCCTGGCCTTGACGTAAGTATAAAACTCAACAGAATACAGTCGCGCCAAGTTGTAATTCTTTGGATAAGGAAAATCGATAAAGATGGCATCAAACTTTTCATCGGTATTTCGAAGATAGAAAAAGCCATCCCCAACAATCGTATTAACTCTTGGATTATCGAGACTTGATTTGTTTATTTTTTTAAACTTGTCTCTTCTGGCAAGTTTGAGAATTTCAGGATCAAGTTCAATATGAGTGATTTTCTCGATTTCATCGTACTTCAAAAGTTCTCTTAAAAGGAAACCGTCACCGGCACCTAGAACAAGAATATTTTTAGGTCTTTGACCAACCAAATTCATGGCCACGTGGGAAAAACCTTCGTGATAAAACTTTTCTGTCAAAGTAGAGAACTGAAAGTTACTATCCATCGTAACGATGGTTTCAACCGTTCCATCTTTTTCATCGACTTCAAAAACGTCTATGTATTGATAGAGGGACTTAATTCTCTCTACAGGTTTGATTCGATTCAAATGTTCAAGAAATGTTCCAAACTGAGTTTTATCTTCAGTGATGATACGGTGAGCATGGTAACGAATTTTAAGATATGTCTCCACAATCTTGTCATTCTTAAAGCTCATAAAAACTAAAAATAAGAAGACCAGAGCACTTGGTACCAGAACGTCAGGAGAATGCTTAACTCTTCTTTGTAGCACTATATAGAGACAAATCATCAAGTTCATTCCAGCGACAATGATCGCCGTCCAGAAAACATCCAATTTTGGCAGGAAGAAAAGAGCAAAGAAAAGCGTTCCAACAAGTGTTCCAATATAGTTAAATCCCAAGACTTTGTTTTCGTGATCCTTGCCGGTAGATTCCTTTAAAATTTTCATCAGAAGAGGAATCTCAAAACCTGAAAGTAGTCCAATCAAGAAAGTCACAGACTGTGCCATCACAAAGAAAAAGACTTTCATATAGAAACTGTTCTGAATATAAGAAGCGGTGTAGAACTCCCCTCCCATATAGGCCATATAATCATAGCTATAGAAAACCAGATAAAGAAAATGGACGTAAACCACACTGATTGAACCTAAAATAGACAAACCAATCTCAATCCAAAAAAGTTCACGCCAGGAATTAAGTTTCTTTCCTGCCTTCAATGCTCCGAATCCCAAACCTGCAATGTAAAAACCAATCGTCCAGGAATGCCACCAGATATAGTTACCAGTCAAAATGGATAAGGTATTGGCGAGTGTCAACTCGTAGACAATACTGCAAAAACTCAAAAGCAAAGTCACAACCAATGTCTGCTTTACTGATTTATCTAGCATGCCTCATCCTACAGATTAAAGTAGTACATCTTTTTCAAGATAAACTGGTTAATAGTACTGCCATTGATTAGAGCGACCAGATAGAACACGGCCACAAGAATCAAAGGAATCATAATTTTTATGTTTTTAATACCGTTGGTGAAATATAAAACCAACGCGACACAAGCATTCAAAAATGCAACGAGGAATCCAATTGAAAAAAGTTCGAAATTTGGAAAGATGATAATAGGAAAGGCCACAACCCCAGCAAGTGTCCCCAAGTAATCGACAGAAAGGACAATTGAGCCATATTTTTCTTTGATTCTCTTTCCAAGTTCCATCAAAAGAGGAAGCTCGAGTCCTGTCAAGAAGCCGATCAAAACAATAATACCGTAGCAAAAAATCGACAAATAGGTTTGAATGAAAAAGCCAAAATAATTTATTCCCATCACTTTGGTAAGCCAGTGAGCAACCAAATCACCAAACAGTACGGCTATTGGAGCTAAGCCACCCACAATAGAGATAACACCCTCTAGCTTTGCTAGATTTTGGAGCTTATCTCCTTTCATCAACTTTTCATAACAAAGGGCCCCTATCCCCATAGCAGCAATATAAAGTCCAATCGTCATATTGTAACGAAAGGTGGTGTCTCCGAGAGTTGAAGACAAGGTTTGGGCCATAAGTAGTTCGTAAATGATTGAGCAAGCCGCAACGATGAATGTAATGACCAAAAGACTTGAAGCTTTCTTTTGGGTAGGACTCAGTTCAACATTTTTCTCATCAAATTCTTCCCACTCTCCTCTCGTAAGAAACTTTCTTTCGATATGAAGAAGATCAAGATTCTTAACAATCTTTTCCAAAATAGCATGTAGATCTACATCCATATTACAAATGTAGACATCTAATGTGACGTAATTATGTTCAGGGTATGTATGCAAAGAAAAATGTGACTCTCCCAGAATGAAAACTATTGTTTCTCCATGAGGTTCAAATTGATGACTCGACTTCTTGATGACAGTCAGATCACTTTCAATAACGCTACAGATGTTTTCAATATCCGAACTTTTAAGTTCGTTTTGAAACCATAAATCGACGAGCATGTGCTGCGATCGTATATCCATCTTATCTCACCACAAGTTTGTGTATCTGGGTTTTTTGTACAAACCAAGTAAAGAGGCAGACCAGTAAAGTACTCCCCCAACAAATATACCATTTATTAATCAAAATCGTCTTATTGAAGTTGGCCACAATCATCATGACAGGAACCATGAAGTGAACAAAGAGCACACGATGAAAGGCGAAAATCGTCAAGGAATTAACTCCAATCCAATGCAAAAGCGGAACTTTGAAAGAGAAACCTTTTTTCTCAGCAAAGAGAAAAGAAGAGAGTACCATGAGTTGGACACCAAGAATGCTGAGAAGGCCAAGAATGTCATCGGCAAGATCATGCTCCGTTTCAAATACATCCATGAAATTGACTGTAAACTTCTCTCCCCAGATCACCCAAACCATAAGAAGGATAAAGCCCAAGACAAATTGACCAAGCTCTCTTTTATAACCCCATTCTTCTTTTTGGGAATTGATCCAACCCAATATGAATCCCATACAGCCACTGGTGAGAAAGTAATGAATCTGAGCATCAAGCTCATACTGAGCATGCACATTCTGTTGCATCCAATATTCCAAACCGCCGCTGTCATACCAGGAGTCTGGCGCGAACCACTTGGCGAAACTCAAAACAAAAAGTACGAAAACGCCCTTGATACCAAAATATCGATAGAGAACAGCATTCAAAGTCAAAATGATCATCCAACTCATAATCGGATAAAAACTTATGCCTTCCCCAAAGTTCGGAGCGACAAGAATGTTTTCCATCACAAAGTACAGATAGAGCAGGCCGAATATTTTAAGCTTGCTAGCAAAGACAAACTTGAACTCTTCTTGGCTTCTCTTCGCTAGATTAAAGGCCGCCAGAGTCAGATAAACCTGACTTACCCAAGGTGTAAAAAACCAAGCTGCCCAATGAGAGAAAGAATCAACAGGAAGATTGAAACCAATCATATGCTTGTGAGACAGATAATTTTTCTCAAGTACTCCCATCTCACGAAAGTATTCAGCGTACCAAATATTGAGGTAATAAGCGAAGTGTTGCCACAAGGCCAAGAAGATGAAAAATCCTCTTAGAAGGTCAAAATTTACAATTCTTGAGTCGTCCTGACGCAAAAAAGCCTTCTCCCTTTGAAGTGTAGATATCTTTTATTCTACAGGAAGAAGGCTTTGCTTAAAATAATTTAATCTTTATTAAAGACCTGAATCAATATTCTTTTTTCTCTTTCTCAGAAGCTTATCGTAGTTTCTGATATAAGAGCGGGTGATAATCTTCCAAAGAGTATCCCCTTCATTATTTTTCTTATAATCCTCTGGATTTTGATCTCTGTACTCTACAGCTTCGGCCAATCTATCTTGAGCAGCTGACATCTCAGCACTCATTTCACCACCACCGGAACTATCTCCTCCGGTATTATAACTTAGGTCATAGTTCGGCTTAGGAATCGATACTCCTCCATTATTATTTGAACCGAGGTTTCCACCACCCATCAGGTCATTTCTATTGGTTTTTCCAGCAGCATTTTGCCCACCACTTCCATTTCCAAGAATTCCGGCAACTCCACCAGAACCAAGAGAAGCGACAGTTCCACTTCCAGTTGGATTATTGAAACTCGAGACCATGGCCTTTTGAGCATTAAGAAGTTGGTTCGCTCTGGCCGCTCCAACTGCTTCTTTAAATTTTTCCATCTTATCAAGCTGTTGCTTTCTGATTTCTCTTAGGCGTTTTTTGGCCTTGGTAGCTCCTTGAAGACCACTGTCCCCACTTCCTGAAACACTTCCGCCGGAAAGATTTCCAGAGCCACCTTCTCCGCCTCTGTTTCCTTTAAATGCCATGTTCCCACCAGAACCATTTCCGTTTCCAGCGCCAAGGTCGAAACCTCCAGCATAGTTTACAGAATTGTTGAGTAGGTCATCCATTCCATCAAATAGCCCGTTTCCTGCAGTCTTATCAACTACAGCACCCTCGAGACGAACGGCCAACATCTGGTTACAGTCGCCTTGGATTGTACCACTAGGGGTACCACCTTCGGCCTCTACATACTTGGCGCATGTCAATTGCATGTTTTGAAGTTGAGGCTTCAAGAGTTTGTTATTGATGTCGTTGACGTTACCAAGGTTTACAGCTGCTTTACTCCCCATGGTATTCGATACCAATTCAAGATAAGAAATGAATCCAGGCATTGGGTAAGCAATCATCCCTTCTTGAGCCAGACGTGGCCATACCCAATGGAAGTCATAGGTATATTCACTGAAGTTCTTCATATCTTTTTCGAGCTTGTCGATATCTCGCTTCATCTTTTGAGCATTCTTAGCAGTATTGAAATACCACTTACCAGATCCATACTCGACGACGTTAGGAGATTGTCCTCCACTACACTCTCCGCCTGGTTCTGGACGATCACAACGACCGATGTCTGTCGCAAAAACACCTTCATCAAGGATGTATACCATCGCCTTTTCTTTAATCTCATCTCTCATGTTCTTAGTTACTTTGTAGTAATCTTTCAAAGGCATTCTGAATTTTGGTGCCATTTGCCCTACTTGTAGAGCATCAATGAAAACACGTTTCAAATAATTTTGCCCTTGATTTCCACTAGGTTTTCTCGCGGAATACTTTGTTACAGCGTTGGCATAGGCATTATTAAAGTAATCTGTGAATTTCGTATTATCTTTAATAATTTTGCTTTTGCTTACTCTAAAAGGAATGAATGGATCGACAAGATATCTATCTTTATCTTCAATGGTTTCCACTAAAAAGTTTTTCAAACAACCATTACCTGAGACATAGGCATTACAGATTTTACTGTAAGGCACATGGAATTCTCTATTGAAATCGGTACAGTAAGTTTTCTTACCACACTTATAAGCTCTGGTTGACTTGTCTTGAATGAGAGGAGCTCTCGATTCCCAAGCACCTTTCATTGCACCAACCAGCCACATCCCAGCACTACCTAGAGAAGCTCCCCCAGCAATGATACCAGCTGAAACCCAAAGACCAGGCCACACGGTGAGTGATGCAAGACCAGCAATGATACCGACAACACCGGCAACAACGATTGCCGCCTGCTCCATGTTCATACTTTCAGGAGCATAGTTTCCACCCTGAACTTGATAACCAGAAGTGGCCATCGTCCAGTTATAAATAACTTTCTTTTTAACTTCGTTATTACCCCAGTCATTATTATTGGCCCATGAAGCGAGTTCATTAAGACCTTCAAAAACTCTGGTGTTTTGAATACTCATCGCTCCTTCAATTTCCACGATAAGTTGCAACCATCTCACCATAAGAGCTTGAGACTTAATCCCTGAAGCATCACCTGAGTAATCTTCATCTGTCATATTAGGGTTTGAGTCCCTATAGGCCAAGTAAGCCGCGTATTCATCTGGACATTGTTCTTTGAATCTATCTTGAGTATCAGTTTCTAGTTTTGTATAGCCTTGCTTATCCCAACAAAGACACTGAAGTCTTCTTGATTGATCAGTGAGATCTTTAAAGATAGCGTGTCTGTTATCTCTATGTTGCTCGGCAACTGATCTCATCCTTTGGTAGACGTTTGTTTTGGCCTTGTTTTTATCTTCTCTCCAAAAGTCTTCAACACCTTCACCTAGAACCATATATTCAAAGGCCATCAGGGCCATTTCCATACCAATGGCGTTGTCGATTCCGCCAAGACCGTTTCCGTCTTTTCCATAATCACGAAGACGAATCAGGTAGTCAGCTTTTAGGTCGATTTCACATTTGTCGAAATCAGAACCTTCTCTCACCATGTACTCTTCCAATTTATGCTTTTTGTAATTGGCATCCTTATTAAGAGTTCCTGGCATAGGACCTGAGTAATATTGTTGCATCATGATCTTGTTTCTTAACTGTTGATCATTTTTGATGACTTCTGCTGCTTTAGCCGTTTCAGCAGCATTGGTTGCTGCATTTTGTACCTGTACCGGATTGGGAGTTGGTATGGCAGGAAGAAAAGCATGGGCTTCACTTATAAAGAGTGAAGCAACAAATCCAAGAATTGATTTTTTCATTGGAACCACCTTGACCTGAGGAAGGACAAATGGAGGCATTTCTCTTCTACACTTCTTAGTATCTGGGTCTTTATAAAGACCTTCGCAACACTTCTGACCACGCTTAGGTTCTACACCTTGCCCCACGCAGTTTTTACACTGAAAGTTATCTACACATTTACCTTGATTACATTTATTAGAACAACACTGATCATCTGAAGCACATTTGTTATCATTTTGAGTACATTCATTGATTCCCAGTAATCCTTTATTAAATGGAAGACACTCACCTTCTCCACAGACAGGATTCTTGTCACAAGAAGCTCCAGCTTTTCCTGGCTTGAAACATCTTCGTACCGCTGCACAAACTTTTTTACCCTTATCAAGATCGTCTACACATTCACCAGAGCAGCAATCACTGTCTTGCTTACATTCATTTCTAAAACGTTTACAATTATTCATTGGCTGCCAAGCTCTTTCAGGTACTGCAGCACAAACGAGACCGGCACAACAACCCCAATCGTTACACTGTTTACCTTCACCAGTACATTGAAGCTTCGTGCTTTGAATTTTGTCGAACAACTGCTTGAACAATTTTCTAAGTGCTTCTTCAATTTGGGCCTGACTCATATTCTTTGAGTCTCTCTCCAATTTCTCGTAAGCATTTCTGATTTCAACCAACTCTTTTCTGGTAATCTCTTCGGCCTGAAAAGTTTCATACAAGGCCTTCATGACAACTGGTTTGAATTTTGTGAGATCGATTTTGCCATCATTCTCTTTTTTATGTTCTTCCAATCCCATTTCAGCGTCTTTCATGATGAAGTCTTTGTCTTCATCATCCACACCAGGACGTTCAAAAGTACTGCCCGTCGTAATGTTCTGAGGCGCGTACTGTGCGAACGCGATAGAGGAAGAGATCAGTGAGATACAGATGATCCAAAAGAATTTTGTTTTCATGGTACTACCCAAGTTGTTCAAGTTGTTGTCTTTTCATTATAAGTTGATGCAAGAACCACTCAAAATAGTAAGAATGGACCTGCCTTTTTTTATCTTTTAAATTTCAGCTACTTACAAAAGCTCAAGACCCTTTATGTAAGTTCGCGGTATTTAGTTGTCACAAATATCCAGATTACAGTAGTTTAGCTCCCCGACCTATGCGGAAAATTTTTATTTTTTTCAGTGTAAATATTTTTTGTTTCAAATCCTCCGCCTCAAGAATCAGCCAACTTCAATAAATTCAGACATTTACAAAAGGTGGTTAAGAGATGCTTTAGAGATGTGTGAAGGATTGATTAAAACGTAAAGATTTCAAGGGGGTATGTGACATAGTGTGTTTCGATTGATATTGTTTGGGAGCACAATTTTTACGGGGTCCATTATCATGAAACGCATTGCTCAAATTTTATTTGTTTTCTGCCTCAGTCTCTCATCGATGAGTTCTGAGCTCGACAGCTTTACTGGCCGTCACGACTGGAAGCTTAGGGATGCATCAAAAATCATCAACGACAAGGCCAACGAATCTATTTTAATCGCAATCAGCAAGGCTAATAATAAAAGCGAAAATTGTTCAGAAAAGAAATTATATAAAGAGCTTAGAAAGTTTTTCAAAAATCATTATCAAGGGGAATTTGTCCCCTTTATTTTGAAGTCAAAAGACATTGATAAAATTCAGACCAAGTTTGATGACACTGTTTATCGTGACTTTAAATGGTATGAAGCTTTTTCTTTGGCCGCTGTAAAAAGACTTTATAAAAATTCTGCTGCCTACGCCCTGAACATGGGTGGAATCTTTATTGGATCCGATAAGTTTGAACACATGTTCGGGAGAGGATTCAAGTATTTTGAAAGCTACTATCTCGAGGGAAAATCCTTACGCTATATTTTGAAATTTGGTCAAAACTCTGAGAAATTTTTCTTGGGTGCTCAGACCACAGGTGTTTATTCCCAGGGAGATCTCGCAGCGAACTTCAATGGGATGAGATTTTGGAATGATATGCTTCTTCTTCGTCCGGATGTTCTTGATCAACCGGCCGGTCCATATATCGAATGCCAAGAAGACAAATGGGTTCAAGTCAAAAAGCTCGACTTCAATCACTACATCGACCTTTCATTTGATGAGGCCACCAACTGTTCAAAATTTAGAAATAAAAAACTTTTGAGTAAGGTTCTTAATCGAATAGATGAACTTGAAAGAGAAACAGGGAAACCACATCACTGTCCATTTGTTTCAGAAAACCTGAGTGTTCTCGAAGAAAAATATGGGCCAACAATTGGCGCCTCTATTCTCAACTTCCAAGGCCACGGCTCTCTCGAAGAAGAGTAGTCGACGCAAAGCGACTGTCAACTCAATAAAAAAAGTGTATGATAGTCGCTCACAATTCAGAAAGCAAAATAAACAAGGATGATTATAATGCGCAAAGACAGAAAGATTCTGGCAAACGTTGATCTTAAAGCTGAGGACTTCTCAGAAACAAACACCCTCAAGACTATCAAGAACTCCAAAGTGGTAAAATCCAACTTTGAGATGGTTAATTTTCCAAGTCTTCAGGTCTTTGATTCAAACTTAAGTTCTTCAACTTTTAAGAAAAGTCGACTTTCACATTGCGTAATTAGTAAAAGCAACCTTTCCAAAGTCGATATGGAATGGACAAATTTTTCTCATACCAACTTGATAGATACAAATTTCAACCAGAGCAACTTCCAATGCGCCACTTTGGAGAATTCCGAACTGGAAAAATGCAAACTAGAAAAAGCTGATTTCAGATGGTCGAATCTCAGAGGATTGAGATTTGTTCAGTGTAATCTCAAAGAGGCCGATCTTTGCGATGCCAATATGAAAGATGCCAAGTTGATCAATTGCAATTTGAAAGGTGCGAGATTCAATCTCAATACAGTTCTTCCCTTTTCAAGAGAAGCTGCCTTAAATCACGGTATGATCATGGTCCCTCTCTCTTAAGAGAGGGCCTTCTTACATCTTTCTAATAGAATTTCTTTTGGAGTCAAACTTACAAGAACTTTAAGATCTGGCCCATGATTTTGTCCGGTCAGGACAGCTCTGGTTCCCATGAAAAGAGGTTTACCTTTGATCTTTAATTCTTTTTTCAAGTAGTCCATCCATTCTTCAACTTTTTCAGGAGCTGGAGACTGTGTTGAAAGAGCATTAAGCTCTCCTTCAAGATACTTGGCAATAGCTGGTGTTGTCTCCCAAGACAGTGCTTCCTTGTAGTCTTCATCTTCAGACACAGAAGAATCAAATATCAAGGGAAGCTTTTCGGTAATCTCGGCAACCAATTGGATTTTATCCACAAACAAAGTAGCAAAAGTGTTTCTCCACTCTTGTGTTTGTTTGAAGTAAGAACTGTCAGTCGGAATGACTTTTTCAAACCAGCTCACTTGTTCTTCTACAGGAAGTGCTCTTAAGTGTTGCTCATTGAAAAAATTCAATTTCTTGATGTCATACATCGCAGGAGACTTGGAAAAACGATTGAGATCAAAGGTCTCTCCCAGTTCATTAATATTGAAGATGTCTTTCTCTTCGGGATGTGACCAGCCAAGTAGGCAAAGGTAGTTGATCAATGCCTGAGGAAGATAAAATTCCTCTTTATACTGACTGACAGAAGTCGCTCCATGTCGCTTAGAAAGTTTTTGTCTGTCTTCACCAACAAGAAGTGAACAATGAGCAAACTCTGGAACAGAGGCTCCGATCGCTTCATACACCATCAACTGTCTGACGGTGTTATTCAAATGTTCTTCAGCACGAATAACATGAGAAATCTTCATCAAATGATCATCAATCACACAACAGAAGTTATAGACAGGAAGTCCACTTGAGCGAATAATAACAAAGTCTCCAACCATATCTTCAGGAAAAGTTACTTCCCCTCTGACCAAGTCGGTAAAACTCCATTTCTTTCCTGGATTTTTAAATCTAATAGCATGCTCTTCGCCGGCCTCAATTCTTTTCTTGGCCTCATCCAAAGAATAATCGCGATACTTTCCGTGATAGGCATGGTGAGGAATTTTTTCTGCTTCGGCCTTGGCCGTCAGTTCATCAAGCTCTTCTTGAGTCAAAAAGCAGGGATAGGCCTTGCCTTGCTCAATCAGATCCCAAGCATATTTTTTATAAATATCGAGGCGCTCAGATTGACGATAAGGACCAAACCCTCCGTCTTTGTCCGGGCCTTCATCATAATCGAGACCAACCCACTTGAGATCGGCGATTTGAGATTCTTCATATTCACGCTTACTTCTTTCCTGGTCAGTATCTTCGATGCGGAGAATAAATTTTCCTCCTGTCGCTCTAGCATACAAATAACTGTAAAGAGCTGTACGGGCCCCACCAATGTGGAGATAACCTGTTGGACTAGGAGCAAAACGGACTCGAACGGACATAAAACCTCACTAACTTGTGTTTTAGAGTTTTTAGCATTAGGTTGCCCGCATGACAATTTCCAATGAAGATCTGAATACCATTACGCAGCAACTTGGGCGGGAGCCAGAAGGCGTCCAAGAGATTCCAATCCGTGGAAAAGACGGCCGTCCGGTAGTCATCCGGGTGCGATCCATGGTGCGAGGCAAACCCTTTCCCAATCTCTTTTGGTTAACCGACCCAATTTTGAAAAAAGAAATCGATAAAGTCGAGGCCACAGGACTCATCAAAAATCTTGAAAATGAAATTTTAAAGGCTGACGAAGACTTCAAAAATCGCCTGATCCAAGACCATATAAACTATATCGAGCTGCGCTTAAAATACATGCAAGAGGAAGAAGATTTAAAAGATCTCAGACCTGAGTATCTAGAAGCTTTGAAAACGAAAGGTATTGGCGGACTCTCCGATTACTCTCGTGTACGTTGCCTTCATATGCATTTCGCCCACTATCTTGTGAGTGGAAATTCTGTTGGAGAATGGTTGGAAAATAGATTTTCATTGAAAGAATACTTGTAATCAGCAGGACTTGATAACTTCTTCAAGTTCTTCAAAATCAAATGGCTTTTTAAGGATCCCCAAAGCTCCAAGTTCTTTGGCCTGTTCATAGGTCAAATCGGAAAAACCGGTCATAAAAAGAAACGGTGTTTTAATTCCAAGTTGGTTAAGCTCTTTTTTGAATTGAACTCCATCGCCTTTGGGCATACGAATATCGCTCAGAATAAAATCAAACTCTTCATTCTTAACAATATCAATTGCGTCCTTACCGCTATAAGCGATTTTGACTTCAATGCCTTCATCTTCGAAAAGGGATTTGCATAGATCACAAATCAGCTCTTCATCGTCTACAACTAATACTTTTTTAATATTCAATTTTGGTCTCCAGAGCCAAAATAATTTTATTCATTTTAACCCTACCTTAAGTATAACTAAAATTAGACAAAGCTCGAGGAAAAAAAGTGAAGTATGCGCTGCTCCATTCGTGTTTTTGAATCGTCAAGTATCCTAGAGAAACTTAAAAAGGATAGTTATGAAAACCTTATCTCTTACTCTAATACTATTTTTATTGACCTCTTGCTCCGCCATCGTCACCCCGATTGCTGGATCCTTTGATTACGAACCTGGTGAAATGGACAAGAAAATGACTTCGGAAACCAAGGAGTTTCTTAATCAAATCTTTAAAGGCATAGATAATTCTTGTCAGCAAGACTTTCATGTTCACGCTGTTGGTATGGGAACTCATGGAACCCACAACTGGGTGAACCCGAAAATGCAATCCATGTCGAGTCCTTATAAGTACCTTCAATACAAAGTCTATATGTCGGCTTCGGGAATTGATGATCTAGAAAATGCAGATCAACAGTACATGGATAGATTGGTAAGATTGGCCACAGCGGACAAGCGCTATGGAAAACTTCATCTCTTTGCTTTTGATCATCATTACAATGAAGATGGAACAATCAACAAAGATAAAAGTACTTTTTATATTCCCAATGAATACGTCTTCGATATGAAGGAAAAATATCCAGATGTCATTATTCCGGTAATCTCTGTTCACCCCGACAGAAAGGACGCTCTCGACGAATTAGAGAAATGGGCCAAGAAAGGTGCAAAATATATTAAATGGCTACCTAACGCTCAAAGAATCAATCCAAGTCTTGAAAAGCATGATGCTTATTATGAGATGGTCAAGAAGTACGACATTACAATTCTAACTCATACAGGTCATGAAAAAGCTGTCGAAGGTGAAGAGTTTCAAAAACTGGCAAATCCACTCCTGCTTAGACGTCCTCTTGATCTTGGAGTCAAAATTATCATGGCGCATTTGGCGAGCCTTGGTCAGTGTAAAGACTTCACTGATGGAGACAAAGAGGTCTTTTGCTTCAAACTTTTTTGGAAATTATTCAAAGACAAGAAATACGAGAAAAATCTTTTCGGCGAAATCTCAGGGGTTACCATTCATACCCGAGTGGGAGAGGCCATCGATACAATTCTCGAACATCCTGAGTACCATCATCGAATCGTAAATGGTTCCGATTATCCGCTCCCTGCCATCAATATCTTGTATCGAACCGGACAATTTGAAGACATGGGTTACATCACATCAAAAGAGAGGGATCACCTTAATGAAATCTATGAGTTCAACCCTCTTCTATTTGATCTGGCCTTGAAGAGAACCATAAAACATCCAAAGACAGGTCAGAAACTTCAGGATCAGGCCTTCTTGATCCCTGAAGAGATGGGTAAATGCCAGTAAAAGTCGATACTTCGGCATAGAAAAAGAGTTCACTGTAAGCTAAAATGGTCGACCTAAACCCTGAGGGAAATGACCATGAGCGACAATGAACTCTTAGCACTCCAAGAAGAAATTAAAACCGTTTTTGGAAGATTCAAAAGACCTAAAAAAGCATTGATTACTGCTGGTATGCCTTATGCCAATGGCCCTGTTCATATTGGTCACTTGGCCGGCGCTCATGTTCCCGCAGATATCTATGCTCGCTACATGAGAATGATGATCGGAAAGGAAAACGTTCTTTTCGTCAACGGAACTGATGATCATGGTTCAAACTCAGAAGTTGCTGCAAAGACACAGGGAATTTCCACCAAAGAATTCATTAATAAGATTCATGAAGGTCAAAAAAAGACCATGAGTAATTACTCCATCTCTTTGGATGTCTATACAGGAACTTCAAGAGAAGAAAATTATGAAGCTCATAAAAACTATTGTCAGGATTTTTTGAGAACACTTTATAAAAATAAAATGCTCGACAAGAAAACGACCGAGCAATGGTATGACCCAAAATTGAACATGTTCCTGCCAGACCGTTTTGTCTTTGGATCTTGCCCTAATGAAAAGTGCGAAAATCAAAAGGCCTACAGTGAAGAATGTGACGTTTGTGGCGCCAACTACGACCCTAAAGAACTTCAAAATCCAAAAAGTACAGTCAGTGACGCTACCCCAGTTTTAAAAGAAACTGATCATTGGTGGCTTAATATGTGGAAAGTTTCGGATCAACTTTGTGAGTGGATTCAAAGTCGTCAAAAGTTTTGGCGTAAGAATGTTTATCTTGAAACCATCAATACAGTTCTTCCCTCTTTTGGATTTTCAAACAAAGATGAAGAAACATTCAAGAGTTTAAAAGAACAACTACCTTCTCATAAAAGCCGATATGCTCCAGGAAAAAGGATTGTTGCCCAATTCGAAAGTATATCTGATCTTGAAAAGGCAAAGAAAATTCTTGAAGATGCGGGAATCGAATGTGCCCTAGAAAATGGTTGGGCCCACCGATCCATCACTAGAGATGTTTCTTGGGGAATACCAGTTCCTGACGATATCGATAAAGATATGGCAGGGAAAACATTTTATGTCTGGCCGGAGTCTTTGATTGCGCCGATTGGTTTTACAATGACAGCTCTTAAAGAAAAAGGAATGAATCCTGATCTTTGGAAAGACTATTGGACAGACCCTGAGTCCAGAGTGTTTCAATTCCTCGGACAAGATAACATTTTCTTTTATGTGTTGATGCAAGGAGCGATGTGGTTTGGAACGCAGGCAGATGTTCATCGTCAGCCAAAGGCCGGAGAACTACAGATGACTGACATTTTCGCCAATTACCATCTTCAGATTGATGGCCAGAAAATGAGTAAGTCTATTGGGAACTTTTATAGTGGAGATCAATTGATTGAAGAGATGGGATATGACTCTGATCAAATTCGTTATTTCCTCGCTATTTTGAGTTTACCAGAAAAGAACTCCAATTTTGATTTTGAAAACTTTAAAGAAAGAAATGCCTTTTTGGCAGGTCCTATGAACGCAGCTTTTGAGAAACCTATCTCTGCCTGTCACAAACAGTTCGATGGTAAAGTTCCAGAAGGTAAACTGATTGGTAAAACTCGAAAGGAAACATACAAGATTGTTCAAAACTATCTTCGTATGATGGAAAAAGGTGACTATTCCAAGATTCTTTTTGCGGTTGAAAACTATGCAAGAATCATCAATGGACTCTTTACTCAACACAAACCTCACGACGATAGATTTGATATTGAAGAGAGAAAAGATGCCCTCTACTCATGTTTTTTCATTTTGAAAAATACTATGATCATGTTGCATCCTTTTGCACCAAAGACCATGGACAAATTAAGACAGTCTCTTAATTTACCAGAATCAGTGTTCAGTCTAGATGAACTTTGCCTACCAATTGCAGGTGGCCATCAAATTGGAGAACAAGCGGAATATTTTCCGAGTGTAGATAATGTTTAAGAAGACTTTCTTTTTCATTCTTGCGTTCATCTTCAGTTTAGATTGTTTCGCTCAACGAGGGAAAAAGCCTCATTATTATCTCGATCTTGGACTATTTGAAACTCACGAAAGACATTTAGGGCTCGGTTTTCGAATCCCGACAGGTATTCCTATAGAATATGGTCGGCACGCCATCGGAGTTGAACAAAAGAAAACACTTCTAGATTACCAGGAAATTAAAGATCGTTTTATTTACAACGATTTTTACTCTACTGCGTTCTCTTGGAATTTTTTCAAGCCCAGGGACAATGATCATCTCCCCTGGATTTCCAGTCTCACCTACACTTTCCACGGACATAAATGGTTCGAAAACAAAGACACCACTTTAGAGTTTCGTTTCTTAACTGGACATAAAAATGGAGTGAGCACTTGGAGCTACGGACTCTTCTTGCAAGATCAGGGGGCCCTTAGAGGAATTCCCATGCCATTTTTCATTTACACCACAATGTTTGGTAAGCATCGGCTTTCTGCTGGCTTTCCCTTCATTGGTCTAAACGGTCCTATCGCTGGTAAGTTTGACTACCTCTTCTCACTCTCTCCAGGTGGAGTGAAAACAGGAAGTGAATTGAAAACTTCCAAAAACTCCACGTGGGCGTTGACGTATTTTTACGGAGTAGATTCATATCAACTTGAATCGCCGGCATTTAATGATGAACAAAGTCTTTTACTTGAAAAGCATGATGTGGAATTCCGCTACACTTCATCTCATTTTTGGAAATTTAAGATTTATGGTGCTGCCGGATATGAGTTTGATCGTATGTTTTTTAGAGGTGAGAATATCTTCAATACTGACGATGAAAGGTACCGAATTCAAAACAGTATCTATCTGAAATTGGGTGCCAATTTCAGTTGGAATTAATCACTAAGCTTCAGTAATTAAAGCCATTTTTTATTTCCGAGTTATCCACTCCACTTAATCAACCGATAAGAATCGTTGAGTGAGAATATCCATTCCATAGGAGTCTAAATGAAGACAAAGATAATTCTGGGTCTATCGACCCTTGCCCTCTCTTTATCGGCCCAGGCCACAGACTATAAAAAATGTAATAAAGTTTTAAATCCTTTTGAAGGTCAATTTGAAGAAAGTCGGATACCAGGCTCAATGATGTCATCCGGAAGTTTTGGTAGTGGCTTTGGTCTAGGTATTAACCCCTATTCAATTGAAGCTGATGGAAAAGTTAAAACCGCCAAAGGAATAAAGTCATACAAACACGACAAGAAAAAGAATCAAGAAATCATTGAGTATGAAGTAGCGACCTTTCCATACACAATGGAACCAGGAGAACAAATCGACTGGTCAAAATACAAACCAGTGATGAAAGTTCAAAAAGTAGTTATACAAAGAGATGATAAAAATGAAATCTCAAAGATCACAAATGATTTCAATGTTAAACAAGAAGAAATAGATAAGCACAATAAGATGATGAAGAAGTGGTATGAGTACACGTATAGTGACAAATACAAAAAAGAAATGAAAAAGATGCAAGAGCAATGGGGATTAAAAGATTTTCAAGCTCCTATAATGATGCCTCTAAAGTCAGATATACATTTATCCATTGTCGATGGGGAATGTAAGATAGACAAAAAGACAACTACTCACTTACTTGAAAATGATGTCAAAAATGGCTACAAGCATGAAAGCGTAGATTTTGACACAAAACTCTGTAAGGAACTTGGTGCAGTTGTAAAAAAACATCAAGATAAACTAAAAAAATGCTTCAGTGATGATGCAGCAAAAGATCTCTCTAAATTAGCAAAAAACTTTTATGATAGAACCGGTAGAGAAAATCCGATGCAAAATTTTGGATTTGGATTTGGTGGATTCGGAATGGGAATGGGAACATTTCCAGGAGCCGGAGGAGGAATTGGAATGGGTGGAGGCTTCGGCATGGGCTACCCTGGCTATGGCTTTATGTTTCAACTTGAAAACCAAGTGGCAAATCTAGCTTTTCAAAGCCCATACTCTTCATCTCCTCCTCTTGTTCAAGCTAACCAAATGTTAGAGATGTGTAAAATGCAGGGACTAACTATATTTGAAGATAAGAAGTTCTGGCCCAAAGTAGAAATCAATCCCTATCAGAATGGGAACATTGGCCCAGGATTTAATACAGGTGGGTGGAATGCCACTGGTTGGTAGTAACTAAAACTCTAAACTAAATCTAACCCCGACTTCTGTCGGAATGAGGTCGCGGGTTAGATTATTTGCATTGAAGTCTGATATCCCTGATACATTCCGAGCAAAAGGAACTTGAACACTTGGTTCAATATTCATCATGATTCCCCCTCCAAGATTTACATCAGTAGAGAGTCCAAGGTTAAGATCGATATCGTATTGATCCTCACCTTCACGATTTTGTGTCCCGTTATTTTTCATTTTGACATCAAAGGGAAATCCAACATCCATTCCCGCTACATTGATCTTGAAATCCAAGGGATTCACAAAAGTATCTTCTTTAGGACGTCTTTGCTCTTCTGTGAATGGCTCAATATTTGAAAACCAAACTCTCCTTTCACGACAAGAACCTTCAAGATAAACCACACCAGCTTGCTTGAAAATTTTCAGCTCATATTCTGCAAAGTCCTGCACTCTGAAATTTTGATTAAGTGATGCGACTGAATCGACTGAAGATTTACTTATCAGTTGCATTTCATCATTCTTCAAAAGCTCTCTCATATCTTTAAGTGTCAGAACTCCCGACTTCTCAAGACCTAGCTTTACACGATCGGCTTCGCTCACTCTAACCTGACAGGTATACAGATTCTTCTGTTTTTCATTATCTCGAAATAGGGCAAAACTGAGGCCATCAGCACAAGGATCCCCAACGATCTCTCCAAAGTTTTCTGAATTGCGGTTGATAAGATCAAGCACGGAAATAGAATGATAGTTTTGTCTAACTTCATAATAACGATTTTCATTCTCTTGATTTTTTACATGAAGGGACTTGATATGTGAGAGTTTCTC
>SBGE01000043.1 GCA_006226755.1 Deltaproteobacteria bacterium | reverse complement strand
AATTATTCACTTTCGCCCTTGGTCTTTTGGCCCGTCTTTGCTACAACAACCCCTACATTCGAATATCTTTTTTAATAAATCGAAACTCGCCTAAAGCATGGTGTTTTAGGCCGTTAGTCCAGGAGGAATATATGATTTATGAGCTCGCCCTTGTGGCAAAACCTGAATCATCTGATGATCAGGTAAAATCCCTCACAGACTTGGTACAATCGGTAATCACAGAGTTCAAAGGTGAATCTCTGCTTACTGATGACTGGGGTAAACTCCAGTTCGCTCAGCCAACAAAGTCTGGAGGAGTTGCAGGAAGATTTCTTTATTTCATCTTCAAAACAAATGAAGAAGGAACAAACAAAGAACTTCAAAGACGTTTCGGGATCAATGAACAAGTTCTCAGAAACATGATCGTAAAACTTGGCGAAGATGCTGATCAAGAGAAAATTCTCAAGAAGTACAAGTGTCCTTACTCTAAAACCAGCAACGGTTCTGTTGTTGACGAAGGTGATGACAAAGAAGGTGCGAAAGAGAGAAGAAGATTTGCCAAGAGAAGAGCTTGCTGGTTCACAGCAAAAGACATCAAAGCAGATTGGAAAGATCCAAAAACTTTTGGTTGGTTGATCAACGAGTTTGGAAAAATCTCTCCAGCCAGAGTTTCTGGTATCTCTAGAAAGCATCAAAGATTTGCAGACTCAGCTATTAAGCAAGCCAGAAACATTGGTATTGCTAGCTACGTCTCAAACAGATTCGCTGCTGAATAAGAGGTTTTAATCAGGCGTTTATGGAAAAGTACGGAGTCGGAATGACACAAAATCCAAACATCAAACAGACCGCGCTAAGCTACTCCTTTGGGAAGTTGCTTTTCCTCGGTGTGATCTCACTGGCACTGGCCGCTTCTGGTCCATTGTCTCTGTTTGCTGCTGTCCCAATGGTGATGGCGTTTCTTCTTTACGGAAGAGGCAAAGCTTTCATGTTGGGTGGAATTGTCATTGGTTTGACTTTCGTTCTTGCACGACTTGTTCCTGAACTTTCTCACTTGTGGGGAATTTTTGCAGTCGTACTTTTGAATGCGGTTCTGATTTCTGAAATCATTTTCAGGAAATGGCCACCTTCGAAAGGTTTGATTGTGATGGGATTTTCTCTTGTTCTTTTTATTGGTGCGATAACCTTGGGTCTCTCTCTTACATCCGAGCAATCTTTGAGTGCTCAGATTGAAGCAGGTGTGACGTCAGCGTTAAATACCATTAAAAGTAGTAAAGAAAACCAAGTCCTGCTTGATAGCGGAGATGAAAGAGCGCAAGCTCTCAAAGAAGTTATTGATAACCCCAAGATTGTGGTCAACCAGATCATTAACTGGAGTCCTTCTGTCATTTTTGTCGGAACGTTCTTTGGTCTTTGGGTATCTCTCTTTTTGGTTCTAAGAAACAGTCTCATTTGGCGTGATCGGCACGGTTACCCTTTTGGGCTTAGCGACCTCGTAAAATTCAGAGTTCCCGACTTTGCTGTCTGGCCTTTGATTGTAGGTCTCGTTCTGTTTGTTGGATCCACTTATCTTGGGATGGGAGAAATGGGTGAAGTCATTGGAGGAAATATCCTTCTTTGTCTGGCCGTTTTTTACTTCTTCCAAGGTTTTGGGATTTATATCGATACTTTGAATTTCTTTGGCATCTTCGGTCTTTTCAGAACACTGATGATCATGACCACTCTGTTCATGGCCTGGCAACTCATCGTTTTTGCCGGTCTTTTTGATACATGGGTGGATTTTAGAAAGTATTTAGTTAAAAAAAATAATGATGAAGGAGATAACTTATGAAAGTTATATTGACAGAAAGAGTTCCAACACTTGGAAACGTCGGTGAAGTTGTCAATGTTTCAGCTGGTCACGCTAGAAACTACCTGCTTCCAAACAAACTTGCTGTAATTGCAGATGCTTCTAACAAGAGTGCACTTGCTCACAGCCAAAAAATGCTAGCCAAGAAAATGGCAGAAGCTAAATCAGCTGCAGAAGCTACAAAGTCTAAGTTGGACAAAGTAACTCTTGATATTACAAAAAGAGTTGCTGCCAATGGTAAACTTTTTGGTGCTGTAACTTCTCTAGATCTTTCCAAGCTACTTGGAGAGCAAGGTCTTGAAGTTGAAAAGAGAATGATTACTCTTGAAACTCCAATCAAGACTGCTGGAAAGTTTACTGCTAAAGCCAAGCTTTTCGATGGTGTAGAATCTACATTCAACGTAAACGTAACAATCGATGCCAAGCAATTGGAAGATTTGAAGCGTAAAGCTGAAGCTGCTAAAGAAGCTAAAGAAAAAGCTGCTGCTAAAGCTGCTGAAGAAGCTGCAGCTGCTGCAGAAGCTGGTGAAGAAGCTCCTCAAACTGAAGAGCAAAAGCTAGCTGAAGAAGCAAACAAAATCGTAAGAGATTAATCTCTCTAAATAGGGACGAGGGTTGGATTCAGCTCTCGTCCTTTTTTAAATTCTACACAAATACAAGGAAGTCTTCATGACCAGAAATGTCCGTGAATTGCCCCATGATCTCCTGGCCGAAAAATCCCTTTTGGGATGTTTGATCATTGATGGTGGAGGAATTGACGAGATTTCTGATCTTAAACTCAGGAAAGAAGATTTCTATCATCCGCAATACGGAACGATTTTTGAGGCCATTATCGATTTGGCCGGAGCCAACAAGCCTGTTGACTACATTACAGTTTGTTCAAGATTGACTGAAAAAGGAAAGCTTGAAGAAGTTGGTGGTCAAAGTGCCATTATGGAAATTGCTGAAGAACAAGCTTCCTCTGCGAATATCTATCACTACGGTAAAATTGTAAAAGACAAGTCTTCTCTTAGAGAGCTGGTTCGAACAGCCATGAGAGTCTCAGAGATGGGGATGGACTTCAAAGGGGATACCCAGGAATTTTTCCAAGAAGTTGAGGCCAGCTTTTTCGGTCTTACCAATGAGGCCAAGGCCGGTAAGATGCAAAAACTTAACGACTGCCTCAAGGTCAACCTGAAAGAACTTGAAGATACGTCTAGAAGAGCTGGTGAAGTTCAAGGAATCCCAACCGGTTATCCTGAACTTGATAAACTTCTTCTCGGGATGCAACCTGGTCAGCTGATTATTCTGGCGGCACGTCCTGCCATGGGAAAAACAGCATTGGCCCTAAACGTCGCCGTAAACTCTGTGGCCCAATCTGGTTTACCAGTCGCTATTTTCTCACTGGAGATGTTAGCGAACGAACTTTCAATGAGACTTTTGTCTTCGCGAGCAAAAGTTGATTCAAAAAGAATCAGAACCAAAGACTTTATGGACCAGGATCTCAGATCGATTGGTCGAGCTGTTCAAGAACTTTCGACTTTTCCGATTTTTATCAACGATTCTGGGGATAGTACGATTCTCGATATTCAGTCACAGTGTCGAAAAATTAAATCTGAGAGTGGACTCGGTTTGGTTGTCATTGACTACCTTCAGCTGATGAGTTCACACAATAAATCTCTTCCAAGGGAACAACAGATCTCGGAAATGTCGAGAGGTCTCAAGACCATGGCAAAAGAGCTTCAGTGTCCTGTAATTGCTCTTTCTCAGCTTAACCGTGGGGTTGAGGCCAGACCAAATAAACGTCCAAATACAGCTGACCTCAGGGAATCTGGTGCGATCGAGCAGGATGCCGATATTGTCATGTTCGTTTATCGTGATGAGTATTATCACGAAGACACGAAAGAGCCGGGTGTTGCCGAACTCATCGTCGGTAAAAACAGAGCTGGTGAAACTGGTACGGCAAAGGTGGCTTGGGTTGGTGCCTATACTACCTTTGAAAATCTCACGCATCGTCCAGAACATTAAGATATGAAAGACCAGATTCAAACGGTCATCAATTTAGGAAAAGGAAAAATTCGAAGATATTCGAATCCTTCTTTTGCTACTCTCTACCGATTGCGATCCAAAATAGATCTTCTCACTGGAAAGGAAGAATCTTTTGATGGTCAAAGAGTTCTCGATCAATGGGATGACCAAGGTCTGGAAGACTCAAAAAAGATTTTCCATCTCTTTTACGAATTAGGCTATCTGATTGAAGGGATTGAATCTAAAACCTTCGCTAAGCATAACCCAATCCTTGCTATTGAAATTCATTACTCTGATTCTGAAGACCGTATTGCTCCCGAAAGAGGAGAGAGCACAAAGTTTCACGAGTATTACCGTGAGTTGTTTGGAGTTTACCAGGCCTCTTTTAACAGCGGATATGACGCTTTAATGAGAGGGGATTGTTATCAATTCAATCTGACTTATCCTTTTCGATATGAGTCAGATGATCTGATGGATTTCGATCTTTTTACATCTCTTTTGATGTCAGATCCAAAAAGGGCCGGAGCTTATGCCCATCTCTCTTTTATTCCACAGATGAAAAAAATATTAGTTTCCAATTCACCTGAATGTCTGTTTCAGGGAAGAATGATGCCTGACTTTCTTAAGCTTTGGACTATGCCGATTAAGGGCACGATCAATTGTTTCAAAGATGAAGAAATCAAAGACAAGTGGAAGGAGCTGAAGCGATCAGTTAAAGATCAGGCCGAGCTTTACATGATCACTGATCTGCTTCGAAACGATATGACCCGGATTGAAAAGACACCTTCCAAAGTCGTGAAGAAAAAGCTTCCTCTTCGGGTTCCGGGTCTTCTTCATCAGTACTCACTCATTGAAGTGACTCTCTCGAAGAATTTAACGCTGAAAAAGATCCTTCAAGGACTCTTTCCTGGAGGCAGTGTGACTGGAGCTCCTAAAAAGCGTGTGATGAGTATTCTCGACGTTCTAGAGAATGAGCCCCGTGGTTTTTATTGTGGATCAACTGTGATTCTAGATGACGATATCATTGCCGCTTCAATCAATATCAGAAGCGGCGAGTATGAAATGGAATCAAAGATGCTTAAAATTCATGCCGGTGGTGGCATTACCCTAGAGAGCGACTGCAATAACGAGTTCCTCGAAATGCACGCTAAGCGCGATAGCTTCCTCTCGCTTTTTACAGCGGACTAAGTGCGAATATTGACTCAGCATTACTGATAGACATTGTTGGAGTCCCTTTTCCCCCTTTATCATCGCACCTTGCAATGACTTTTAGTGTATCACCCATATTTAGAAAATGTATTTCTTCCATTGGAGCCATTCCCGAACTTACAGAAGCCATAGCCTTGTCTATCCCATTGATTTGAAATTTAAACTCGGAATATGCAGAATACATTGGATTGACTACTTTATAAGATACTCTGAAATATCCATTAAATGGAACAGTGTAGATAAAAGATGTGGTATTAAAGTATCCATCATTTTTTCCAGCGGTATCGAAAGGCATAACTTCATCTGGTCCAAATGCTCCATTTCCACATGTTGCAGATGCTCCACCACTCATGTTGGCGACAAAGCCGACATCTAGTTCGTTAAGTTTTGATTCAATTGCAGCAAACTTGGCATTTACATCAGCAGCACTAATCACAGTTCCACTGCTAAATGGTGTTCCAGGCAAAGTAAAAGCGATACCTACAGCTGATGTAAGCAGCACAGAAAAAATAAATCCATGAACAAAACTTGTCTTCTTAATCATGCGTTCATACCAAGGCTTCTTTGGTTTTAGCGCTTGCTCAAGCTTTGCTTCAAGTTCTTCAATTTTTTTGTTCAATTCATTTTGTTCCATATTATGGACCCCATGTTGATTGATCCCACACTGCCGTATCCCAATTACTAGGGGCGACAAGTGAGGCTGCTTTTTCATTAATCATATCTGCATAAATTTGTTGTACTCCACATTCACCAGGAGACAAATTAATTGTAATTGTGACTTCAACATCTTCGAGAAGAACAGCACTGGGTGTCCCTCCACATTGATTATTACCTTGCCAAGCTCCTGGGCCCTCATATCCAACGACATGTAGGTAATATTGACCAAAAGGTATTGATACAGAGTCATCAGCATCAAGATCCATTTTAAGTGGTGGAGAAATTCCATCAAAGGGAACGGCCCATAGGTAAATTCCACCGGCCATTGGTGTCCCGTTTACAATCTGGCTTGATGAAATTTCAAACGTAGTTTTGGCCAACTTCTGTTTTCTTGAACAAGAAGTGCTCATCAAAACAATACAGATTGAAATGAATGGAAAGATATTCTTTATACTCATGCGCTTTTCTTTTCGTTGTGTATGATTTTAAACTTTAATAGTCAGATAATATAACACCTTGAAAATACTGATCATAAATGAACTAAATTCTATCTTAAGAAGATTTTTTGCCTTGTCTGAACGGCAGAGGAAAATTGTAAGTACTGGAAAATACTTATTGCTGCAGAGATAATGTTTTTAAGGATCAATAATGCTTTTTAACTCTTTGGAATTTCTCTTATTTCTTCCGCTTGTCATGTTCGTGAGAATATTTCTCAAAGGTATTTTTCAACACCAAATACTTTTAGTGGTTAGCAGTTTCATTTTCTATTCTTGGGGAAATCCTTGGCATCTCAGTTTACTTTTGATCAGTG
>SBGE01000305.1 GCA_006226755.1 Deltaproteobacteria bacterium | reverse complement strand
GTTTCCATTTATACGGCCAGTGTTGAAAGTAATTCTCTAAATATTGAATACTATATTCAGTCACAAAATAGTTTTTTGAAGCAAGAGCTTTGGCAGCAATTCAAATTGGAGAAAGGATCGAGCGGTCCATTAAAGCTGAGCCAAGGTTATATTCTCTCAGACAATATGACTAAGCCTGAGAAGATGGAGTCTAAACACTTGAAGGGTTCAGACGGAGTCCAGATGACGGACTTTCTTTTTGGAAGCTTTGATGAAATCAACAAACATTTGATCAATACTGAAGAAGTTGAAGTTCCTGCCGGCAAGGTCAAGGCCAATAGATATAAAATTTCTAACAATGGTCAAAATGTAGAATTTTGGATCAGTACAGATTCGAAGCCTCTGACTCTTTTAAAATTAATTTCTACAGGAAAGAAGAAGCATCACAATTACACATTGATGCTTGAGACATTGATCAAGAATGTGAAACCTAAAATCAAGCCATCAGAAGCAGTTGCACTTAGCAAGGCAACTCGAAAAATTCTTGAAACATCATTGAAGTGAGAAGGTGGGGTTCCGGGAAGGGGATTATACCCTCCCCGGAATAAAGATGTGTCTTTTGAAGTGACCAGAGAATCAATCCTTGATTCCAACCTGGTAAAAGATAAGTAGCTTCAGTATTCATCATGAATGGTCTCCGGCATAAATATTCCTTGAAGCTACACGAATGGTTATTCGTCGCCGGTTGTTAATTAAATTTTGTTTTAGGCTGCCAGTTTCTGGCCCTCCATGGAGGTTGAGATCGAGGCCAGTTCTGCTTCCGAAGGGATCGGTGGCAGAATCGTGGCCGTAACTTCTTGTTTTTCCATGATCTCGTCCTGACGAAGACCTTCTTGTCTTCTAAAGGCTTCTCTGTGCGTCATGCAAGAGGTTAACTTGTTGAAATTGCATGCCTTCGTGGCAAAGTAAGACGTCTTGTCGTCAAATCTGCAATTTTCAAAGCGATTCTTCCTGATTGGGCTAATGTCCCATTTGCAATTTGAAAAGCTCACAGAGGCAAAATTGCAATGCTCAAGCGTTGTGAATTGGAATTCGCAATTAATGAACTTGCAATCTTCAAATGTGCAATTTTCCATCCTAGAACCAAAGAAAACACAGGACTCGAAGGTTACATTCTTAAAGGTAGTGAGAGAAAAGAGTGAACCTGAGATGGTCAAACCCTTGAGATCACTAGCTTTTATTACTTCGTTTTCAATAACTTCATAACTAGAGCTGGTGTTAGGGTTTTTCCAAAAAGGATTGAAGAATTTTGTCAGTGTGTTCATCTTGTATCCCCCGAGCCTGTGTTCTTAGCAATGATGTTTCATTGCCTAATGCAATAATAGAATACTTGATGCTTTGCGTCAAGAAAGAAAATTGCATCAAGAAATATTTTTTCATTCCGATAAGCAATAATAGGGGGTTACCATGGCTGAATTTAAAGAAAATGAGCTTGAGATGTTCCTAGGGGCTGTACGTAAGTATATGCAAGTACGTGGACCAATGTCTCAAAAGGACTTAGCTGAGCTTACTGAGGTGGGAGTTTCCACTATGTCTCGCTTTCTTAATAAGAAGACAGCAGATCTCAATCCGCAATTAATCGCTAAGATCGTAGCTAAATTGAATATCCCACTTCATGAGATCATCGATTTTGTCGATGAGGATTATACGGATCGCTTTGTGAGACTCGTTAAATTCTACAAAGCGGAAGGCGGTGAAACCGATGTTTCTCAATATGAGGCCGGTGCTCAGACCCAGAATCGTCGTGCAACAGACATTGAAGAACCTGAAGAGGATTTCGATCATGAACTGGAAGATGCACTAGAAGGAAGAACGGGTGGAGGTACAGCACAGCGAGGAGCCACCGCACGGGTAAATGTCGGAGGAAGAACCCAGACCATGAGCTTTCAGCCTGATAATGGTGGTATTGATTCGATCAGCGAAAAGATCAAATCACTCTCGCCAAGACAGAAAGCTTATATGATGGACTTTCTCAATTTGGATATGGAAGGACGGGATGTGATCGTTGATATCGGAAACAACCTGTTTCGTTACTTCCGCCAAAAAGGTCTCGAGATTTGAGGATTGCTCTTCTTTTTATTCTTCTCATCTTTTCTCCTGTGACAAAAGCTTCACCGGAAAAGCTGACGTTTGTTTTTTTAACTGAAGAAGTAGCCAAGTCTGCACTTGATCTGATTAATCATGTTCCTTTTGGTGGTCTCTTGGCCGAAGCCAATACTCCTAAAGATTGTGCACCTATGGGTGATGGATGTTTTCATCCACAATATGGTTTTATTCCCAATGCTGATCTTGAAAAAGATGAGTCAAAAAAACCTCCCAAAGAAGAAGCACCTTCAGAAGCTTCGAAAGTTCGAACCATAAATTCACTTGAAACGAATATGATTGAATGTGAAGAAGGAAATCATTTCGATATTTTTTGTGGCAAGAGTAAAAAAGACAGCAAGCCTGGAGATGTCGAGATCTGGTTTGATATCAGTACTTCCATGAGGAAAGTCGATTGGAATCATAAAGATCCCATGTGCCATCGGCAGCAGTTTGCAACCAAGTTGGAACGCGATTGCAAAGCTGGAATTTCTTTTTCTGTTTACAACACTTCGATCAAGCAAATTTCCCAGCTAAGTACTATTTGTACCTCTAAGGGAGATAATGACTCCAAACGTCTCACTCAGTGGATCGATAATTCTCAAGCGAAACATCTAGTCGTGATTACGGATATTGATGAAATGTCAGGACAGCTCAAGGATTACCTCGATATGATCGGCGCTAATATCGTTGGGGTTGGAGTCAAACCATTTTATTCAACCGATCTTCAGGATTGGGCCAAGAAAAACCTCAGTAGCTGCTACAAATAATCCCTGTTCAATTGACACCATTTTTCGGGTTGGGATAGTTTCAACTCATGTTCAAGAAACTCATAACATGGTCAGAGAAAGAATTCTCTCATCTTCCTTGGCGGAAGAAGAGAAGTTTGTATCGCACATTGGTTAGTGAAATCATGTTGCAACAAACAACTGTCTCGACTGTCTTGAATCACTTCGAGCGTTTTGTTTCAGAGTATCCAGATATTGAAACACTTGCATCTGCCAGTGAAGAACAAATTACCATGTCTTGGAAAGGTTTGGGTTACTATCGCCGAGCGAGGAATCTTAGAAAAGCAGCTATTGATATCCAGGAAAATTTCAAAGGCAAAATTCCTACAACGATGGAAAGCCTTCTCACTATTAATGGTGTTGGCCCTTATACTGCCTCTGCACTGATTGCGATTGGAAATAACAAACCAGCACTTGCTGTGGATGCCAATCTTGAAAGAGTATTGGCCAGAATTTATGGAGTGAAAATCGAGAAGGGACCAAAACTTCTAAAAGCAATTCAAACTATGTATGGAGAAGGAGAAATCTTTCCCGATATGAATAAATTGGGGCCCAGGGCCCTTAATGAAGCTTTGATGGATTTAGGCAGAGTCTATTGCCAAGCCAGAAAGGCGGACTGTGATTTGTGTCCTGTCAGGTCTGGCTGTCATGCTTTCCAAAAGTCCAGACCTTTGAATTATCCAATAGTCAAAGAAACCGTCAAAGAAAGCCATGAGCTGGATCTTTTAAGAGTAGTGGTTTTGAAAGACGATAAGGTCCTAAGTTACCAAAAAAAGGACTCTGAATGGCTGGCTGGTCAATGGGAACTTCCTACTTTCGTTCTTTCCACCTCAGATCAGGCACTTAGCCAATATCCTACTCTTAGTTTGGCCCCCAAACTGTCAAAGAAAATAAATGTAAAAAATTTAAAAACCTTTAAAACGGCGATTACCAAGTATAAGATCACGAACCGGATTCTGGTCCTTGGCGAGAAAGAATTCAAAGACTTGAAGTTTAAAGGTGACTTCAAATTCAAGTCTATTGATCCAGGGATTACGAATCACGCTACAAGCACATTAAAAGTTTTTAAAAACTTAAAATAAATTCATAACGTCGAGGGGACAAATGAAATCTTTAATCGCAATGGCAGCTCTTGTCATTTCTGCAACAACTTTTGCTGCACCAAAAGCAAACTTGAGATTAACAAGTTATAATGCTGGTCTTGCCCATACATTTGTCATGTATGCCGAAGAAAGAATTCCACATGTGATCGAAGGACTTAAAAGACAAGATTCAGATGTAATCTGTCTTCAAGAAGTTTGGACCAAAAAAGATAAGAAAGAGATTATTAAGAAATTAGAAAAGGCATATCCACATAATTTCTCTATGAAGATCAAACAAACAAGATCTGAAAGAAGACCAACATGTAAAGTGAAGGATCTTTTTGGAGAAGGAAAGTTTGTTCAGTGTATGAAAGACAAATGTGGTGGTAAAGAAGGTGATGAGTTCACCCAATGTATCATCAATGATTGTGGAACAGCTCTTGAAAATCTTAAGAATTCAAATAGAGAATGTGCTCAAGGTTTGATGGCCCAAGTTGGTCGTTCAACAATTGCTTCACTTTGGTCAGTTTTGAACCCATTTGTTCCTGCAGGACAATATGCTTACAAGGGAAGCACTGGACTTTTAATTCTATCGAAGAAGCCTTTGAAAAATACAAAAGTCATAGACTTTTCAGAAATCTCTTTTTTAAACAGAAGAGCTGCTCTTGTTGCTGATGTTGAGTACGAAGGTAAAGACCACAAGGTAGTATGTACGCACCTGACTGCTAACCTGGATGGAACAGCTCCATACGCTGGAAGATTTGATAGTTGGTCACAAGAAAACATAGCTCAGGTTGAAAAGCTTATCAAAGAAACTGAATCTGAAAAGCCAACATATCTGATGGGTGACTTCAACTGTGGATTTAAAGATGAAGCTAATGGACTTGAAGATGAATTCGAAGAGTCTTGTCAGAAATTTTTGACTGCCGGATATTCTGATCCTGTATCAAGCATGAGTCCAGAGTGTTCATACTGTAATTCAAACAACCTTGTGAATGAAGGAAATGATCCAAAAGAATATGACAACCTTTTGATTGATCACATCTTCGTGAAAAATGCACAGGCCACTTCAACTTCAGTAGTGCTTAAAGAAAAAGTTCAGGTGAAGGTTGGAAGAGATGAGTATGTGACTTCACACATATCAGATCACTTTGGTGTATCTGCTACAGTTGAATAAAAAAGCCGAGACAGGGTGTAAGCCGGATCCTGTCGTTAAATTGCCATTCGTCTAGGCCCAAGATTACCCTTGGGCTCAAGCGTCCTACCCGCCTGCTTGGACTGGCCGCCCTTCAAACCGAAGTTAGCACAGGCCTATTTGGACTTGCACCGCGTAGAGTTTACCTGCTTTCACTACTGCGACTCCCCTGGAACTCCCGTTCCCGTATCCAGGATCATAGCCCGTACATTCTCTCTGTTGCACTGGTCCTCACCTCACGGTGGACGGACGTTATCCGCTACGCTGCCATATGGTGTCCGGACTTTCCTCCCGTGAACCCGAAGATCCACCGGCGGCAATTCCCCCATCTCGACTAATGAGGTTTTATGCCTTCGATTGCCCGTTGTGTCAACGCTTGAATAACTAGTCATTGCCTAGAGCAGAAAATAGTCAAAATCCCATCACCATGTTAAATAAAATGCAGTTTTTTAAGGGAGTCAAACTTGAAAAGAATCACGCTAATCGTGTCGCTATTTCTTGCTCTATCGGTTGCTGAATCAGCAACCAAGCTTTCAGATTTTTCCAAAGAATTTCTTGGGATCAACCAAAATATAGATCAGCAAATCATCAATACAAAGCAGGCTGAGATTAATGTGGAATTGATTGATGCTTATCGTACTTGGAGTGTTTTCTATCAAGGTTCTTTAGATGACAACAGTCTTGAATCTTCCACGTCACTTAGATCCAATCCGGTCAAAACACTTAGCCACACTATTGGTTTGACTAAAGATTTTGATTGGGGCGGAAACTTTAGTTTTTCAAATTCAATGACTTCTCTTGAAGGGAGCAACTTCTTTGGAACATTAAATGGAAAAACTTATGGTTTTTCCCAGACACTTTCTTATACCCAGGACATTAGTCAAAACTTTTTTGGGGCAAACGACAGAAGAGAAATTAAAGAAGCTGAACTTGGACATGAACTTCAGAAAACTTTACTGACAACTGAAAAAGAGAAAGGTCTTCTTAGGCTGACTTCAGCATGGGTTGACGCCAAACTTGCCTTGGCCCTCTTGAATCTTCAAAATGAGGCATTGGATAGAGCTCGTAGAAGAGAGAACCTGGTATCTAAAAGGGTCCGCGACGGACTGAAAGAAAAAGTGGATCTCTATCAGGCACAAGGAAGTCGTGAGCAACAAATTGAAGAACTTCGTAATGCTGAAATTGCTTTGAGGCGATCACTTGAAACCCTTGGTGAAGAACTTCACCGTCCTGTTTCAAAAGAAGAAGTCGCTGCTTTTAATTTTAATCCAATTATTAAAAGTATGATGCCGGATGGGCAGTTAGCTACAAATAACGAGATCAAAGCTCTTCAAACCAGAATGGAAATTTTAAAATCCACACTTGATCGAAAAGATAATCTTCTCCGTCCAGATATTTCACTCACGGGAAGTTATACTTCAAATGATTATGATCCGACCAACAGCGAAGCGCTATCCAATGGTATGATTGGAAGTGACACCAAAGAAACAAGTATTGGCATTAGTATTACTTGGCCAATTGGATCGAAGCCAGCAGAACTTGAAAAATCAAAAACAAATATTGAAAAGACATACACTCAGAAGCGAAAAGAAAAGCTAGAGAAGAATGTTGAAATTACAGAGCAGTTTTTGAAAAGACAGATTTCTCTTGTTGAAGAAAATCTGGTTTCAGGAAAGAGAAGAAGAGGCTTGGCCCAAAAAGCACTCTCAGAATACAACAAGCTATACAATAGAGGTCGAGCAGACTTGGATCAGGTCATCAGAGCAGAAGAAGCTTTGATCAATACTGAGAAGCAGTTTGTTCAATCCATGGCCGGAAGAAGTAAAGTACTTTTTCAATTGGCTTATCTTTACGGCTCCCTAGGTGAGTACGTTATGAAAATTGGTGAATAAGAACTCATGAAAAAAGCCATCGATTTCTTTTTAGACCGACCTCTAATCGTCAATCTGATATCAGTAATGATTGTGATTGTTGGGATAGTTAGTGCCATAACACTAAAGAAAGAGATGTTTCCCAAAGTCGAATTTGACGTCATCCTGATTACTACAGCCTATCCAGGTTCAAGCTCAGAAGATGTTGAAAAGCTAGTGACTCTTTCTCTTGAGAGAGAAATTAAAGCCGTCGATGGGATCAAAGAAATGAATGCTCTCTCTGCTGAGGGGAGCTCAATTATCTATCTTACAGTTGAGCCTGATGCAGAACTAGAAAAAGTTCTTGATGATGTAAAAAATGCTGTCGACGCAGTTGATGACTTACCAGATGAGGCTAAAGTTCCTCGAGTCATCTCTCTAGATAACTCAACCCGAGCCGTCATTAAAATTCCTCTGACTGGTCAGCCTTATCCTGTACTTAGAAAGCATGCCAAGAGACTTCAAGAAAAACTTGAGGCCTTGTCTCCGGTTGCAAGAGTTAGCATGGATGGTTATAGAGTTGATGAGATTGTCATAAAGATTAACCCTGAAAAACTGAATGAGTACGAAGTTACTCCTAGTGAAATCGCTAACGCTGTAAAAAATCGAAATTTGAATCTCTCAGCAGGAAAATTGGAAACTCCTGGTGGAGACATTTTAGTCCGAACTATTTCGGAGTTTTCTAACACAGAACAGATTGAAAATGTTGTTATTAGATCCAACTCCAATGGTGTTGCTGTCTTGATTAAAGACGTCGCTCAGGTTGAAAGAAGACCAATTGAAGGGACAACACTACTTCGAAGTCAGGGTGAAGAAGCTGTCTTCATGGAAGTCAACGCAAAAGAAACCGCTGACATTCTTAAAACTGTTGAAATGGTCCAACAAACGACTGATGATTATTTCAAAAAGAATCCAGTTGGGATCAATTATCGATACACCGATGATTTAAGCTTTTATGTAAAGCGTAGACTTAATGTTTTGAAAAACAACGGTATTATGGGAATTGCCCTAGTCCTTGGTTGTCTTCTTCTTTTCTTGAACTTTTCAACATCAGTGATCACAAGCTTAGGTGCGCCAATAGCTTTCTTTACATCTTTTGTGATCATGGATGCATTTGGGCTTTCCATCAACCTGATCTCCATGTTTGGTTTGATTATTGTTCTCGGTATGTTGGTGGATGACTCGATTATTGTCGCCGAACAGTACTATCAAAATTTAGAAGCAGGAATGAAGCCCAAAGATGCGGCAAGAAAAGCAGCCTATGAAACTGTTAAACCGGTTACGGCCACAATTCTTACTACCGTAGTCGCTTTCGGAGCGCTCTTTTTTATGGGTGGAATCATGGGAAAATTCCTATGGATGGTTCCGGCCATGGTTATCATATGTCTATTGGCTTCATGGCTTGAGTGCTTTTTTATTCTTCCAAGTCACTTAAATGACTTTGTTCGCCTTAAAAATAAACGTAAAGAAGGACGATGGTATCATCCACTAGTGGATTTCTATGAAAAGTCAGTGCGTAAATTTTTAGGTTTTCCATTTTTGACTCAATTTGCATTCTTGTTGGTCTTTATCGTTTCTATTTTTGTCGCCAAAGGCATGAGATTCGAACTCTTTCCTGGAGATGATGTCAGAGTAATTTTTCTACAAGTTAAAGGCAAAGTAGGGACTCCTCTCGATAAAACTGATCAGGCCATGAAAATGCTAGAGAAGATGGCCTTGGCTGAACTTAAAAAAGAAGAATATGAGCAAATCAAGTCTACGGTAGGAAATCTTCGTGGAGATCAAGGTACAAAAACAGGAACACATTATGGATCTTTGGTTGCTTATCTTACAGATCCCGCTGATAGAGAAAGATCAACGGATGAAATTCTCTCTTCATTGACTAAACAAGCTGAGTCCCTGATCGGTTCTGACTATGTGGTAACCACCAAGAAAATGCAGGGAGGACCACCTCGAGGTAAACCGGTCGATATTGAACTTAGAAGTGATAGTATCGAAGAGCTGAAAATTGTCAGTCAAAAAGTAGAAAATGTCCTTAAAGTCAAAGAAGGAGTGACGTCCACTGAGATTGACTTTGAAGAAGGTAAGAAACAAATAGTAGTCTCAGTTAATGATCAAGAGGCGAGAAGGCTCGGCGTAAATACACGTCAAATTGCTTTCGAAATCAGAACCGCACTAGCAGGAGATGCTCTTTCAGAGATCAGAGAAAATGATGAAGATATAGAGATAAAAATTCTTCTTGATGAAAAAGCCAAAGGAAGGGTTGAATCTTTGAAGGCCATTCATCTGATGAATAATCTAGGAAATAGAATTTCCATCTCTCGAGTTGTTAATTTTGAAGAGCAACCTGGAGCCTTTGTTATTCGTCGTTATGATCGCAAAAGAATTTTTTCAGTCTCAGCTACTCTTGATAATAATGTGACCAGCCCCAAAAAAATGACTGAGATTATGAAGCCTGAAGTAGAAAAGATTCTTAAAGATCATGAATCAGTGACTTACACCTTCGGTGGAGAAAATAAAGATACTAAAGAATCCATGCAGCGTCTGATTAAGTCATTTGTTATGGCCATGCTTTGCATCTTTATGATTCTTGTAATTATGTTTGGAAGTTTGGCACAACCTTTGGTTGTCATGTCAGCTATTCCTCTTGGAATGATTGGAGTCATTTTTACTTTCAAACTCTTTGGGGCGAGTCTTGGTTTTATGGCCATGCTTGGTGTTGTCGGACTTGTCGGTGTAGTTGTTAACGATTCAATTGTATTAGTTACATTCATTAATCAGCAAAGAAATAACACTGCTGATGTGTTTGAAGCAATTGTTTCTGGTTGTCGCTCAAGATTCAGACCAGTAATTCTTACAACTTTTACAACTGTCGCTGGTCTTCTTCCGGTTGCTCACACACCAGGGGGAGATCCTTTTATCAAACCTATGGCGATGAGTTTTGCTTGGGGATTACTCTTTTCAACTGCGGTTACATTAATTTTTGTACCTTGTTCCTATTTTAGCTATGTTAAAGTCCTGGATTGGATGACTACTTTTATATCTAGAAAAAAAAATTCAGCTGATGATGGTTTGGCTGTAAAATAAACTGAATAAATTTTAATATCCCTACGCAATTAATCAGGTATTAGTTATGAAGTTTAATAAAGATTCAATTATTCCTTTGGTGCTCATAATGGCCGTCACTGTTTTTTTTCACTTCAGACATAGTGCTGCTCAAAAACAAATCGACATCATGGCAGCAGATGTTTCTTCCATGAAAACTGCCGTGCAGGAAATTACATTTGTCATGAAGAATGAACTCAAGCTTCTTAAAGATGCAACTGCCAGTTTGAAAAATATGAAAGAGAAAGAAATCAATATTGATCAAAAAGATCTGGATGAGCTTAAAAAGAAAGTTGAGGCGATGTCTTTTGGTCAAAATTTGAAAAAATCCAACACCATGCTGTGTGAAGGTGGTCAGGACGGGGTCATCAAGTTATACGAATCAGGAAAATTTGAATTCTATGAAAGTGCGACTCAGGCAGTGACCAATTCTACGGGGAAAGGTACTTATAATTTCAGTGGACCTTTTTTCGTCTACTCTGGATTCATCAAAGATGAAAAGGGAAGACAAAAGAAAATATCTGGTAGAGCGATGATTACTCATCAGGAAGATTCAAAAGTTGCAGGAGTTAATCTCGATAATGCTGTTTATACAACAGCTCTTTGTAATGAAGGTGTCATTACAAAATTCAAATAAGAAAGATTCTATTACAGCCAGGGCAAATCTCTAGAGCTGTTTGTGCCAAAACAGCTCTGTGGAGGGTACTGTCCAGCCCATAGCCACAACGTTTACAGGATTGACCATTAAGTTCTGCAAAAGGCGTGCTTTCTTTGAACTTGTTATATCCATTTTTGAAAATTGTTTTATTCGCATCACCAAGAGCTCTTGCGTGCTCTTTCCATTCTTTATCATGATCATCTATTTGATTTTGGTATTCATTTCTTTTTGACTCAACCTCTTCAGAAATTTCCTTCAAAGATTGTCTACTTCCTTCAAGAAATGTATTTACCTTTGAAATATCAGTTGATGCGGTTTCTTCTTCATCCATTAAGTTAAGAAGATTCTCCTGGAGCTCTTCAACTGCTTTACCAAGTGTCGATTGTTCATGTTCGAGTGCTTCAGCTTCTTTTTGATTGTGGGCCATGTTTGAATGACTTTGAGAAGTCTCGAGTTTTTTTTCTAGCGCGAATAGTTCTTTTTCTTTTGAGGCAATTACAGAGTGAATTTCTTTTTGTTGAGCAAGGAGGTCTTCAAGTTGTACCTCTTTGCCGTCAATTTGCTTTTGAATGACCGTTATCCGGGACTCTTCTTCTTTTATCTGACGCTTGAGAAGGAGAATTTCATCCAAGTGAAATTTTATTTCTTTAAGAAGTCGAAAGTCATTTGAAACCATTTTTTCAGCTCTGAATATATATCTGATTATCTATAAACCTCTTGAATGTAACTCCACAAGAGTCATCTGAAAAGGCAATTCCCATTTTGTAATAACTCTCGTGCATAAAGTTTTCATATTCTTTGACGTAGATGAGTCTTCCTTCAACTTTACGTGTAAAAGAGTAGCCATTCACTAGAGTGAAAATGATTTTGTCATTTTCTTTGAATCTTTGAATCGTTTCGACTTCGGTTTTAAGTGCAATCCCTGATTCGGAGAGATCAAAAATATCAGCTTCTATTTGCTGATTGCGAAGCTGGTAATCGAAAATAGTAAAATTCTTAAAATGAACTGGTAGCTTGATATGATTAAAGTTAGTTCTTTGTGTTTCTCTATGATTTCTTATCAATAGTGAGTCTGGAATCTTTATTATGGCAAAAAATGGTCTGACTTTTCCTCGGAAATTAGTTCTGAACAAAATACTGTTCGGAGCATTATTAATAAATAAATCAGTATTCGGATCCAATACACTAAAATCAGTCGATGGGTCCGCAGGTCTGATGACCAGTTCCTGAGCGTTCAAGTTGACTGCTACAATCACGGCCTTAAATTTGAGGCCAGGTTGATGAAGAATGAGTGGTGTTTTATGTGCGTATGAATTTTCGCAGATCTTCAGGATTGAAGCACCATCGTTAACGACGAGGGAATCCATGAGAAGCTCCGTAGCAATTGGCCCAAATACTGTACACACGTTCAGATTAGAGAGATAATGATTGGGCGTCTGAAATCTGGTATTTTCGCGTCGCACATATTGTAGCAGAAAAAAATGATTCTTGCTAACTCGTTGAAATGAGGCAGTTTTGAGAGGAAATTCATTCGGAAAAATGCTTAGTATCACTTCCTTCGGGGAGTCCCATGGGCCAGGAATTGGCGTCGTTGTCGACGGAGTTCCACCCGGATTAGAGTTCTCTTTAGAAGAGCTTCAAAATGAGTTGGACAGACGAGCTCCTGGTCAAGTGAAAGGAACCACCAGTAGAAAAGAGCCAGATACGGCGGAAGTTTTGTCTGGAGTTTTTGAAGGTAAAACTCTTGGTACACCGATCGCTGTCTTTATTAGAAATACAAATCAACGTTCAAAAGATTACGACAAGCTTAAAGAAGAGTACCGACCTGGTCATGCAGATGAAACTTATATGGATAAATATGGGATTCGAGACCATCGTGGGGGGGGGAGAAGTAGTGGACGTGAAACGATCGCTAGAGTTATAGGTGGCTATTTTGCAAGCTTAGTTATTCCAAAAGTTAAAGTAAAAGGTTTCATCAGTAAGCTAGGGCCTTTTGTTCATAAAGACATCCCAGCAAATCTCGACACTGATTTTGCTCCTTATGGATATCCAGATGCATCTAAGAATAAAGATATTGAAAAATACTTAGTGGATTTAAAAAAGAATGGTGAGTCTCGCGGAGGGCAAGCAAGAATTATTATAGATGCTTGTCCAAAGGGTTTAGGTGAACCTTCCTTTGATAAACTCAAAGCTGATTTTGCCAAGGCCTTAATGTCTATTGGTGCTGTCGTTGCTTATAGTTACGGACTAGGAGAAGAATTTGCAGATATCGATGGGTCAGTAGCGAGTTCTTCTCGAGATAATTTTGGTGGAATTGAAGGTGGAATCAGCAATGGTTCCCGAATAATATTGAATGTAACTTTTAAACCTACTTCTACTGTTGGAGAAAAGGCGAAAGAGGGCAGGCATGATCCATGTATCATTCCGCGCGCGATTCCTGTGATCGAGTCCATGGTCAAACTGGTATTGGCCGATCATTATCTACGACAAAATGCTTATAGCAATGGAATGTGGGATGAGTGAAGTACTTCATACCTCTCTTTCAGGAATCAAAGACATACTTGAGTCTTTAGAGACTGACTCTTTGGTTATTATTGTTGATCTAAATGTTCAAAACCTTTATTCAAAACAATTAGATCTACTCAATGTTAAAGGCAAAAAAGTCACTCTTTGGAAAGCTCCTCCAGGGGAGAATGCCAAGAACTTTGAAGAGTATGAGCGCTGTATTGAATTTGTCATTGAGAAAGGAATTCATCGTAAAAGTCATGTCGTGGCCATCGGTGGTGGAGCAACTTCTGACTTCGCAGGATTTGTCGCTTCAACTGTTTTAAGAGGGGTGTCTTGGTCTGTTGTTCCAACAACACTTCTATCAATGATTGATGCTTCGATTGGCGGAAAAGTGGGAATCAATTCCCAGTTTGGAAAAAATCTTGTTGGTCAATTCCATTTACCAAAGAGAATTATTGTTGCTGATGAATTCTTGAAAACTTTGCCTGAAGATGAGTATCAAAGTGGGCTTGGGGAAATGTTGAAATACTGTTTCTTGGATCAGGAAATTGGAAATAAACTAAAAGAAACTTCAAATCATAAAAATCTTATAGATGACTGTATGGCGTATAAGCACAAAATTGTCGAAGAAGATTTGAAAGAAAATGGAAAAAGAAAGCTTTTAAATTTAGGACACACATTTGGTCATGCCATTGAAAAGATATATGATCTTAAGCACGGCATCGCTGTCGTCTGGGGAATTGTCCTCATCATGAAGATGTATGGCTCCGAAGATCTGATTTCAAAGATGAAAGAATTCATTGCTCTTCTAGGATTAAAGCTGGATTTGCCACCATGGTATAACAAAACTTTTCAGACGGCAGAAATTATGAATTATCTGACGAAGGATAAAAAAGCACAGAGTACCAATAAAGTTGATCTCGTAGTGCCTGATAGCAAAAATGAAATAGTCGTCAAAGCAAGGACGTTTGACGAAATAAACGAGGATCTTGCAAAGAATGCAGAAGAACTCAGAACGTTCAGACTCCATTGAGATTCATCAAGGTCTGTCCAATATTTCAATTAACGTACCGACATCAAAATCACATGCTAACAGAATGTTGGTGTTGGCCTCTATAAGTAAAAATCCAGTTACAATACACAATCTTCCAAAAAGTACAGACGTCCAAACCATGCTCAGGTGCTTGCAAGATATTGGGTTGAAATTAAAGATCAGCGAAGAGTCTGTTGATGTATTGAACTCCTTTCCTGAATGCGAAAAAGGGGAAAACATTATAAGTTTGGTGACAGGAGATGGGGGGACAACAAATAGGTTTCTTATGCCACTGCTTGCTAGAGGGAAAAAGAAATATCAGATGAATATGGCCGAGCC
Organism: Deltaproteobacteria bacterium; assembly: GCA_006226755.1. Taxonomy (GTDB): domain Bacteria; phylum Bdellovibrionota; class Bacteriovoracia; order Bacteriovoracales; family Bacteriovoracaceae; genus M0603. The sequence continues at coordinate 19,978 of SBGE01000305.1, read as the reverse complement.
CATGCGGGTTCGACCAATGGATGATCTGACAAATCCTTTAGTAGCCATGGGAATTAATATTGAAAAAAATGCTGAAGGTTATTCGGTTCAGGGGCCATACCAAAAACCTGGATCCTATGAGGTTGAAAGTGAGAAATCAACTCAATTTGCCTCTGGAATTTTGATGGGAGTTTCAGATATTGAAGGCTATCAAATCAAAGCAAAAAATATCCAATATTCTGAAAAATATTTCAGAATGACTGAAGATTTAATAGAGCAATTTAAAAATGTTCATGAATTTCATGTTCCTGTTGATGCAAGCTCTTTGGGGTATGCTGTCGCGGCGGGACTAACACTGAAGAAGATCATTGTTCCGGTATGTAAGGAGATTGATCATTATCAAGCTGATAGTGCAATCTTTGATATTCTTGAACAAATGGAAGGGAATTATTCTTTCAATCATGGCATGCTGGAGGTTTGGCCCCCAGAAAAATTGAAATCCTTCAAGGCTGATTGTGGAGACTTTCCTGATCTGGTTCCTACACTTGCTTATCTGGCAAGCTATGCTGAGGGAACAAGTGTCTTGTCGAATCTAGAAGTTCTAACACATAAAGAAAGTGATCGGTTCCTTGAGATAAAAAAACAATTAAAACTCTTTGGCATTCAATTTGATGAAAGTGGCTTTACTCTTTCCATTCATGGCTCAAAAGAAAAGCGTCCAGCTGTAACTTATCAAGCTCCAGATGATCATCGAATGATCATGACGACGGCTCTTCATATGATGAGAAACTCTGGGGGAAAAATAGAGAACTGGAAACATGTGAGTAAAAGTTTTCCTGATTTTTTCCAGGAGTTTAGATGAACTATTTAGGGCTTGGAAAAACCCTTTATAATTCGTCAGCAGCTGTCATTTCTAAGAAATTTCTTAGTAGAGAAATTGAAATTCAACTAATGGAGAGACTTACACGTGAAAAGGCTTGTGGGTTATGGCCAGAAAAAGCAATCCTCAACCTTAGGGATCGATTTGGTAATATTGAGCAAAATATAGTTGAGAATAGAGATGTTATCCATCCTAAGGTCAAAGAACAGATGATGGATGAGAGGTTCCCTTTTGAGGTCTATGCTAAAAATAAAAATCTAGAGAAATATTCGACTCTATTAAATCCAGAAATTGAGTTTATTCCGCATCATCAAGCACATGCTTGGGCGGCAGCCCTTATGAGTCCATTCGAAGAGGCTGTTGTGATTGTATTCGATGGAGCAGGAACCAATATTAAAGATTTTCCTTATGGCCATGATGAGCTGACAGTATCACCCGCTGTGACAATGAATGATCTCGAAATGTGTACGATTTATTCATTTAAAAAAGGTAAACTGGAATTTAAACGTAAGTATTGGCAACGCTTTCGTGAAAGTGAAAAGCATTCGAAAAAGAGTTTTTCTACTGGCGTTGGAATTTTTTACGAGAATATTGCAGAGTTTATATTTAACTCCAATCAAGCTGCTGGAAAAGTTATGGGATTGGCTCCTTTTGGTAAGCCGTTGCCAGTAGAAGATTACTGGTCTTTCTTAGAGAAATTGAATTGGGAAGATCAGGCCTGGAAAGGGGGGAGTAAAAAAGATTGGGAAAACTCACCCAATATGAAGCTTTATCAGGATTTAGCAGCTACGGCTCAGTTTGAGTTTGAGAAATTTTTCAGAGCTGTCATTCATGATGTAGAAGGCCATTCGCAAAATTTGATTTTAACTGGAGGGTGTGCACTGAATTGTACATCCAACATGAAAGTATATGAATGGAGTAGTTTCAAAGATATATATGTAACTCCTTTTCCTGGAGACAGTTCGATTTCATTGGGTTGCGCCTCTTATAAGTATCATCAGGATAACTCTTGGAAAGTGTTTAATAAAAAAGATCAGCATGGATATTTCGGGCCAGTACAATCAGTTCCTACTGAAGAAAATGTTCGAACTGTCTTTTCAAACTATCATTTGGAAAAAAGTGATCAAGTCGAAAAAGATACTGCGAAGCTATTGTACGAAAATAATGTGATTGCTTGGTTTCAAGGTCGCTCAGAATCAGGCCCTCGCGCTTTGGGAAATAGGAGCATATTGGCCAGAGTCGATTTTCCTGATTTGAAAAATTATTTAAATGAAAATATCAAATTTAGAGAAAGTTTCAGACCATATGGCTGTTCAGTAACATTTGAAACAGCTGGAAAGTATTTTGAGTTTCCAGAAAATTTTGAGACACCATACATGTCTTTCGCTGTTCCTGTGAAAAATCAGATGCTTGATTTTTTAAAAGAAGTATCTCATGTTGATGGAACGTCTCGAATGCAGACAGTGCGAAGAGGACAAAATAAAAGATATCATTGTTTACTGACTGAGTTTGGTCGGTTGAGTGGCGATGAAATTCTTCTCAATACAAGTTTAAATATAATGGGAGAGCCCATTGTTGAGTCATTAAATGATTTGGAAAGTTTTTACAGGCAGTCCAAGGTAGATTATGTCATCGCAGGTGACTTTATAATAAGTAAGAAATGAATGTAATTTTATACAGTGAAGACAATTTTATTTGGACATCGATGCAGGAGATTATTCCTGGTTTGGTGGATTGCTGGAAAGAGGTTTCAAAGAGACGTGGAGAAGAAGTTCTTCTGCTGAACTTAGATGCTGATGATCTCAAGTCTCACATGCCTTCATTGCTGAAATGTCAGAATCTTATTGTCACCTCGTTCAATATTAAAATATCTAATGCCGTTGTTTTGATACGGGAAAAACTCGGGGTAGACGCAAGAATCCATTTTCATCTCCATGGCCTGGCTTCTGTCGGGTGCTGGCCTCTTTTTGAATTCGGTATTGGAAGGCTGTTAAAGAAAAGTGATGTTTTTTATTCGACATGTAAACGTGATGCCGTTGCCTTTAAACTGACATTCGAAAATGCCAGATGTGAAATTGTACCCTTTCACTCATTAACTATAAAATCCTCAAATAGAGTGAAGAGTGATGTCACAACATTAGTTTATGTTGGGAGATTGGCTGAACAAAAAAATCTTCACCAACTTTTGTGGGTTTGCGCTCTAGTTAATAAAGAGCATTCCAATTTGAAATACAGGCTCAAGTTATTTGGAAAAGGTGATGACTTAGGTAGCCCTAATATGGACATCCCACCTATTGATTACTTGAATTTTCTGAAAAAAGAGATCGAAGATCTAAATCTCAAAAATGTCTCACTAGAAGGTTTCGTAGAAAGAAATAAATTAGATCAATGGATTATCGAAAACGAACATGTGTTCATTTCTCCGAGTCTTCATTCAGATGAAAATTTCGGAATGGCTGCTTTGAAAAGTTTGATGGCAGGATCAACAGCTATTCTCTCTGATTGGGGGGGGCATACAGATTTCAAATCGGAGTTTAAAAATGCTGTCTCTTTAATCTCTGTAAAAGAGGGGTCTTACGGACCATGTCTTGATCCACTAGAGCTTAAAAATGCAATTGTGGATAAGCTTGAAAATTATTCTATAAATACTATCTCAACCGATAATTATACATTTGAGACTGTTGTTTCAAAATACGAAGAAATTTTGTCCCAACAAGATAGGGGATCTTCAGAGGATCTAATGAGAAGTACGCTTTCGTTTGACGTTCAGTCCAAACGAAACAAGCTTATAGGAAAACGACAATGTCATTGCTTTGAGTCTTATAGCGATGAAATGGCTCAAGATTTTTTTAGAGCTTATGGTATGTCTGATCAAATAGTGCGATCAGAGATCTCTGGAGAATTGGCCCCTTGGGTAAAAGATAGTGGTTTTGTTGACCCGCACAAGGGAAAAGTGGAAAATATTAAAAGAAACGAATTACTGACCAATGGTTGGGTGTATTAGGACAGTCCATGTACAGAGTAGGACAGGAAGAGGCTGACGCCGTATCAAGAGTTATTTTATCTAAAAAATACTTCCGCTACGAAGGTAGGGAAAGAAGTTCTTTGGTTGATCAACTCGAAGCCAAGTTTTCTAAACTATTTGGAGTTAAACATTCAATAATGCTGACAAGTGGAACTAACGCATTGGTTTGCGCTCTTGCTGCTTCCGGTATTGGACCAGGTGATGAAGTCATCATACCTTCGTTTACTTTTGTCGCAACTGCAACCGCGATTACTCAGGTCGGAGCTATACCTGTCATCGTTAATATTGATGAAACACTTTGCTTAGATACTGAAGAGTTTGAATCAAAAATTACTGGAAAAACAAAAGCAGTTATTCCTGTTCACATGGATGGTCTGGCCTGTGATATGGATAAAATTTGTGAGATTGCTAAAAAGAAAAATATTGTTGTGATTGAAGATGCCGCTCAAGCAGTAGGTGGCAGCTATAAGGGACACCGATTAGGAACGATCGGAGAAATGGGCTGTTTCAGCTTTAATGTCGATAAGATTATCTCTTGTGGAGAAGGTGGGGCATTCGTTACCAATAATGAGAAGAAATATAAAAAAGCTTTCTCTTTTCATGATGCTCCCTGCCAGTTTGGTGATACCAAAAAAGACATGTTTTCAGAAGAAGATCTCTTAGTGGGACATTCAATGAGATTTGATAATATTAAAGCCGCGATGTTGGATGTGCAGCTTGATCGTCTTGATAAGATTCTTGAAGATTTACGACAGAGAAAGTCTGTCATGAAGAAGAAAATAGAATCAGCTCATAGGTCTGTCATTGGTGGCAATTGTGAAGCCGGAGATTGTGGAACTTCAGTCCATATTAAATTAAATGATCCGCTAGAAATGATGAGTCTTGTGAAAAATCTATTGGCCAATAATATTATCGCTATGCCTGTCACTGGAAGACCTGCACATGTTTGTTGGCAGTGGATGGAACAATTTAATAAAGCAAGATTTCATCATCCTGAAATGAATCCCTTTAAGTCCCTTGATATTGAGTATAAAAAAACTGATTTTTTAAAGTCGGTTGAAATACTAAGTTCTACAGTTAAGATTTTTCTGGATTTGGAAGGATCAGAATCAGAGTTTGAAAAAAAGGCCGACCTTTTGGCCAGCCTCTTATGATCATGCTTTTGCGATAAAGTTCTTGCCCAAGATCTCTTCGAGAAACTTTTTTGTGTCCTGTTCAATAATGGACTTTTCAACGGAATGTTTCTGAGCCAACTGGTCAAGAATTTCACTGGCCTTCTGGCCTTTGGCTATTTCTTGCCAGATTTCTGCTGCCACGCCGTCAATTTTAAAAAAGACAGAAGAGTCATCCATACGCATAAGTACACAAGTACCATCTTGGTTGGTTCTCGAGATTATATCTTCAGCAACTTTAAAAGTGTCATTGAGTATGTCTGTTGAACTGCTCACAGTATCCTCCGATTCAATTTGCCAACTAGCATCAATGTTAACAAAGTTGATGATTCTGAGGCAAGGTAATTTGCCTATAATACAGGGGAAAGGTAAAATTTATGCAATGGATAAAGCTGAAATCGCAAAGCAAATTAACAATGTTTCCCCGTCATTTTGTCTTGCGAAATGGTTACAGGTGACAATTGACTTGGTTAATGGAACCACACATAGTTGTCACCATCCAAAAAGGCATGACATTCCAATTGAAGGATTAGATGAAAATCCATCTCAATTACACAATACTCCATTCAAAAAAGAACAAAGAAAACTGATGCTTGAAGGCGTGCGTCCTCCAGAGTGTGAATACTGTTGGAAGATAGAAGATACCCCAGGGGATCATTATAGTGATCGCTTGATCAAGTCTTCAGATGATTGGGCATGGCCACATTTAGAAAAAGTAAAAAAGTTGGAGTGGGATCAAAATATCAATCCAACTTATCTGGAAGTGATGTTTGATAATACATGCAATTTAAGTTGTTCATATTGCTTGGCTCCAATCAGTTCAAGTATATATTCTGAAATGAAAAAATTCGGTCCTTATCCGGTCAAATCTAAAGATCATCGGATGTATCAAGGACCATTGAAAAAATATCCACAAAATGAAAATCCATATATTAAGGCTTTTTGGAAGTGGCTACCAGATTTGGAAAGTGACCTGGAGGTCCTACGGATTACTGGTGGAGAACCACTATTGTCTTCTGAAACAGAAACACTTTTGGAAAAAATTGATGAAGGCAGCTTTAAAAAACTTTCACTTTCATTTAACTCGAATTTGATCATTCCTGATCAAATAATTGATAAATTCATTAAAAAAGTTAAGAGCTTGTTGGAAAATAAAAAGATAAAGAGCTTCGATCTCTTTGCCTCAGTCGATTCCTCCGGCAAACAAGCTGAATATATAAGAAGAGGTCTTGATTATCAGAAGTTTGTCTCAAATATCAAAAAATTTGCCAAAGAATTACCCGAAGCCAGGGTCATAATTATGGGGACATTTGGAGTTATGTCCATCACAGGATTTAGAAAATTACTTCAAGAGATATATGAAATTAAAAAAGATACAGGAAACGTTATCCTGGATTTGAGTTATTTGAAAGACCCTGATTATTTGCGAGCAAATTTGGTGGGAGAATCCCTTATCGAGATTGTTAAAGAAGATTTACATTGGATGAAGCAGCATCAAAGTGAAAAAGGTGATGGATTCAGTAGTCACGAAGTAAATAAATTAGCGCGCATTCTAAATTGGATGATTTCCTCTCATGCAGATGAGGAAAATGTATCTTTACGGGGGGACTTTTTCTCATTCGTAAATGAATATGACAAAAGATATGGATCTTCTTTCGTGGAAACTTTTCCAGAGATGAAAGAATTTTATGTCGAGGCCAAAAAGAGTAAATTTCTAAGTAAGTTTGGAGTTGAACAAACATGAAGATAGATATGAAGTGGATTTATGTGATTATGGCAGTGCTGGTGATATTCGTTTTCGGGATGGAGATAAGCAATCGCAAAAAAGTCTCTGAATTGAGATCTAAAGTTGAGCAACTTCAAAAAATTCTCGACAGAAGTCTAGTTGATGAAAAAGAGGTTCCAGCTAATATGATGCTCTCTTTTTCTGAACAGAAATTATGCAATAAGGGAGCTGTGCCAAGAGTGCTCATGATAGATGAGAATAAAAATTTTAAATATTTCGACAATTATGAAATAGCTACTGAAATAGATAATAAAAAACAACCAGATTATGTTGGTAGAGTAAATATTGAAAATAGGAAACTTAGATTTTATGTGAAAAATAAAGACAAATTCGAATTGCGCTATTTTGGCTATATCTATGATTGGGATAAGGTTGGGCTTGTTAAAGGAATTGAAACACGAGAGGAAAATTTCAACTCAGATTATTGTGACGAGGGTAAAAAGTGAAAATTGCATTAATCAAAAAAGAGGAATTGTCTGAGTGGGTGAGTTGTCGATCAATTACCCAAAACTTGGAACAGATGTATCGAAAAAGATATGGTGAGGATGTTACAACATTCTGCGTCCCTGAGGTTGTTGATAAATTCAAATATTTTCAAATATTCAATGAGATCAAGCGAAGAAAAATAGAAAGAGTTATTTTTATTGACCATAAGCCAACACCACTGAAGTTAGTTCAGTCGATGGACAAAGCTTTTAAAGATTACTCACCTCAAGTCGTTTTTCATGTTTTTGGTGATTTCACACTTTTTTCACCTGAATGGAATTCAGTGGAAGTGATATTGAAAAAAAGGCCATGCCATTTTATTACAGCATCTGACTCTCAACGGAATCTACTTGCGCACTTTATAAACTCTGAGAATCTTTCAGTTGTGCCCTTTCCTGTGTCCGATAACTTTTCATATAGTAAAGAATTGAGAAATACCACAAGAGAAATGCTCGGCTTGAAAGACGAACAAGTTTTTATCTACAGTGGAAGACTTTCTGTTCAAAAGAATGTGATCGATCTGATGAGATCATTTGAGTCGTCGGTTAAGCAAATGAATGTAAATGCGAAATTATTGATATGTGGTGACTTCGATGATCTTGGGGTCCCTTATCTGGGCAAAGTCATGCCAGATGGTCATTATGAGAGTTTGTTTTTAAATGAACTCAAAATGACAGAGAGTGTGATTTACTTGGGAAGTAAACGGCATGAAGAGTTGAGAGCATTATATTGTGCTGCCGATGCTTTTGTAAGCTTGAGCACTCATAATGATGAAGATTATGGAATGTCTCCTGCTGAGGCCATATGTTGTGGTTTACCATGTGTACTTTCATCATGGGGAGGATTCAATTCATTCCATTCATACTTTTCCAATAGAGTTTCTCTTGTGAGCATAAACGTTGATAACGATACCGTAAGCCCAGATCTTCTACAGTTCAGAAAAATAATGTTAGGAACTGGTGTTTTGAATGAATTGGATCGTGAAGCACTTAGTACTGAAGGACGTAGAGTGTTAGGTAGCAAGCGAACAGGAGAGCTTGTCGATGGTATCCTGCCGTTGATCAAGTCTTTTGACGGATTTACTCCTCAATTTAAAAAGTTCTCTGCATGTTATGAACTCAATCCCAAAGCTCCATTCAGAAGTGGTCTCGGTGGTTATTCAAAATTGTATAGAGAAATATACAAGAGTTATCAGGAAGTCTGAAAATGGAAATTTTTAATGTAAATGATAAAGAGCAAGAGTTTCAGTTCAATAGAAGTGAGATGTGGTTGGATCTCGAAGAGATAGATGAAGAATTTGAAGAAACACTTAAACCCCATACTAAAATTTTTACTAATCGCTTAAGACCGATGTGGTTGTTCTATATTAAAAATATTCAAAAACTAGGTTTCTTTGATTATGTCCTGGCTAAAGATGGGGCAATGGGACTCGCGCGCTTCTTTTCAGTTTTTCCGGAGCCCTCAGGGATTCATACAAAAATTCTCATTGATAGAGTTCATTACCGTTTGGTGCCAGAATCTTGGAAAAATAATGTGTTACTTTTTCAGCATAAAATTGCGGAAAACGAGAAAAGCTCAGATTTTGTCTTAGCAGTAACTGGTCATGAGTGCATCGTCAGTTTAGATGATCTTAAAATGAATATTGAAAACATTAAGGCCGAATATAATCCAGCACGTTTAATTGTGCTACCGATGTCATTGTCAATTCGAGGCCTTGAAACTCAACAGTCCGGAGATTCATATCTAGCAGAGATTATAGCCTCAATAAGTAATAACTATCAGAATGAAACGATCTTCACTTCACTCGAAAAGCTTTCATTAATGAATCTGACCGGTGCAAGATGTTTGAATCTCAATCCTCGCAAGATCGTATTTTCTGAAAGTTATGTGGATCATCTATTTTCATCTAAAGGTTGTATACGAATTGATGGAGAGGTCGGTTTGAGTTCGGATACTATTCAAGTTGGTTCGAATTTACATCTGCAGGTTACAGACTCGTGGCCATCAGACTATCAAAAAATACGTTCTAAAGTAGAAGAACTACTTAAGGAAGATCAAAGCTTTTTATTGGAAAATGAACGTGCATCAGAAATTGTCCCAGTCTTTTTCAATTCTGAATTGTATTCTTATGTAAACTGGGTCTACTCAATTTGAAAACAAAAGACATCGGGGTAGGAGTTAGTAAATTTCTCAAATTGTTGCCTTACCCTATTGCAACATTACCTTATGATTATGGCTTGGAAATAGTTAGGGCCTATTTTTCTCATTTTGATTTGGAAATTTGGTCTAGAAATGGTCATGCTCTTAAAACTCTGACTCCCGGAGCTTCAGATCTCGATCTGACAGTATTTTCAAAATCCATTGACGATAAGACATACCAAGATTTCATTCGACTGTACGTAAAACTAAAATATTTTCTCCCTTTTTTGGGGGAAGTGAATTGGATTGAGAATGATGAAGTTGAAAACTTTAAAATATATTTGAATCCCCTTGAAGCTCGGCGTGATCCAATCCTTAGAGAGCGATTAAAATACAATAGAGAGATCACTATCGAAGAGAAAATCTGTTTCTTTCTTCGTTGTCTTGCATCAGATACATACGGCATTCGTACTGATTTTTCGACAAGAAGAAGAAAGTGGAATCGTCATTTATTAGATCTAGGGTTCTCAGAGTATTGCAATAAATTCAATACACCTTCAGAAATTTTTGAATTCTGTGAAGAGCGTCTACTCGTCTCCAACTTACCATCTTATCAGAAAGGTTTTCTAGGTAAGCTGATTCAAAATCATTATCAAGATATCAATGCTTGGAATAGATTCTATTCCACTGCCCCTGTAAGAGATTTTCTAATGTTGGCTCCTAACAGGTGGCTTGGGGCTACATTACATCACTGTAAAATGGAAGAAGATCTTTCATTGATTCAAAATTTTTCTCTGATAGAAAGAAACTTGTTAAAGGCGCAAATTGAGTGGGAGATCTGGGGTCTTTTTACTCAATATCATCAGATCAAGGATAAACAAGGTTTGATACGACACATAGAAAACTTTATCCTCTTAGCAAGGAAATTGAGTGATTCTCCGGAATTGAGCGAAGGTTTCAAAAAATTGATCACTCTTCAAAGTTGACCTAGATTGGACATTTTTCGGTAGATTTTCACCCCTTCTTCAACTCCACCATCAAAAACAATTTTCGACTTTTCCATAATGATGACTCTGTTACAGGACATCTCTACATGCTCTGGAAAGTGACTGACAAGGACAACCGCGCCTGAGTCTTCGATCAGGCCGAGTGTTCTCTTGGAAATTTTCTTTTGAAATGCTTGGTCTGCGCCTTCGAAGACTTCGTCTAGAATCAAAAGGTCGCAAGGTTTGGCCGTAATAATTGAAAGGCAAAGTCTTGCTTGCATGCCACGACTGTAGCTCTTGAATGGAACATCCAAGAATTTGCCCAGCTCCGCAAACTCAAGACCTTCTTTTACAAGGTTTTCCCTTTCTTCTTCAGTCATTTCTGGAAAAAGCAGAAGGGCCAACATTTGAGCATTTTCTCTTCCTGTCAATTCTGGCAAAACTGAAATTGTCGTATTGAAAATCGGTCGAACTTCTCCATGTGTTTCAACCGTTCCCTCTGTAGGAACAAGCATACCGGAAAGACATCTACATAAGGTGGTCTTACCGCTTCCGTTGTGTCCAAGGACACCAATCCGATCGCCTCTATTGATGGTTAAATTGACATCATCAAGAGCAAGGTATGTCTCTTTTGGCTTTAGTAAGAAATCAATCGGAGCTTTTAGACCCTTGACGAAAAAATCTCTCAAATTATTTGCTTCAAAATAATCGAGATTATAAGCCAAGCGTAGTTCTTTGACTGTTGCAATATGTTTTTCAGAGATGGATATAGAATTCATTTCTCTTCTTTCTCCAATAAAAATATGCAAGTGATAATGTTGTCACAGTGACCAAGCTTCCCACTAATATCTGCTTCAGAAACAAATCTGATGTGAAACTATAAATACAAGTTCTGACAGGTACTATCAGAAGATAGAGTGGATTTGCTTCAATAATTGGTCTTAGATTTTCTGGTACAAATTCTGGTGGATAAAAAATTGGCGTTAAAAAAAGTGCGACGTTGGTAATAAAGGGCAAGACGAATCTGGTATCTCGGTAGAAAACTTGCAAGATAGAGAGAAGCCACGCGACACCAATCAGACCCAGGATCAGATTAACCAAGGCAAAGAATAAATACGGTAATCCTCCAATGTTATCCCCCAGAATGATCCAGAAAGGTATCAGCAATAGCATGAAGGCAAATAGGAAATTGAAAAAATTGTCCAATATCTGACTTAGTAAGATAACCAGTGGATTAATTTTAAAACCAAGCAAAAGATCTCTGTTGGTCAAAAAGAGGGGGGTACACATGTCTATACTTTGTGTAATGAATATCCATGGCAAGAGACCACCGAGAAGAAAAAGTGAATAGTTCTGGATATCTATTTTTAGAAAATGCTTGAATACAAGTGATTGAACACCATAAATCAAAATAGGGCTCATCACTACCCATAGAAAACCCGCAAAAGTTTTACGATAGCGGGATTTCATATTGGCAATAGTAAGATTTTTTACCTGCTCCCAATATAGTCGTTGAAAGATTTTTTCATTCATTCTTTATATTCTACTGTAAACATTCACTTTTATCGATTATTCATCCTGTAGATGAAAAGATATTACTGAGAAGAATTGAGATCCTTTTCATGGCTGACAACTTACGGCCAACAACAATCCCCAGAATGTTCTCTATAGGAACAGGAACGTCATTGCTTTTGGTTTGTTTGAGGCTTCTGGTAACAATTGTTTGTTTCCCATCAGCATTTGGAATTCTGCTTTGATTCCAAAAATAGTGGCAGACAAGTTTTTTCCCATCCCAGTAGAGAATTGGGGTGAACCGCTGCAGCTGTTTGTTATTCACGAATTCACTGACAGTGACTTCTTCCCCAACTTGGATAAATGGGTCCATTGAATCCGAAATGATTCTGATTCCCATGAAACCTTGCTTTTTGATTCTCTCTTTTAAAGAATCAAAGCTGGTTTGGTCATGATAAGGCCCCGAATATTGTCGATCTTCCATATTTTGATATTTTAGCACTATGTGGAGCTCGATCAGCCATTCTTTGGCTAATCTGACAGCATTAGTCTGTTTCTTTCAAATATACCTCGAAAAAATCAATGATTTCAGTAGGATATAAAGCTTTCACCTTATTGAAATGATTTTGAGAGTAATGATATAATGAGTTAACTGTATTCAAAGGGTTAGCATATGAGCGACGAGAAAAATAAAAAATCCGAAAATAAAGAAAATGGATATTACTTTGGTGGAATCAAAGAATTTAATCTTGAAGAGATTGAAGCTGAAGTTCTTAACGACAGTGTTTATCTGGATGTTTTCGCCGGCTCAGATATCAGATTTAAAGAAAATGTAGAGCCATTGGAAGATTCCATTGAAAAGATCATGGCGCTTACAGCAATGAAATATGATTATAAGGCCACAAGCTTTCCAAATAAGAATTTCTCAACAAGAAAGCAAATTGGATTGATGGCCCAATCAGTTGAAAAAGTTCTTCCTGAATTGGTAGCTACTGATAACGATGGTTATAAGGCCATCAACTATGCTCACCTTACTCCAGTTCTTGCCGATGCTGTTAAACAGCTCACTAAGAAAATTGAAATGCTGGAGAAGAAAATCGAAGACTTAGAGTCTAAGAAATAAGAAAAATTATTTTGATAATGTTAAAAAGGGAACCAGCTTGCTAAAAACAAGCTGGTTTTTTTTATGAAAAAAGATCAGCTTTCTACATTTCTTGAAACACAAAATACGATAAAGGATTTTGAATCCAAGGGACTTGATACACAAGGTTTTTGTCTTGTGCCTTTTACTAACATCATTCTTGAACCAAACGGTGATGTTGGGGTTTGTCGTCAAAAGGGAACGGAATTTACTGTAGGTAATTTAAGGGAAAATACTCTTGAAGAAGTCTGGAATGGTGAGACAATAAGAAAATGGAGAAGAGAGTTTCTGGATAATAAAGTCAGTAACTGTTCGTCCGAAATAAAATATAAAAAATGTAATTTGTGTCCTCAAAATAATCAGCTTCTTGATTATGTTGAATATAGTGAAGTTCAAAGTAATTTACCAATCAAGTTAACGGCTAATTTTAATGGTTTTTGTAATTTGCGTTGCCAAATGTGCGACGTTTGGGAAATGCCAAACGGCTTTTATACGGAAGAGAATTTTTGGAGTTTTGCTAGAAAGGATCTATTTCCAGGTCTTCATGAAATCGATATGTTGAGTGGTGAACCATTCCTGCAAAATGATACATGGAAGCTAATCGATGAAGTAAGCTCCATTAATCCTGATTGCAAATGGACAATTACAACGAATGCTCACTATCAGCTTTCAGAGAAAATGAAAAATGAGTTAAATAAAATATCATTCAAAAATTTGATTATCAGTATGGATAGTTTGGATGATGAAACTTATGCGAAAATCAGAAAAAGGGGACAGTTAAAAACTGTCCGAGAGACATTAAATGATTTTCTTTCCTATCAAAAAGAAAGAATGGAAAACGGACTCAGTTCACTCTCTATAAAAGTCAATTTCCTTATTCAAAAGGATAATTGGAGAGAAATTAAGAATATGATCCAGTTTTGCGAAGATAGAGAAATCTCACCATTTATTACTTTTTGTCACATTCCTTCTGAGCATTCATTACTTGATTTATCTGACGATGAGAGAATGAGAATTATACGCTCTTGGTTGGGAGATATGGATTATCAAACATTAGCAAAAGCGGGGCGTGTTATTCGGCCAATGGTAGATAGTCTCTCAGGGATAGATCGAGCAGAAGTTCTTTCACTAATTCAAAGTTTGAAAATGTCTGCAGTATAGATTCGAATAATAATTTCCAAAATAATAGACGAAGAAATTTTTTGAAGGAGATTTCCAATGTCTTCCCTTGTCTGGGAGAGGAAGATCTTCTTCCATGAAGTTCTGTTTGTTATGCCACATAAAATCTATTCCTGACTTCGTAAGTGCATAGACTCCGTAATGGGCTTCAGACCATTTCTCAGCGAAGAAATCTACTCTAAAAGATTTAGATTTCCAAAATGTTATTCTTCTTCCTGACATTGAACAAAGAGGGATGTCGAAAGGAATTGAGCTCTGTTTTAATGAGGCAGGTTTCTTATCGATCCATTGATATATTGCATCTACTTTGTCTATGTCATTATCTAATCTCGCCCATGATCCAATCACAAGAATGACTACGATTGAAATCGTAAGGAAGAATGGGAGGGGGTTAGTCTTCTGGATCAAGTAGCTTGTCCTTTGCTTGATTTATCCAATTATCAAACATTTCGATTTGATTATTGTCTCTGGAGATGCTCCTACCTTTGGTGAAGTAGTCCAAAGCTTGTTGAAATTTGTATCTTCTAAAGTTCATATATCCAATGTTGAAATAGCTGTTTGTTTCTAGTGAATCAATTCCTCTTTTTACCTCATCTAGAAGTGTCGCCGCCATATCAGAAAGATTAAGATGACTGGATTCAATATAGAGTAAAATGGTATATGCCTTATCCAATTCCCCCACAGAAACATGCATCTGTGCTTTGTTTAATAATGTTTCGAGAGGGAGTGTCGCATTCAATCGGCTGAAGAGATTCAGTATTTTTTGGGTTCTTTGAGAGTCACAACGAAATGCGAATGTATTAACTATCGTGCTCAGTGCTTCATTGAAGCCAGGCTCCCTCTCGTAGATTCCACTTAATATCGAAAGAGATTCATCAAGCTCATAATCATTGGACTTGCTGTTTGCATAGGCTAGTCCTAGGTGTGGATTATGTGAAGCATTCTTGTAAGAGTCACCAAGGATACTAGAGTTTGAAACCCAATTTGCGGAGTATGAAAAATTCTTAATGAAAAATAGTGCGAGAAACGAGAGTGCTCCAACCTTGATTATTTTTTCAATCCTGTGAAATCTTTCTAGGAGAAGGTAGCTTAAAAATACAATTGAAAAGACTATTCCAAATAGAGCATGATAGATATATCGATCAGCTACATAACTCATTTTTTGAAATTCAAAAGGAATAATTCCTGATGTGGGTATGAGTAAAATAAAGAAAAACGCTAAGCCACATGAAATTTTTCGATACTCCTTCTTGCTGAGTAATGCTACCAGGAAGCAAAAGATTGAAAAGTTCAAAACAGGCATCATGAATTTCTGATTTCCTTTCATTTGTGCAATAACATCAAAAATTCCATTTGGATAAATGACATGTAATTTGAATGGAAGTAGAACTTTTGAGACGTAGAAGATCATGGCATTACTGGCAACAAAGATCTTTTCAAACCAACCAATATTTTTGAAAGATACCGTTTCAATTCCACCGACATGGAGCAAAGAAAGAGCAAATGTCAGTGAAAAATAATACACATATAGCCACCACTTTTCTTTGATGTTTCGATTCAATATGAGCAAGTCTGTCATAATGAAAATCACAGGAAACACGGCTGAAGAGGGTTTGCTCAGGAGAGAAAGTGTGTAGAAAACGATAGAAAATGTAATTGGTTTCAGGCTTTCTTTGTCTGAGATGCCTTTGATGTTTAAATAATTATCATATGCGAGCAGGCCAAAAAAGAGACTGAGTATTCCATTGAGGGAAGAGATCCAAACAACTGACTCGACATTCATAGGATGAATGAGGAAGAAAATAACTGATGTAAAAATGATGAGTGAATATTTGGATCTGTTCTCTTCACTCGATAGATTGTAGAGAACTTTAAAAATCATGTAGGAAGTAGCACCATGGAAAAGAATATTGGTGAATCGGAAAGGACCTGGTGTTTCTCCGAATATGGCGTACGTGACTTGCCAAATATTATAAGGAACTGGAATTTTTGAATTTATCCAGAACCCAAAAAAATTTTTGAAACTGAATTCTTTAACTAGTTCATTGACTAGAATGTAACCGCCATCATCGAAAACAAAAAAAGGAAAGTGAAGTGTATGACCATACACAGCGTAAGAGAGGATAATAAAGATGGCCACTAACGGCCAACCCGGCTTTAGCCAACCATGGTTTCTTTCCATATAAATCTAATTATATCGCGCACTTGAACTACAGTTATGAGAGGGGAGAATTTGCCTGATGAAAAGACGTATAATGATACAAAAAAGTGCCCCTACCAGGAGAGTAGGGGCACAAGGGATTAGGAGATGTAAGTCGACAGAAGCTCTCGGGAATTTTCATCCAGTTCTTCCGGTATCGGGATCCGAAAAAGGTCACCATTCAAATCTTGAATGATGACCCCGCCGTCATCCTGGAGACTCGGCCAATCATCCAGACGTGTTTGGATGGAGCGCTCACCACCCTTAGTGGCGATTTTGTAATTGCGCAATTCAACATCCTCAATCACATCGACGACTTTTACGATTTCGTGGATGTAATCGCTCTTGTCCAGATATGAGGCCAGGTTTTTCCTGGATTCAGGATCTAGCTGGGTGAAATTTTCAACCAAGTAGACTTCTGTGTCCTCAACATCTCTTAGGGACAGGTACTCAAGTGGGTGAGTCCAAGGAAAGCATTTTTTCACCTGGATTTCATACTCATCCTCTCCTTTTTGGAGGTAGAGCTGCCTGTTCTGTTTGTAGTAAATCTTCACTTCACTCATATAACCTCCTTAGAGTACAAACGATTCACTCATTTCCTGTTGCATCTTATGAAGAGTGGCGTATTTTCCATCTTCTTTATCCAACAGCTCGGCATGAGTTCCTTCTTCAGCGATTTGACCTTTGTCGATGACAAAGATTCTGTCTGCTTTACGAAGTGTGCTCAGCCTGTGGGCAACTGCAAACACTGTACGACCTTCAATCAACTTGTCGAGAGCATCCTGGATTTTCCGTTCAGTCTCTGTATCCACTGCACTTGTTGCCTCGTCCAGAATCAAAATCTTCGGATCGTGGAGGATGGCCCGTGCAATAGAAACACGCTGTCTTTCACCACCAGACAAAGTATGTCCTCTTTCTCCCACAACAGTTTCGTAACCTTGTGGCAGACTTGTGATGAAGTCGTGCGCATTTGCGATTTTCGCGGCATCAATCACTTTCTTCATATCTGCTTTCGGTAAGCCGTAGCAGATGTTTTCGAAAATAGTCCCGTGGAAGAGGTAAGGCTCTTGAAGAACCATACCTACTTTCTTCCTAAAGGCACCGGCTTGAAGCTCACGTAGATCATGCCCATCAATTTTCACACTACCGGATGTGACGTCATAAAATCTGGCAATCAATTTTGTGATTGTGGATTTACCACCACCACTTGAACCGACCAGACCAATCATCTCACCTGGCTTAACTTTGAAGTTGACTCCTTTTAGAATGCTTCTGACTCCGTCATAAGAAAAAGTCACATCCCTGAATTCAACTTCACCTTTCATTTCATCATCACTCAAGATTCGATCACCCTTGGTGATCGATGGCTTGGTGTCAAGGATCTCGAAGATCCTATAAGCAGAGCTCAAAGCCCTGTTTAACATTCTGGCCATCTGACCAATCACCTCAATTGGCTGACTGAACATGGTCATATAGAGCAGGAATGAAACAAACGTACCTGCTGTTAGGTGACCAACTTCGCTCTCATCAGAGATCAACCTAGGAATTGCCATTGTCCAAACAGATAGCAAAACCAACTGGATTCCAAGCATCAAAAGAGGCCAGAATCTTGTCCACGCACGGTGGATATTGTTGAACTCAACTGTCACGACCTCGTTTCTTTTATTGAAACGTTTGATCTCTTTTTTCTCCTGGTTAAAGGCCTTCACTACTTGGATTCCTGGAACAGTGTCCGCAAGAACCGCAGTCAGGTTAGACCATTTTCTCCAGGCCTTGATGAAAAGTTTTTGCATCTTTTCACCATGAAGATAGATCGCGAGCAAAAACAAAGGTACCGGTACTGCCATAATCAATCCCAGTCGCCAATCGAGTGAGATCAAGACACTACTCAAACCTACAATGGTCACCAGGGCGATACCCACTTCAACAACACCAAAGGCCACAAAGTCCCAGATCCTGTCGGTGTCGGAGCTCACCCTTGAAATGATGGATCCGGTTTGTTTTCTAGAGTAAAAGTCCAATCCCAGTGATTGTAAGTGTGTGTATAGTTGCTTACGAAGATCGAGAGCAACATACTCACCCAGAATGGACATCTTACTTAGTCGCACCCATACGAAAAACTCACGTGAAACGTATGTTGCGAACAAACCACCAATCAGTATCCAAGCCATCATCATGGCACGTTCTTGGTCTAGGCCTCCCTTTTGGAAGGGCTTTACCACGTGATCGATCAGATACCCCGACAAGTATGCAGGAATCAGGGCTACTGTTGTGGCGGCTACGGCACCGAGGGCTCCAACAATCAGCTGCTTCTTATAAGGCAGCAGGTAGGAAAGCAAACGGATCAGCGTTGTTGCTTTCTTGTCAGTGAGTCCGTTTTGAGCATCAAGTAGCGGCTTCAAAATCGCCTTTTGGTACTCATCATCCGGGTTCCATTCATCTGGCTTGTTGTGTTCGACACCTTCCATCTTCAACTCAACCAAATACTTCAAGTGACCCATGATGATCTTCTGCCTACCAGAAAAGACCAAAGTCAAAAGAGGTGGCATATCATCAGCTGTCAAAAATTCGTAAATGGTTGCACTTTGTGAGTTCTTTTCTTTAATGCTTGAGATTTTCGAAATCTCAAATTCACAAAGCTTAATCAGTTTCCCTTTTTGATCACTGAAAGCAGTCAGTGTGTCCTCTGCCAAAACAACCCAGGTGTTGGCGAATTCGAAGTTTTCATTCAAATCCGCCATCCCGTAGAGTTCGATCCTTTTGGATCCGAGCATCTTTTTGAGCTCTTCCGGCAAGCGACTGCTTTGTCCGTAATACTTGTCAATAAATTGTTCCTGTATGTTCATAAATCACCTTCTTTGTTAAAAATTCCAAACCCGACTTGGGGGGTGTACGTTGTGGGACATCCATCTGCTTTCAGGGGATTCTACCCGTTCACTTTTTCCTGGATTCACTCGTCTGACCAAATTTGGTGGGACGACAAACCAAGAAAGTAGTTTCAATGGCGGTTCAGCCATCATTTTTCCAAGTCTCAAAAAACTTCTCCCTGCCAATTTCATTCCTTTGGCGAGGGAATTTACTTCCCGAAGGAAGTGTTCAAAAAATACTAGTTCAGCAAACATATAATTCTCCAATGTTGTAATCGTTGTAGTTCCTTTGCCCATCGCCCGAACGGCCGATTGGTTGATGGTCAAAGGAAAAAGTTTTAAAAAGACGGCGCACGAATGCGACGACTTTTTCCTAAGTTCTTAAAATAAAATGTAAAAAATTGCTTTTTTGGGCGTTAAGCGAGGTAGTTACAACCTACTGCCAGAGTGCCCATGGTATCAGTCCCAAACTTTTGGAACCTCGGATCATTGATGGAGGTTCTTCTGAGCTTGGCTGACCCAAGAATGATGAATGTCTGTTTTTGAATGTTCATCATTACCTCCCTTTAGAGATTTGATAGTTAAACTTATTGACTATATTGCCTGATAAAGAATTAAAGTCAACA
>SBGE01000219.1 GCA_006226755.1 Deltaproteobacteria bacterium | reverse complement strand
GGTCTCAAGGCACGGAAAACTAATATGTACTCCTTATGACAGAATTTTTACATCCTACAAAAGTTCTCTCGTCAGCTAAATTTTGCTGACGTGCTTAAAATGTGAAAAAGTCTTCAATTTTTTTCCCTTTTTAATAGGTTTAACTGGCCCGTCTTTAATGGGCCCAAGACAAATTAAGAGAGATAAATACATTGATAAACCCCCGTTTTTACATAAACATGTCTTCTTTATTCTGAATGACCTCCCAATGAAGATAGGCTGACGAATGTGAAAAAATTGGGAGACGAGTTTGCAGCGATCAATTCAAGAAAGTTAAAGGCCTAGTCATGAATTATGACATGACGAAATATGTTTTTACGGCCATTGATCAATCATTTTGCTCTCGGTAGCGTTTCTTTAACAAAATTTCTGTTTTTGGAGTTACGTTTTGTTCAAGATCATATCTGCATTTCTTCTGGTCCTCGTATTATTTGCCAGTCCTAATGCTTACTCAATCTTAGCATCGGCTCCAAAAGCGGAAATTCTAAAAAATCCCTGAATAGTCGAAGTGTCCATCGTTGCCCGACGAGAAGACATCCTGAAAAAAGCCGACTTATGTGTGTTCTAATAAAAAGCCCGCGAATGCGGGCTTTTTAGTTTTTGAATTCTTCTTTGAGCCACTCAATCAGTTTTGTCTCATCACCAGGTCGTAATCCTGTTCTAAATTCCCCTTTAGGATAGAGAATTGAAGCGATACCGTGTTCACATTGTCCAAGACAACCAGAACCATTGATACGAACCTCTGCCTTTGGAAAATGCTCCATGGCCATGTCTTTGAGTCTCTTCCTAAGATCCATGGCCGTATCTTTTGGACAAAGCTCATCATCGATCATGTAAGTACAACGTTCACAGACAAAATAATGAAGTTTGAAAGGTGATGTTTTGATTTCCATGAAGGTGAAATAACACTGGACAAAAAAAAGGGCCAGAAGAATTCTGACCCTATATCTCTGCCCCAATATCTAGGACGACTTATCTTTTACAGCTGTAAAGATCCCCATCGTGAATTTCTGCCAAAATCTCACCTTCAAGTGAACCTTCAAGAATGTAACCGTAAGTATTACCACCATCACATTCATCTTCGAAAGTTGTCAGCTGAATCAGTATTCTTCCATCTTCAGTTGTCATTTCATCAACTCTCACATTACAAGAAGCATCCCAATCATCACCAAGAAATCTTTCAGGCATCTTAATTGTGCCAACTCTATCACTTGAAGTAACAACTGCGATTTCATCCAAAGAATCCAGGTAACGACAATCTGAAGCAAATGATTGAACAGACAAAAGTAAAGAGACAAGAACTAGTAGATTTTTCATTTTTAACCCCCCGATTAAATTCTGGGGTCTTAATAACATGTTTTCAGATAATCACAAATTAGAACAATAGAATGAATCCTATCTAATTTATATCAAACCCTGGGATTTGAGATACTTCTTGATATGCCCAGCGGCTGCTTCAGGAGTGTGGTGAGGAAGTTTTGTCGGCTCATCTACTGAAACATGATTTCCATGAGCTTCCAGAACTTCAACTAAGCGCTGAACGCCGCCCTCTCCTACTACTAGATCATCCTTGCCACAGATCATATGGATCTTTTGATTCGAAACAGAGCAGTTTTTCTTTTCCTCTTTGATCCAAGGAAAGATCTTTTCGGGAGAAATTTCAGGTGACACTAACTGCTCTCTGATCACCAGTGTACTTTTATAAAAAGGCGTCTGAAATAAATGAGTCTTGCTTTCCTCAGGCATCCCGAGTCCCACGCAAATAGCTGAACGTTTGAACTGCTTGAAAGTTTCGAGTTCCAAAGCTTTTATCGCCAATAAGGCTCCCAAGCTATGTCCGCCAAGCACTACTTCAAAATCATTCTCCCCAAAATAGTTTTCATAGAGAGGGAAATGTTCACAAAACTTTTCTTTAGCAAAATCCCAAGCTGATTCGAACAATCTTGTGGAATCATTTTTGAAAGATTCAAAACTATCTACTTCACTAAACGTTCCAAGATAATGACCTGGAAGGTCGAAAATCACTGAAGTCATTCCTTCTTCGGCCAGTCTCGTAGGCCACGTCAAAAGAGATCCTTTGTGACTGGTGTATCCATGAGTAAATAAGGCGATACTTTTGGCAATGGGTTTGTCAGCAGCAGGCAAAAAGACCATCGCTCCGACTCTCCAGGATCCTAATTGCAAATATGTTTTCTCTATTTTGATGGACATGGTGAAAGATTAACTGATTCTCTGTTACTTGTCAGTTCTCTTCAATCAAAAGCGGCATGATTTCGACATTAGGATGGGCCATATAAAAAGCGCCTACAACCAAAGCAGCTTTGGTGACTGGAAGATGTTGAATGGGTTTCTGATCGTTTTCAAAATGGCAATCCTCAGGATTGGAACTGACATGAGTCAGACGGCATATCAAAGGCCTCTTATCGTAAACAGAACACTCTCCTTCCTTCAAATAGATACAAGCTCTATCCTCATAAGATATATCTGTTTGATTTTCAAAATGCTCTTTTTGTTTTTTAAGACGTTGGAATTCCGGATCAACTCTTTCCTTTTGGATATCTTTCATTTCTATTGTTGAAAGGGCAATAGGATGAAAGCAACAAAAATGACAGCCCTTTAGACATTTTGATTCAGATGTGGATTCTTCTAAAAAACGATCGACTTCATTACGTACCCACTGAATTCTTTCAATCTCTGATGAAAATTCAGATATCTTTCTTAGATTGAATTTAAGCTGTTCTTTAAGCTCATCATCTGCTCTCGCTGCGATTTGGGCCTGACGGACAACATGGGGAAGATCTCTTCTCATCTTTATAGTGTAATTGCTCCCAGTCGCTCCCACAATCACATTTCTAAAAATTGAAATATTACTCTTTTAAGTAATCCCATTGAATTTATTGCTACGAGAGCTATGATTCGAAAAATCATTTTTGACGTTAATTTGGGGACTCATATGAAATACATCACACTGGTACTGACACTTCTAACCGCCACTTCAGCATTTTCCGCTGTCTGGGAAGACACTAATACCTGGTCTATGGACTGGGAGAAAAAATATTCCAAGTGGATTCAAACCGACAAAGTTCACACTAGAATGTTCACCAGTAAGAAAAGTAAATATTATGGAATTAACGCCGATTGTGCAGATGCCGCCTATGCCTTACGGGCCATTTTTTCGCTGGAAAACGCTCTACCTTTTAAAGTCCATGCTCCTAAAGACAATTCTTCAGAGCTGTTTGAAAAGCTAAGTAATAAGACAGATAAATTTGACGAGGCCGGAGATACTCCTGAAAAGCGATTGGTTGCTATGATCAACTACCTCGGCAAAAGTATTGGTACAGAACACTTAAGTCATATTGATACAGTTCCTGTGAAAATCGACAAGATCGCCCCAGGAATGCTTTTCACTTATAAAATCAAGGGTGGAAACGGTAACTTCATTCGTCACGCCTATTCCATCAAAGATATTTCTGAGTATGGAAATTTTGATGTCATTTACTCGACTCAAGCGATTGCTAGAGACAAACTTCCAATGATGAGAAAATCTGGCTTTATCTTTACAAATCTTCCTCATGGCTCGTGGGGATTCAGACGTTGGAAGTGGCCAAGCCAAGAAGGTCTGGAAAACGATCAACCTCCAGAGGAAATGGGATTCAGCTACGAGCAATATGATCTAGTTAAAAAGCACGGCCAAAGGTTTTTTAGAGTCGTTAAAGACAAGCTGAAAACATCAGAAGAACACCCACAAGACATGCTTCTTAGAAAGATCAAACTGGTATGCCAAGAGGCCCAACTTAGGGCAACTTACGTCAACCAGGGACTCGATTATAGAAGAGAAATTGGTAACCGTTGTATGAGTTATGAGGAATTCGATGCGTATTCAACTCCGGCTAGAGATGAAAACCTTTGGAAGTCGATCGAAACTTTGAAGGCCGATTACAATGAAGTGATCTACCGAAATCTATCAGACTATGTGAATCCAAGAATCATGGACGCCATCAAGGGTATTTTCAAAGGTTATAATTTCTTTCAGAGCTCAGTTAGAGACGATCTCAATGCCATGTGTATCATCAATTACAGACGTGGTGTGAGAGTCAATCTACACCATATTTATGATCGTCTCTCAAAAGGTCTTATGACTTCACATCCAAATGATGGTATCGCCCAGAGATGGGGAGAGACTGCAGAAGGTAGAACTCGTTGTAGAAAATGGTACTGATCAGCGACAGGAATAACCACTGTTTCCGTCGAGAACTTTGACGATTTCACCGTTGACTTCCGAGTAGTTGAAGGCCCGTCCATCCTTCAATTCAATTGAAATATCGGCTTCACGGTGAATGACCTCTCCCCCCTTGAGGAGCTCGCCAATCTGCTCTTTGGTTGGATTAATCAGACCTTTAGTAGAAATAATTCGAGGAAAACCATCTTCATCTTCCTTGAAAAAAACCAGCTTCTTAAAACTGGTGTTCTGCCCGTCCTCAACGAATACTCTGATCCGGTACACTTCACCATTTTTCTTAAAGTGAGTATTTTCAGCAAAGGCCTCTTTATGAACAATATCACTGCCACTAAATGGTTTCTCACTTCTACAAAAATCTGAAACGGGATGAGGTTTCGAAGGCTTGGCCTCTTCGGAGTGTACAACCTTACTTTCTTCAGTCTTCTTAAGCGTTTTCCTTACCACAGGAGGTGCTGAAGAATCAGCTGGTTCCCTGTCTCTTAACCCATAGAAATAAGAAAGAATGGCCGCACCCAAAATTATACAAAATGTGACAATTTTCTTTTTATTATTCATGTAACTTCACTATACCAACTTGCCATGGCTTTAAAAGTAAATTATTGACATAGCTCGTTAAGACATATAAATCAGGGGTGTTTTCAACATTTAGGGGGGTCTAACTTGTTCAAGCTAATCTTGCTTTCGCTCACGCTCATTACAACATCAATCTCACAAGCTGCTGTTTGGGAAGATACCAATTCATGGTCCATGGAATGGGAAGCTAAGTATCAAGAATGGATTAAATCAGATGCCGTTCATAAGAATCTGTTTATCAGTCCAGAAAGTAAATATCATGGAATGCTTCCAGACTGTGCTGATGCTGCTTATGCCATCAGAGCAATCTTTTCTCTTGAAAATAAACTTCCATTCAAAGTGATCAACCCATCAGGTTCACGTAACGGAATCTATAGACACCTAGATAACAGAAGCAATAAATTCGACAGTGCTGGCAGTACTCCAGAGGCCAGACTTGTTGCGATGATCAACTACCTTGGAGACTCTGTTGGAACTGAGCATTTGGCCCATTACGATACTTATCCAGTAAAAATCGAATCTGTAGACTCAGGAACATTGTTTCTTTACAAGTATAAGAAGTGGTACCACAAGAATGCCATCAGACACACTTACAACATCAAAGACGTGACCAAATACGGTGACTACGATGTGATCTACTCAACTCAAGCGATCGTTAAAGACAAACTTCCAATGATCAGAAGAATGAATCACAACTTCTCCAACCTTCCACACGGAGCTTGGGGATATAAAAGATTCATCTGGCCAGAGTTCGACGGTAGATCAAACGATGAACTTCCAAGAGAGCTTGAGTACTCTGAAGAACAGTTCAAAATGGCAGACAAGCTTGGAGAAAGGTTCTTTAGATTTGTAAAAAACCAACTTAAGGAAGAAGACGAAAACCCACAACAGCTTCTCTATAGAAAGCTTCAAGATCTTTGTCAGGAAGCAATGGATAGAATCGAGTACGTGAATCAAGGTTGGAATCACCACCTAAGAACTGGTGGAAAATGTATGGACTACGAAGACTATGATGCCTACTCAACTCCTTCTAGAGACAGAGCTTTGGAAAACTCTTTCAAGAGACTTGAAGCTGACTTTGACGAAGTTGTGAGCAGAGGACTTGATACTCTTGTTAAGAAAAGACTTATTGAAGTTCTTAGAGCAATTTTCAAAGGCGATAATGACGGTCCTTACGTATCTGAAGACCTAGCGAATACTTGTACTTTGAAATACAGAGAAGGTGCTTCAATGAACCTTGCGACTCTGTGGGAAAGACTTGAAAAAGGTAGACTTTCTTCACACCCGAACGACTCTCTAGAGCACAGATGGGGTGAGAAAAAATTCGGACGTACTAACTGTAAAAAGTGGTATTAAAAATTACATCCATGTCCTTCTGGCGGCTCCACTTGTTCTATACAATCTGGACTGCCAGCAGGGCATTTAAGTCGAAGATGAAAGTGATGCATATGAACTTTATCTTCTCTTCGAAGCCTTCTTAAAACTTCTGATTCACTATCCTGTTCGCCTTTCATTTTGGCAAAATCACATAGACCTTTCTTGATGGCACTGTCGACGAATATTCGACCAACATTGTGATTGTGAATCAGGTATTTCATAGCTTCCCAATTTCTTTCAAGATGAAAATTGGTCGTCAACTTACCTTTTAAGACAAAGTCTTCAGCCCACTCTGGATACTCTGGAGATTGCGAGAGTTCGTTTACACGATAATAAACCACATCCGCATCCAGGCCATTTTGATGGCTGGCGTGGCGAGGAATTCGTCCCCCATCCGCAGCTGCAATGTCACCGATTTGGGTTTTTTCAATGGTAGGAAAACGCTTTTTCATGAACTCGGCAAGACCACTTAAGGCCTGCATGATCTCACTCGTGCCAAAGTTTTGGCCTCTTGAGCGATAGAGTTTCACCACCCCATGGTACTTGTAATCATCGATGGAATGGGAGTCCTTCAATGAACCGTTAGAGTAATAACCGACAGGCTCCCCTGCATGAGAACCTAGACTTAAGAATAGACTAAAAGCTAGTAAAGTTTTCATAGATCTATTGTAGCCGGAGTTTGAAGACCATGGCAGACTTTCACATGAGCACTGCGTTAATCGTCCCATTTGTGAAAAAATGTCCCAAATTACCCTATAACTTCTTCATACCGCGATGCGCATTAGGCCCTCTCAGGTTAAAAAACGCCTAGGAATCAGATAGATCTATGGGGGAAAAATGAAAGTTCAACGTGTGTTGGTTGTCGCACTTTTGGCAACGCTATCCTTTGAAACCAGAGCTGCATCACTTATTGAAAAAATTCTCGATAACGTGACGGCCAATATCAACAAAAACGCCACAATTGATGGTCCTATTTACAGACATAAAGATCGTAACAAAGAAAAATATGGTGATCAGATCGCCTCACTTCTATTGAAAGAAGCTCACAGGCTAGCTGTCGGTTTCAAAAACGAAGGAAATATCGAAGCTTATTACGGCTTTCTTGCCTTGGCCCTGACTGTACCTAATCACGAGGGTCTGTTTGTTCACTTCAGAGAAGTGAAAGGGAAAAGCCAATACTGTACCGACTCAAGGTCTACTGGTGAAGGCATCCTTTCAACGAAGGCCAAGCTTCAGTTTAAAAGAGCTTTCAATGGAATTTTAAAGCAAGACTTCCTTGTAAAATGTGACAAGCTCGAAGGCGAAAGAAAATACAGACAATTGATCGTAGGTGGAGCTGATGGTAGTGATGTTGGTGTCTTTCAATTAAGTTCTCTATGGCACTTCGACGAATTCCTGGATAAAGGCGACTATAAGTCTGTTCAAAAGACTATCAGATACGGTCTGACTTACCTTATGAGAGGATATAAGAGAGCTGTTCGTAAGTATTCAAGCTTCTCATGTTTCTCAAACGAAGATGGAAGTCCTAACTTCCAGAACCTGATGAGAGGGACTTGGTCAGCTTATAACGGTGGACCTGCCCAGCTTTGTCGATTCAACAATCCTGAAGATCCACATGCTCCTAAAGACAAGGGATTCAAAGGAAACCTCGATAAGACTTTTGCTCTTAATAATGGTGGGTACTTTGGATTTAACAAAGACGCTGAATTAGAGCTTTCTCCAGAAGTGAGAAAAGCTGTTGAGGAAGTTGTCGAAAACTTCGAAAACAAATCTGACAAGTCTTTGGCCCTAGATACTCTTCTGGCCAAGTAAGTGGAGTTAAACGTTGAAGAAACTTGCAATCATCACAATTTCATTGGTACTGGCGGGAGGAGTTTTCTTTCTCGCCAGCTCTGATTCGGAAATTGAGATTGTAAGTCCTATCAACACCTCCTCTATCAAAGAGAATCAACTTTCTAAAGTACTTCCCAAAGAAGTTACTGCGAGCAAAGGCTATCAACAGCTTCT
The DNA here is from genome assembly GCA_006226755.1 of Deltaproteobacteria bacterium. Taxonomy (GTDB): domain Bacteria; phylum Bdellovibrionota; class Bacteriovoracia; order Bacteriovoracales; family Bacteriovoracaceae; genus M0603. Next base: position 26,541 of record SBGE01000219.1, on the reverse strand, counting down.
GGCTGCAACACCAGCAAATGAGATAACCAATAATCTTAATGCTTCTGAATCAAGAGAGCTCCTTCAAAAAACATTCGAAACACTCTCAAGCTGTTATCAGACAGGATGTGGACAAGAAGCTGACTACGATGGCTTTTATGACCCTTCTCTTACTGTGGCCACAACAACGATCAAAAGAGTACTAGAAGCAACAGCGGCCAATTTTGAAAAAACTCAGGCAAAAGACTGGCTGACAGAAGAGGCCCTGACTGAGTTTCTCACTTCAGACAACAGATCACTTAGAAAAGCTGCTCTACAAAATTTAATGAAACTTAAAGGTGCTCAAGCGTTTGAAGCCATCTTGGAAAAAACTCGTGACCTCGAAGGTTATGGTGCGGGTGACGCAATTGAAGATCTTCTCACAGAAATCAATGATGAAAATCGCGGCAACTTGATTGACTCTATTGAACTACTTGGAAAAGAAAAAGACAGCTTTACTATTCTCGAAGTTCTAGAAAAAGTGGCCCAAGTTAAAGTTGATCTTGTTCAGATTAAACAGATTGGACAAGGTCTTTGTCGATTTGTGGAAGTTCCTACTGAGGCGATGAACGTCAAAGCGATGAATCATTACCTCTCAAAGTGGGCCGAAAATAACGGAATAAGCTTCAATTTAAACAGTCATTGCTTATGACCCATCTAGTCTTAAGGCTTCTTGCTGCAATGCTCAGACAAAAAGTCTCAGTCATTTTACAGATTTGAATTGACGGTTGTTTGTGCATCAATTAAATTTTGACTTCATCAAATTTCCAATGATGCCCGGTTAGCTCAGTTGGTAGAGCAAGGGACTGAAAATCCCTGTGTCCGTGGTTCAAATCCGCGACCGGGCACCATCTTTTAAATACTTTTCTCATCTTTTTTCGATTACGCTTATTGCATGTACTCTAGGTTTGTTTTGGCCATATTATTCTTTCTTTTTGCTGTTTCAGCTTCTGTGAATCATTGCTTGGTTCAAAACCTTGAGAACAAAATTATTCAAGAGCATCTTGAAAAGTTTTCTTATTCAACCACTCATCACGATAATATCGATGACCCGGTTCACGTTCACTCTCATAAACATAATGAAGAAGGTGAAGAACACCACCACAATCATTCCCATACAAGTGTGAATCATGACCACAACCTTCCTTCAATGAGTGAACTTTATCGAATTGTAATGACTTACTTGAAGCCTTTACCTGAATTTGTCTTCATCACTCATAACTCAAGTGCTTATCCTTCAAACTTATTTCGGCCGCCAATCTCCTTGATTTAAATGTTTCAAACTAAAAATTAATTAAGGAGTATTAAAATGTTTAAGATATTTTCCCTCATTTTGGGATTCTCATTTTCACCTGTGCTATTTGCACATGGAATTAGTGAAGATGCTAAAAAAGCCATGCTTGAAGGTAGCTACCTAAAGTACGTATGGCTTGGTGCTGAACACATGATTACTGGATATGATCACCTTCTGTTCCTATTCGGTGTAATCTTTTTTCTAACGACATTCAAAGATATCGTTAAGTTCATCAGTATATTCACTCTTGGCCACAGTATCACATTGATATTTGCTACATTCATGGGCATAACGGCTAACTACTGGCTCGTCGATGCCGTGATTGCGATAAGTGTATGTTACAAGGGTTTTGACAACAACGGAGGGTTTCAAAGTTATTTAGGAATGAAGAAAGCTCCTAACCTTCTCTTGATGGTCTTTATCTTTGGGCTCATTCATGGGTTCGGACTTTCCACTAGACTTCAACAGCTTCCACTCGGAGAAAAAGGAAGTGAAATGCTTATGAGAATCATTTCTTTCAACGTCGGAGTGGAATTGGGACAAATTGGTGCGCTTACAATTATGCTCTTGATCCTTTCAGGAGTTAGACATACTCAAGTGTTCAAAAGATTTACCAAAGTGGCCAATGATGGACTTGTTCTCGCAGGTTTTCTTTTGATGTTGATGCAACTTCATGGATATTTACATACAAGTGCCCCAGACGATTACGGATTCAGTGAAGATAACCACAGTCACCATCATATGAAAATGGATCCTCCGAAAACTAATAACTATCAACATGACAATCTCTAGGAGAATAATATGAAAACGATTTTAACTACACTTGCTCTCTCTTTCTCTTTTTTATTGTATGCTGGGCCTGGCTCGAATCACAGTCACGGACACAGTCATGACCATGGACATAGTCACTCTCATAGTGAAAAGAAAATGAAGCCCGTTTCAAAAGAAGAGGCAGGTCTGATCGGAAAGCAACATGTTCACAGATTAATCAAAAATGGAAAGATTGATGAGTCTTGGAGTAAATCACTTATAGGAACTACTGAGCAGAAAACTTTTGGGAAGCAACAAGAATGGGTTGTCACTTTTGATAATGAAAAGGGTAAAAAAGGAAAAAAGTTGTATATCTTTCTTACCCTCTCTGGAAAATTTGTTGCAGCCAACTTTACAGGCAAATAAATACAATTTTATTGAGTTAGTTTCATACCACTTTCAGGCCGTGGCAACAGTTAGTCAGCGAAGCTGTTGCCAAAGCCGCTCCAACAAGCCGAAATTACATAAAAAATCTCTTCTTTAGCTATAGATAGCAGTGTCGAACAATAGGTTAAAACTATATCAGAATAGGATTCCACTATTCGACTTCACCAGGGTTCCCCAATACGCTTAATTCAATAAATTTGTAATCCAACAAAAGGGAGAATCATGTTGAAAACAAAAATTTTCGCGTTGGCATTGATCCTATCTGTTGCAAGCTGTTCGTCTGGGGATAAACAAACGAGAAGCAGTATTGGAATGGGACAATCCAACCCTAATGAGTATTGGTAGCCAGATATTTAGAAACTACTTTTCTACTGAAGCTCATATGTCTCCTGCTAAAATGATGGTGGATAAAGCCGCAATGATGGAACTTTCAGTTCCTGAAATGACAGTTCTAGTCGGTGGGATGAGAGCTCTTGGAGCGAACTCTGGAAATTCAACTCACGGAATTTTCACCAGCAAGCCAGGAACTCTAAGCAATGACTTCTTTGTAAACCTTTATGACATGTCCACGAAGTGGGAAAAGTCAGCGACTGAAGGTATTTACAATGGTGTTGATAGAAGAACTGGAAAAGTTAAATGGACAGCAACTCCAGTTGACCTTGCTTTTGGATCACACTCTGAGCTTCGTGCAGTTGGTGAAGTTTATGCGGCCAATGACGGGAAAGCTAAATTCGTCAATGACTTCGTAAAAGCTTGGACCAAAGTCATGAGACTCGACAGATTCGACCTTAGATGATCAAGCGACCGCTGCTGGAGAGACTTTCTTTGGCAGCGGTTTTTTTTAGAACAAATCGTAATTCACAATTCTTCCAACGTAATAGATCCCATCTACTCGACGATGTAAAATTGAAAATCTTCTGGTCATCGGCTCTCCATTTTTTGAAATCCAAACCGAGACAGTATAGGCCACAACCACACCTTGTTGATTGGTTACAGAATAAGTCCGTTCATCCAATTTATAAGAGAACCCCAAATCAAAAAGTTCATAGTCCGTAGCAAAATCCAGAAGTTCTTGGAGTGCTTTTTGTCGGACTTCTTGTACTTGATCAGGAATGACATCTACCAATTCGAAAGCTGCCCCTTCAAATAAGTTAGGCGTTCGCATCTCCATCCGCGAATGAAGTGTCTCTGCCAGATCATCACTTTCCTGAGAGAAAGCAAAGGCTGAAAAGAGTAAGCTAAAAAGAATAAAAAGTGTTTTGAAATTCAAGCGCGTCTCCTTCGTTTTAGGTCGATGCCAAACTATCAAAGAATTGAAACTCAACTAGGATAAGAGGTAAAAAAGACAGAAAAAAAAGAGCGTTTTTTACACTTTCTGTGAAAAAGGAGTTCGATTAAATATAATTACGAGCAGTTATAAACTGAATAATTTGATGTTTTTAAGAAGTCCCTTGCGACCAGTTCTCTCAAGAGCTGTGCCTTTAAACTTTCGAATGAATCCTTTGTTAGATAGACCTTCAAGCTCCTGCTCTACTTGATCGATTGGTCTCTCCAAAAAAAATGATTTAAGAAGATGTGTACTTTCACCTTTTAAAGGTTGTCCGGGACTTTTCTCTAGTTGTTTGATGTTCCAAGGACAAACATCCTGGCAAATATCACAGCCAAAAATTTCACCACTTCCCGATTCAGCATGTCCTCTTATGGCCGGAGCCTCGTCAAAAAGCTCAATCGTCCAGGTTGAAATACATTGCTTGGAAATAATAGTCCTGTTTTCCACATCAATAGCATCTGTCGGACAGGCATCAACACAGGCGGTGCAATTTCCACAATGATCAGTCTCGACCTGAAGAGCGTCGAGATCCAGTCTTTTATCAAGCAAGAGTGAACCGATCATGAAGAAGCTTCCAAACTTTCGATTGATCAACATGGAGTTCTTTCCAAACCAACCAAGACCGGATTTAAAAGCAAGATCTCGCTCGAGGACTGGATGCATATCGAGAGTATAAGATGATGAAATTTCCGGATATTTGCCTTTCAGAGTTTCGAGAATGAGATTCATTCTCTCACGAAGTTCAATGTGGTAGTCCTGACCTTCAAATCCAAATACATAACTGGAAATTTTCAGCCCATTACTGGCATCCGTTTCATAAAAATTATCTAGTGATTTTTTGATATCAGAGTAATCAAATGCAAAGACCAGAGCCGATTGAAAATCAGGATAATAATTTTTTAAATCTGAACGTAACTCTTTTCGATGATCGGCTAGATAACCCAAAGGATCGTGGTTACCTTTATCTACCCATTCAAGAAACTTATCATAACTCAATGGTTCACTGAGTTCGCTATAGCCGACTTCCCTAACGGAGAGCTTTTCGAGCAAATCTTTGTCAAAAAGCTCCGCAGGTTTCATAGAAATTTAGAAATGATCTCAATGGCCCCAGTTGGACATTTTTCAACACATTCCATGTCGATAGTACAAGCACCTATTTTGTCTTTAGCAATGGTGGTCCGTTTTGACTCATCATTAGTCAGTGTCCAAATCCCATGAGGGCAAACGCTGATGCAGTTGTTGCAAGAAGCGCAAACAGATGTGTCGAGGTGAATATCTTTCTTGTCATCACTGGCCTTCTCCATTCCTTCTCCACTTCCAGGTACACCTGGAAGATCGTTGAGGATTTCAACTTTTACTGAGTTTGAAGAACCACGAGAAAAGAACTTGCCATCACCACGGGTGATAACAACTTTGTCTCCATTATGAAAACTGCCATCATTTTTGACTTTATTCAAAACATCAATTTGAAAATCAAAATTATCTTCGTCGAATTCGTGGATGTAAAAAGGATAAACTCCCCAGTACATACACATTTTTCTCGCCGTCTGAATGGAATTGGTGATCCCAAGAACAGGAGTAAGTGGACGGAACATGGAAATCTTTCGACAAGAGTTTCCTGATTCAGTCACACAAAGAATTCTTTTGGCCTTAATCTTTTCGGCGATCATGGATGCAGCAACCATCACTGAGGCATTGACGTTGGAGAGGTCCATATGACGAAGAAGTGGTCTATCTTTTGGAGACTTCTCTGCTTCTTCAATAATATTACTCATCATTTTGACAACTTTGACCGGATGTTTTCCGGCAGCCGTCTCTCCAGAGAGCATGACGATATCAGTTCCATCCCAAATTGCGTTGGCAACGTCGGAAGCTTCCGCTCTGGTTGGAGTGGGGTTCTCCGTCATTGTCTCAAGCATCTGAGTAGCAGTGATCACAGGCACGTGTCTGGTATTACAAAGTCTGATGATATGTTTTTGAATAGCTGGAACAAGATGGTTCCCAACTTCAACACCCATATCTCCCCTGGCCACCATCACGATGTCAGTTACCTTCAGGATCTCTTCCAAGTTATCTACTGCTTGGGGCTTTTCAATCTTAGATACGATGGGAACGTTCATTTTAAGTTTGTGAAGAAGAGTCTTCACTTGAAGAATGTCTTCGGCCTTTCGAACAAAAGAGAGAGCGACAAAATCTATATCTTGTCCCAAGGCAAAAAGAAGATCTTCTTTATCTTTTTCAGTAAAAGCAGGAGCTGAAACTTCACAATCTGGTAGGTTAATCCCTTTATTTGATTTTAAAATTCCACCTACTGTGAATTTGATTTTATAAACATCGCGATCCCTTTCAACAGCTGTGGCTTGCAGAAGGCCGTCATCAAAAAGAATTCTGGCACCGTCGTGACAATCATCGACCAACTTGTCGTAGATGGTTGGGATATAGCAATCTTTATACTCTGGATATTTGTCTTTATCTTTCGTCTGACCAATCACCCACTCTTCACCTTCATTGGGTTCAAGTGGTTTATCGACTTTATCAAGTCTGATCTTAGGACCTTGCAGGTCGATCATGATTCCAATTTCTTTATTGGTTCTCTTCGAGGCCTCTCTGATATTGGAGATCAATTCTTTATGACCTTCATGAGTTCCGTGACTCATGTTAACTCTGGCCACATTAAGACCAGCATCAATTAGTTCTGCAATTTTCTCGATAGTGTTTGAAGAGGGACCCAAGGTCCCAAGAATTTTGGCCCGACGCATATAATACCTTTTGAACTTCCCGAATTCTCAATTTAGCAAAATTACAATGGGCCAACAACATTTTGCTGCACTTGATTTTTGATTGTTTGAGAAGTTTAGACGTTATGCGTCTTTATTGGCGTCTTTAGCTCGTTCGATTTCTCTATCTGCTATCGATTGCTTAACGTTCTGCATCTGAATTTCAAATTGATGCTTCATCGTGGCCTTCTCTAGCTCAGATTTCTTATAAAGACGATCGTACTCAGCTCTTGAACTGGACATCTTGGACTGTAGCGTCCTCTGGGCCTCACTTCTCTCTCTGGCCAGCATTCCCTCATATCTTTGAGTGAGTTTGGCCAACTGGAGATCAGACTCAGTCTTAGTGTCGCCTAGTTGCTTTTGGAATTCACCTTTGATTCGAAGAAGCTCTTGTTGCATTTGAACTTGTAGACCTTCAAATTCCTGTCTGAAGTTCTTCATGTCCGCTTTTCTTCTATCATCGGCCAATGTTCTGATATTTTGAATTTCTTCTGAAGACTTATTCTTCAAGTTCGAGATCTTCTGTTCATAAGAAGCTCTTTGCTGCTGGTTCTCTTTTATTGCGTAATCAAGTTTCTTTTCAAGACTTTCTTCACGCTTGGAATAAGTACTTGCCAGCTCTTTTTTCAAATCTTCACGTTGCTCGTAGTTTTCTTTTCTTTGAGCTTGGATGAATTCTGTTTTCTCAGCAGCGTGTTGCTCTTGAAGATCGTTGACCAGCAATCTGTTTTGATCACTCATCTCAATCACGTTTCGAGCAAACTCTTGTCTTTGAGTTGAAAGCATTCTCTTGGATTTTTCTTGCTGAGAAATATTCTGCTGAATTGAGGAGTCTTTTGTACTCTTCAATTCTTTCTTATAAGTATTAATCGTGTTTTGCATCTCTTCCTGAGATTTCATCACGACTTTTTCCTTATAATCACGCATATCTTTGTTTTTCTTTTCGATTTCTTTATTGTGAGCTCTATCATTTTCAGTCAATTGAGCCTGATTCATAGTGTTTATACGCTCTTTATCTTCCTGAGTCGCAAATTGGACTTCGTCCATTTTATTTCGAAGGTGTCTCAATCGGTTTTCGTAACCGTCGACAATTCTCTGCTCTTTTTGCTTTTGAACATCAAGCTGGGATCCACCAGTGATTTTTTCTTTTGTAGTGTTACGAAGAGTTTGCAATTGACGTCCGTGCTCAGATTGCATTCTTAGAATTCTATCTTTCGTCTCTCTTCTTTCTAGTTCATTATTCTGACGATTCTTTTCAGACATCTTGTCAGTCAAATCCTGGAAGTTTTGTTTGAGATCGCGTACTTCTCTTTCCTTCCCTTCCTTTATTCGCATCACGTTGTCGCTTTGATGCTTTTTAAGTTGGGACAGAGTTCCTTCATGAGCGTCTTTCAGTGATCTAAACTGCTCTTGTCTTTGATCTTCAATACGACTGTTTTTCTCTCTGTTATCTCTGTGGACAGTTTGAACTTCAGTCACGTTATCTTGAATGATCTTATGTTTTTCTTTGTTGTTTTCATTTTGAAGTTCAGCCAGTGAGTTCTGGGTCTGCAGGTCAATCTGCCTGACTTTATCTTGAGAAGCTGACTCAGCTCTAGTTGATCTTTCATCAAACTGGCTTTGAGCATTCTCAAGTTTTTGTTGAAAAGCTCGAGATTTTGATTCAACTGTTTTATTGAAAGCATCACTGATATTAGAAAGTTGCTTATCGTAATCAAGCTTGGTCTTATTTGTTTCTCTATTGAATTCTTGAAGCTGAGATTCATTCCTCTTTCTGTAATCTTCAGTTCTCTCTTCGATTTGGGCCTTGGCTTCAGCAGAATAACGTTCAGAAGCTTTCTCAAATTGATCCTTGATCTCCTGACGTTCTTTCATGTAATTAGCTTGTTGAGTCTTGGCCTTGTTATCTGCCATCTCCTCAACATGCTCTTGATTCTGCTTGTAAGTCTCACGCATGTCTTCAGCTTGCTTCGCATACTTATTACGAGTTTCCTGAAGTTTTGCGCTGTAGTCCGTTACATCCATTTAACGATTTGTCCTTGTAGACATTTAAGGCCTTCCTAGCCACTCCACTTCATTATACAATATGGGTCAATTGATTTGGGACGTGGCAATTATTGCCACGCCCCTACGAAAGAGCGTGATTTTGGTTACTTGGCGAGTTCTGCGTCAATAATTTCAGAAAAAGTTTCAACAGGATGTGCTCCGTTGACCATCTGACCGTTCACGAAGAAAGTAGGAGTCGATTTTACTCCGACATTTTTACCTTCTTCCATGTCAGCGTTGACCTTGGCGGCCATCTTTCCTGAACCAAGACATTTATCAAAGTCAGTTGCATTCAAGCCAAGAGTTGCTGCCGTTTTCTTGAGTCCATCTGCATCGAGTTTGGTTTGATCATCAAACATCGCATCGTGAAACTTCCAAAACTTTGCTTTGTCTTGCTCATGTGCACATAGGGCAGCTTGAGCAGCTTGATGAGCATGATTATGGAAAGGAAGTGGAAACTGTTTGAAAACAATTTTGATTTTATTTCCATACTTCTTTTTCAACTCGTCCATGACAGTTGCCCCTTTCTTACAGAATGGACACTGAAAATCTGAGAATTCGACAATCGTCACTTTAGCATCAGCGGCACCGATAAATGGAGCGTCTCCCACTTGAACTTCAAACACAGGACGATGTGGTTGCTTCATGTAAACTTCAACCGGGCTCTTGGCCGTTTTCTGACCAATCCACTGTTCGATATATTTTTTCTTAAGTTCGATTTCAAGGAACTTCTTGATTCTCTCTCTCATCTGATCATTGATATGTTCTGCTGGGATTTTTCTTTCTTGAATAAAGGCCTCAACATCTTTATCAGTCGGCTGAGCTCCTTTGGTGATGTACTTTTCAAGATACTGATCGTTTGTCATTCCCTTCTTGTTAGGATCCATTTCCATCAGTTTCTCTAGAACCACTGATTGAAGTCGGTTCATTTTGATTTCCCAAACCTTGAGTTCAGCATCATAGATGTCAGACTCTACACCTCTGTAAAGTTCAGCATAAGAAACTTCGATGTTTCCAACTTTGGCAGCAGTATTGTCATTAGGGGCAGGTTTGAAAATGTAGTTTGGTTTACTTTCTACATCTTTTGAACAGGAGAGAAGAAAACTTCCTCCGATAATGGCCAAAACCAACGTGGCCAAGAGTCCTTTCTTGTTCATCGTATACTCCTTCATTGATCAAATAAATCTATGGAATTGTAACCTAGAAGGTCTAAGAAGGCGACAGCTCCTGAAGAAACTGGGCGTATGTCTGACTAGTTTGGAGAAGTTCTGCATGCTGCCCCATGGAGACCAGCGATCCTTCATCGAGGACCAGAATCTTATCGGCATCTATAATGGTTTCAACTCTGTGCGCCACAATAATGGTCAAAGAATTCTGTTGAACCAAAAGGACCACTTTTCTAAGGGCAGCCTCTAAAGAGCCATCAAGACCAGATGAGATTTCATCAAAAAGGACAATGGTCTTTTTAAGGTAGCATGACCTAACTGCCGCTAAAAGTTGCTTTTGCCCAGAAGAAAGCTCTTCCGGTTTGATAACTGTATCGGCCTTTATTCCCCATTCTCTAAAATAAGGAATTTGCTCCTCAATCCATGCCCAAAATTTGTTGAAGTTCTCTGGTATTTGATCTGACAAGGTAATATTAAAGGCCAGAGTTTCAGTAAAAACGTGAGACTCTTGAGACACGATTCCAATCTGCTCACGATAACGAACCACATCCATCGGTCCTTCTCCCGGATACGAATGATGGGTATTGCTGTTTTGACTCTTGAGTTTGATGTCAGCTTTATCTGGAATAATGTTGGCAGCAAGAATGTTAAGGAGCGTGGATTTCCCAGAGCCCGATAATCCAACCAGTCCAATCAACTCCCCTCTGTTCCCAACAAAGTGTATGTCCTTCAGAGTGAAAGCACTCTGTCCCTTGGTAGAAAAGTACTGAAAATGATCGATATTGACTTCAAGTTCATCAAAGAGAACCGCCTCACCAAGAGCACTTCTTTTATCCGAAGAAAAACCATCTTCGAGATGGTTGATAAATCCACCAATTCTTTGAAAGCCAGTAATCGCTCTTTGAACGTTGGCAATTTTACCGGAGATATCTTTAATGGGACCAATTGAACGTTGAATCAAATCAACAATCGCAAAAATGACTGCCACTTCTGTAATCTTTGAGTAGGGAAAAATCAAAACTACACAGGCCAAAAGCATTGGGTACAAACTCTCTGCCAAAGAGTAGTAGCCAGCGTCCCAAATGTTCGAAACCAACTGCTTGTTGAGAAAGTCAGTAAATCTTTTTTCACAACTTTTTGAGGCGTACATCTGATGTTCTGTATAGTGAGTTTCTGAAATCCCTCCCACCACATTGGCCACCGCTCGAGACATATTCCCATGGGCATTTCGTACTGAGAGGTATATGGCACGCATGTATTTACTCAGCCAAATCAAGGAAACAGATGCGATGACTTCGATCGCCATCAAGAATCCTCCAGAAATCAGATTGATTTTCAAGAAGCTGACTAAACATGAAATCACAAAAAAGAGATCGATAAAAATCCCAAATGTTCCTGAAGTAATGAGTTCTCTAAAGGCCTCAGTATCATTCATGATCCTGGCAAGTACTTCTCCCTGAGGAAAGGCTTCAGTTTTTTTATCCTTACTGCTTTGAACATCGTAATGAAGAAGCCATTTCTCATAACAGAAATTTCTCACTCTTCTTACCAGAAGCTGAATGAACTTATTCACCCCAACTTGATATATGGCTCGGTTGAGATAGACACCAATAAAAACGACACTTAAGTTGATAAGTGATTGCTTGAACAAACTGAGGTCGTCATAGGTACGACTCAACTCTGCGATCAATCCGGGAATCTGACTCCCGAGGAAGGCGGAGATCCCCAAACATGTCAGAACGACAAGCATCAAAGGACCTATCCCCTTGAACTTGAAAATATCAAACCATTTGATCTGAGAAGTACTCATAAGTTTTACTCTTATTTGAAAGAAGATTTGCAATCTGACCTTCTTCAATAATTCCATTTTCTTTTTCTAGAAAGACAACGTGATGGCTCAGTCTGACTGTAGTCAATCGATGAGACGTCAAAATGATTGTTTTGTGTTGTATAAGCCCGGACTTTCTAAGGTCCTCGACAATTTGTTTTTCAAGAATCAAATCAACTGAGGAAAAAGGGTCATCCCAAAGAAGAATTGAAGATTCGGCCATTAAACTTCTAATCAAACAAAGTCTCTTGGCCTGACCTCCGGAAAGACGCTTTCCATTCTCTCCTACTTCAAGCTTCATGAGTTCTTCTCGATTATCGGCCAAATAATCCAATCCCATGATCTTCAGTAGATTGAAGGCGCGCTCTTCGAGCTCTTCTGTAATTTCTTTGCCCAGAAAGATGTTAGCAGAGATAGTATCATTATAGAGGTAAGGACTTTGAGCGACATAAGAAATCTTCTCTCCTTGATTCTTGATGACTTCTGCCAATTGTTTCAAGACTTCTGATTTACCACATCCTGTCTTACCAATCAGAACTGTCCACTCGCCACGTTTGATTTCCAGATTCATCCACTGATTCCAGAAGTTAACCTTAAAAGTCATCTGTTCTTTGATCTTATGCGGATTCATTTCAAGAAGTTTCATTTCATCTTCTGCAGGCATTTCAAGTTTAGAAACTAGTCCTCTGATTCTTGTCCAAGAAGCTCCAGATCGAGCAAAAACGACACCGATCCAGCTGACAAACATCAATGGTTCAAGAAAAAGAAAGATAAACCCAGAAAACAGAACCAGACCAGGGGCTCCCAAATCTAAGGATCTGATGATCCATGCACCCCAGATCAATGACATCCCTACTCCGAGAGGAATCATGGGAATTGAAAAAGCAATCCCCAATCCTGCCTTATAGAAGGCAATCAATTCTTTAAATGAGCCTCGGTCGAAAAGATCAATAAAAGATTGCTCGGCATGGAAGTTCTTGATGGTTTTTTTCCCAAGATAACTTTCCATGATGAAATTCTGGACTTCACCTTGATAGTCCTGAGTCTGTTTGTAGTACTTTCTATTCTTACTCACGATTAACGTAAAGAAGATAAAAGAAATCAGCATAGGAGAAAGGGCCTTCACCAAGGCCGGATTAAAACTTGAAATTTTTGGAATTAAAACTGCAAGGGCAACCACAATATTCCCTAGCTGTAAAAGCGCGAACCCTATCAAGGCCCGAAGCTGATCCATATCGTTTTGAATAATTTGATAAAGTTGCCCAGATGAAAATTCTTTATAGCGTAGAGGTGATACCGTTTCGAGTTTCTCCACAAGTTCAACTCGCAGGTTTTTTTGCATTACCCTAGCTGGATAAAAAAAGCTGAGTCTGGAGCTGGTTCTAAAGACAATGATTCCCAAGGCCAAAAGAAAAAAGATTCCCACCGGCTGATTTTCCAGACCGTTTCCAACTTTCTCGGCCAACTCTTTGGCAAGAAACGGCAGTTGGCTTCCAATATAATGAGTCAAAAAAAGACAACCAAACGCTACTGTGTAGTAGTACCAGTATTCTTTGAACTGCAAAAGTAGGAGTGAAGTGAGACTTCTATCGAGTCGGTTTTTCATGAGGAAATGACTATAGTTCTTTTAAAAGATTCAGGCAATTAACGCATTGCCAAGATTACGACGTTTGGATTGACAAGGGCCCTTCCCGACCTTATATTTTCAACTCTTTAAAAATGTGGGCCTGTAGCTCAGTTGGTTAGAGCGCTACCTTGACATGGTAGAGGTCACCAGTTCGAATCCGGTCAGGCCCACCATTTTTCACTTCCCTCCAATTTAGTTTAGAATATTCCAATAAATTACTTACCCTCTGAAGTTACTGAATGGGAGAATTCATGTCAGAAGAAAGAACTTATTGGCGCAAGTGTGCCACCTGTGGAAAAGAAATTCCTTATCGTGGCATCTATCAAAAATGTAGCGTCTCTAGTTGTCGCAAATCCGTTTGGTGCAGTGTCGACTGTTGGGATATTCACAATCCAGTCATGAATCATAAAAACTCTTGGGCCGAAGAAGAAACTGCTCCGCCTAAAGAAACTGAAATGAGGGCACCAATCAGAAAAATCGTTTCTTCAAGTAAGCCATCGGCCACGACTTCAGCTGCTGCCAATAGAGGCGATATTCCAAAAGAAGTTTTAGTAGTGGCGAGTAAACTCAAGGCCTATGTTAAGGCCAAGTATGACCTTAACACCTCAGGAAATGTGATGGATGCTCTATCTGATATCATTCGCTATGAAGCTGACAAGGCCTGCGAAAAGGCCATCGCTGATGGCCGAAAAACATTGATGGATCGTGACTTCTAAATACCCTTCGGAAAGCCATCCGAAACAAATATTCTTAAGGAGTGTCTTCTTGGTAGTCATGAGCGCCTCATTGCTTGGGCTTCAGATTGCGTTGGGAACAAATACGCTATTTCATTCCAATAAATGGATAGTCGAGAAAAGGGAAAAGCTTTTTGGACTGACAGGAAGTGATGAATATCTTTCAACACGAGCCCCCCTCTTCGAAGGTGTACTCAATCTAGGAAAATGGTACGGACATCAAGCCGTCCGTTCTTTGGAATTGAAAGATTTGAACAGTGTTCGCTTGAAATTCAAACTAGAAGAAGGACAGATCCTCTCCATCAAACTGAACGACAAATCCTACTCCGACGTCGGCATAGTAATGTCGAGATCGGAAAAGGCCTCAAATGTTTTTTTTGGGAAAAGCATTTATACCCGTAACAAGCTCGATCTGAAACTTGATGGCCGTTGGAGCTTTCTTGACATAGATATAAAGGAAAGAGTTGTTCGTTTTCAATTAAATGGCAAAGAGATTCACCAACTGACCCTGAACTCTCCTTACACTTACTCCTCTTTGACTTTGCAATCAGGACTTACGGGAGCTTTGGTCGATGATGTTTTTTTAGTTAATGAAAAAGGTGAAACTTTCTATGAAGGGTTCTTCGACATCAAAAAGGCGCTGGGATTGACCTTATTCTGGATGTTGTTTTTAGTTGCAGTCAAAATGTCTTTGGTAGCTTTTGTCCCGGGGATGGATATCAAAATCGCCCAACTACTTTTTTTAGTACTTCTTATTTTTCAGTCTATTTATTATGCTGCAGACCGCTTTTTCCTTTCCAAATACGAACTTAGTCCATTCAGTAAAATACGAGATGGAAAAGATGTCACTTCTATTGGCAACAAATTGGAAAAGTTTCGTTGGGGACTGTTTCACTTTCTCGCTCTGAATCCCCCAGGAGAAATACCTTCTTCCACAGTCTTCGCCAATAGAGGTTATCCAAAAGACCGAATTTGGGAAGGGCCTATCGTTTGTACGCTTCAACAATGTAATTATAGAAGAATAGAGACTGCTGCCCATATCATCTCCAGAGGTAATTCCAACCTTGTATTAGTAGGAACTTCTCAGAGTATCGGCGCAGGAGCTTCATCCATGGGCAAGACCTTTTTCACGATTCTTCACAAACAAATCCAACAACAGCTCAAAGGGAGTAGGCTTGTTTCACTCAATTTAAGTGAGTCTGGTACAAACCCACAGATGATTTTTGAAAAGTATCAAAAAAATATTGAGATTCTCTCCCCAGAAATTCTCATCATCAATCTCGTCAATAATGGAGATGATTTCAATTACTTTAAGGGATTGAAAAATTTCCTCGAACTTGGAATGAAAAAGGCATCTCGAATTTTTATCGTTCAAGAAGCAATAAGCAGTGAGTCTGATATTCACCTTGACCAAAGAAGAGAGTTCCTTTCGAGTCTGGCAGGAGAAAATATACATATTCTAGATTTGAATTCTTTCATGAATTCCAAGCAAGAGTTTGCTGGAGATTTTCGTTTCTGGGACTTTATTCATTTCAATAATGAAGGACACAAGTTGGCCGGTGAATGGCTGGCTACTCAGATCATCAATGTCATGTCAGGAAAGTAACCGTCCTCTCTCCTCTGGAGTAGGTAGACGACATGTTTCTTTTTGTCCAAACAAGCGGTATCTATTTTTGGCGATAAACTTATAGCCCCAATCTCTTATTGGTCTTGGAAATATTCTGATCCAATTGAGAAGACTCCATGGAAAACGTAGATGTGTGGCAAGATGGGCTACAGCATCGGATCTGGTATAAGTATGACCATCAATATAAAGGCATACAGTATCAAGATCTTTCACTATTTCACTAGGAAGAAGTCTGGCGGCCGTTTCTCCTTGCAGCGAAGCAAACTTAACTTTGTCATCGGCAGAATATTTCAAAGAGAAATCCACAAATTCGTTACACAAATTACAAACACCATCAAAAAAGAGAATAATTTCTGTATCTTTCACAGTGCTTCCACCAGTGCTTTGAGTACTTGATCGTGAGTTCTAGAACAGCCTCCGATAGAAGTACCATTGAAACTCTTTGAAAAATAATTAAAGAAGAGATCTCTGCCAGCTTCTTTGAATGATTTGTCGATCTCTTCATTCAGACGTGCCTTCATTGCTTCAAAGTTGCGAACCAATTTTCGGTATTCAACGTAATCGATATCAAATTCTTCAGCATATCTCGGAAGGATCATATGTTCCCATAATGCGGTTATCTCTCGACTATCCAACTGGTCAGGAATCTGATTCATTAGTTTATTCATCTCATCAATATTCCCGGCATCCATCATCTTCCTGGTCCATTCCATGAGACCTGCCCATTGATCTCTAGTTTTAAGTTTAAATATTTGTTTAGAGTAAGTCTTACGGAATGAAAGCTTCAATTGCTCATCATCGCTACTGAGAATATGTTGAATTAGCAAAGTAGTTTTGACTTTGCGATCCACTTTGAGTGTCATCACGTACTGAACGTAATCATTTGTAATACCATTCCCTACCATGAATCTTAAAAGCGATTGATAACTGACGGAGTCTTGAAAAAAGCCAAGCTTACCCATCATCGATTTAACCCAGGTTTTTCTGGCGACAACCACCACTTCAGTTTCATCTCCCAATTGCCTAAGAGGAAAAAGAAAATTGTCCGGGTTTTTCAAGCGAAGTTCTTTCTGGACAGTCTCAAGATGATCTCGATACTGCAGATACTTTTCTTTGGAACCAAGTGCATTGATGATCTTTCTCTTCACTACCAACTTTTCAACAGAACCAGGAATTGTGGAGTACATCATACTCCAAGGGGTCATCGCTGAAATCGGTATAAGCTGAGGTAGACCAATATTGATAAGGATTCCTGGAACGACATAATCAGAGATCATTCCCATCATCACTGCGATAGCGACACCAAATCCTTTTCGCTTGAAAAGGACTTTTACTTTTTTAAAGCTAACTTGAAAAAGTTCCCAAATATTGGAAACTTTCATCGCTCTGAATGGTTCAAGAAAGATATTTTTCTTTGAGGGCGGAATTTCCAAACTATCTGCATAAAATTTAGCATAAGTATCAATCTTCTCTTTGAAGATCTTTTCAAATTTTAATTTGTCGATATCTTCGAAGTTTGTAATGTCAGGATTCTCTCTTTCGATCTCATGACCTATTTGCAAAATGACATTGGTGAACTCCAATGAAAAGCGATACTCGGCCTTCAACCCTTCGTCGGCAAAAGAGTGCACAGACATAGTGATAAATAAAAAGAAAAGTAGAAAAGATCTCATCAGAAGCTCTTCGGACTTTCGGTTGCTTGTCTTGAAAACCCGACCTCGCCAGTCGGTCAAATGTTTCAGTAAATTTCCGATAAGTTAGCGATGAGAATTCTCTGTCTGATTTTTCTATTCACTCTTTTGACTTCCTGTGGCCATTCACCGGTCAGAACACCAGCTGCTACAGATGGAGGCACTTGTCTAGAACTGGTCTCCCACTTGGTTCCGGGAAAGAGAGTTTCTTCAGAGGTTCCCGAATCATTGGAAATTCGCGAAGCGCTGGGGATTACCCGTCAGGATCTTGATGAGCTTATCTCAAACAAGTTCTTTCAAAAACATATTTTTGATAAAGAAGATAATGATCTTCATGAAAAAAGTGCTTTGATTCTTTCGATGATTAAAAAAAGTCGTCCTGATTTTGATGAAAAGCGGGTGCTGATGAGATATCGAAGATTATTCAATATGTGTGGTAGCTAGAAAGCGAAACCAACTCCAAGCTTAAGCGCAGTTGCTGATTCTGTTGCGGCAATACTTGAATAACTCACAAAAATTCGCTCCATTGCTGCTAATTGAAAACGTTTGAATTTGTACCCAAGAGTTCCCGTCATCGTTTGAAAACTTTCGCCAACACTTCCACCCCAGGCCTGTTGACCAACACCAAATTCCAAATAGGCCCTACCCAACATTCGATAGAGAAGAATTTCAGTCTCAGTAATCAGAAATTTTTCACTGGCAGTAGTTGTTGTCTCAGGAAGTTGATATTGTTGAACACCGATGATTCCACGAAGTCCCCATTTACTTCCTCGGCCAAATTTAACTGTCGGAGTCCATGCAACATTGATTGTCGCAACAGAATTACTAGAGTCTGTGATTTTGACTAACCCTCCGGCAAAACTTAAAAACTTGAAAAGAGGCTCTTCACTTCCATCTTCTTTATCTTTTTGAACAACCGTGTAGAATTTGGTGTCATCGTCAGTGGATTTTTCCATGAGGAATTCCCAATTAGGTCCCCCCAATAAAGCCTTCTCTCTTTCCACTTCCGTTTGCTTTCTTTCTTCTTGATAAAGAGCTTCCATTTCTTCAAGAGCGGTATACTGTCTTTCTTTTTTCTTTTCGATGGCCTTCTTAGTTTCTGATTGGGCTATCTTAAATTCATTATCTTGTTGAGTTTCTTTCTTCTTACGTTGAACAACTTTACCTCTGATTGGTCCTGCGCCCATATATTGAACTTCTGAGAAATCTTCAGGTTCTTTTTCATTTTTATACTTTCTGAGTCTCTTACTGACTGTGCCAGGTGCTTTACTTACCCAAATGCGATGCTTGCCAGAAACTCTATACTTCACTTCTTTCATTTCTTCTTTGATTCTTCGAGACTCTGTTACGAGTGAGCGTGATTTTGAAACTCGGGCACATTGAAAAGTACGAGTACAGGTCTGTTTTCCTTTTGCGGATTCTGAACACCACCACTCACCTCTTCCGACAGGAAGAAAAGCTCCGCGACAGTATTTTGTACTTTTGAGTGTTTTATAATCTGCACTGAGTTTTAGGTATTCGATACTTTCATCACTTCCAGTCACAGAGACTTCATAACTACGATTAAGAAAAGGAGAAGCCTGGGCCTTAAAGTTCAAAAGAGCGAGAATAATTGTGATCGCAATAAGCGTAGATGTCCTCATAAGATAATTGTATCCGAAGATGTAATATCAAGGACTTCTAGGCAAAAATTCCCGACCCTTGGGCCTCTCTAAAATTATCCAACCTGCTGAAATATCTTAGCTTTGACAATAACCGAGTTTTTCCGTCAACGAGAAGCGTTGATGACTTTCCACTCACTCGCTATAACTCCCCCAGAAACAAACACTCATAGGGGGAAATATGAAACTTAAATCACTAGTTGCTGCTGCAATTGTTCTTGCGTCTGCAAATGCTCATGCGAATCTTTCAGAAAGAGACATGAAACTTCAAGCTCGTTACACAGACAGAGTTTTGAAATGTGCTAGAAAAGCTGTTGATCAAAAAAGAGGCGGACTTTTTTCAATTGAATTGGCTTCAAAGTATCTAACAAAAGCTCAAGAAATCAAAGGTGATGTAAAAGGTCTTAAGGCCCTTTATAAAGCCTGTAACGATGAGAGACTTGATCTAGATAGACAAAAAGATGTTACTTGGGGCGAACTTCAAGCAGAAGTAGAGAACACAGTAACTGACAACAAAGCAGTTCAAAGCATCCTTAAAACATTCACTCACCCATACGTTAAATGTAATCTTGCTGGTGCCAACGTCAACGTTGGTGTTGGAATTGCGATCGGTGTTGGTATGAAAGTAGCATCATGTAAAGCGACTAACGGAAAAAGATTTTTTGGAATTGCTCCGGAAACTGAATTTGGAATTGGTGGTGGATTCCACGCTCTCGTTGGATCTAACTCTTTTGGTTACTTCCTTCACGATGCTTACTACCGTGACAATAACGTTCAACGTTTCAACAGCAATGTCATGATCACTGCTGGAATTGGTCCTGCTGGTGCTGGAGAATTTGAAGGTGATGACGAAGGTTTTGGCCTTGGTATTGGTCTGATGTTTACTGGTAGAACTGGAATTAACTTCAAAATTATTCCAAGAACCAACGATTTCGACGCTCTAAGAGCCGCACTTCTTAAGTAATTTCAATAACTAACCCCGTACGCGCATTGCGACAGTACGGGGTTTTTCTTTTTTCTTCATCTCTACTGCATCGTCCCGACAGAAATGCTCCAGAATTTGGTAGAGTTTCTCGAATTTCAAATGCTTGGAGGAGCCCATTATGTTCAACCGACTCAAAGTCACCCCTGAAGCCATTGAGGCCATCAAAAACTTTTCCGCACCTCAAGGTGAACTGGTCTTTGGAAAAGTCATGGTTCCGGTAATGATTGTCAGTGATTTTGATAACGGAGAATGGGGTCCACTTGAAATGATCCCTTACGGTCCCATCTCTCTCGATCCTACGACCAAAGTTCTACACTACGGACAAGAAATTTTCGAAGGGATGAAAGGATATCGTACCGGAGGAAAAGGACCTTTCCTTTTCAGACCAGAACAAAATTTCAATCGATTTAATTTTTCAGCCAGAAGAATGGGAATGCCTGAAGTACCTGAAGATCTTTTCATGGAAGCAGTAAAAGGAATCACTTCCTACTGTGCTGACTTTATTCCTAAAAGATCAGGTGAATCTCTCTACATTCGTCCATTCATGTTCGCAACTGAAGAACACCTTGGAATCAAGCCTGCAGGAAAAATGAAATTCATGGTTATCGCTTCTCCAAGTGGTGCCTACATCAGCGCTGACTACGTGAAAGTTAAAATTGAAAAACAATATACTCGTGCTTGCCCAGGTGGAACAGGAAACGCCAAAACAGGTGGTAACTATGCCGGAAGTTTATTGGCAGCAGTTGAGGCCAACAAAGCAGGATTTCACCAAACACTTTGGCTTGATGGTCTTCACAAGAAATATATCGAAGAACTTTCAGGTATGAACTTCTTTGCTTTTGTAGATAACAAACTTTATACGCCAAAACTGAATGATTCTATCCTCGATGGAATCACGAGAAACTCAATCATTCAATTGGCGAAAGATCTTGGAAAAACAGTTGTTGAAGAAGTTATGGAAATTGACTGGCTACTCCAAAAAATCAACGACGGGGCCTGTACCGAAGCCTTCATGTGTGGAACTGCTGCGATTGTCGTTCCAATCGCTGAATTTGGAGATCTCTCTGGAAACAAATGGGTACTTCCAAACAACAATGGTCCGGTGGCCTTCTCGATCAAGGAAACCTTGCTAGGACTACAGGAAGGACGACTTGAAGACAAATACGGATGGGTCGTTCCTGTTGAAACAGTCCACTAAATAAATTAGCTATTTAGCCGATAAGAAGACATGCATAAATTAGCGTGTCTTCTCGTCCTATTTTCATTCAATCTCCACTCAGCAGAATGTCTTCACGCCAATGGTGGACAAACACCTGCAGAATCCATTCCGGGAGTGATTTCCAGCCTGGCCGATAATGTGGCCGGTGATCAATGTGAAAATGATGAAGACAATCTCGATGTTCGAGTGACAACTCCACTTGGTGTTATGACATTTATGGAAGGACTCATTGGAGAAATGGGAAGACCTGAGAGTTTTTACCAGGACTTTATGGGTTCGAGATATGCCACATCTAAAAATAAAAGAATGCTCAAACGGTTTTTGAAGTGGCATGAAAAAACTAAAAATTCTTCAGCTCCTCAAGAGCAGGCCGGAATGGATACAACCCAAGAGTTAGTCAAACTTGCAGCGACGACTGAGAATGAAAAAGATTTTTTGAAAGCAGCAAAGAAGAAACTTGGAAACTCGAGCTTTCGACAATTCTCAAAATTCTATAACAGATTTAAACCTATATATAAAAATCTCGTAGAGGACAAACAGACTTCTGCTTTAAAGGGTTACTTAAAAACTCTCAAATCAGAAGGCTGCAAGTGGAAAATGAAAGACAAAACAAAATGTCTAGCAAAGTTCACAAGATCCAATCCCGCTGCAGCAGCTAACTCTCCGATTGGTCTCTATCCTTCAAC
Source organism: Deltaproteobacteria bacterium (assembly GCA_006226755.1). GTDB lineage: Bacteria > Bdellovibrionota > Bacteriovoracia > Bacteriovoracales > Bacteriovoracaceae > M0603. Next base: position 4,655 of record SBGE01000219.1, on the reverse strand, counting down.
TTCACAAGGTGCAGTAGACGGTCAGTCTTTTGTGGGAGTAGAAATTCTAGCTGTCGATCCTACTTCAAATGATATCCATGGAGACTTAAGTGTTGTTCTTCATGAAAAATTCCATACTCTCTTTCACACTCAAGGAACCAAGAAATACGAAGAAATGAAAAAATGGTTCGGAGAAGGAGAACAAGCAGAACTCGCTTTTTTGAATTTTGAAGAGGCCATTGCCACTATTGCTGGAAATGTCTGGGCCTATAAAAAGGTCACTGGAGAAAAACCAAGAGAGCCTTGGTATAACGTTCCTTCTATTGATCTCTATGCCAAGGCCATTGCTCCAAAAATGGAAGAGTATCTAAATGGATGCAAACCAATGGACAAAAGTTTTATCGATCTCGCCTTGAAAGAATACTCAAAGCTTCCCGCAAGTGTGAAAAAAGCTGATCGCAAACAACTCAAAGAGATGTCTCAAGGACAATAATCATTTGCATTTATTGCTTAGAGGGAAATCCGCTGGTCTTGTATAAGAGAAAGAGACTGGAACAGTAAAGACTTTCCCTTCCCTTTTGAATTGACCCCAAATTTTATAACGACCTTCAGGAAGTTCTCTTTTGTGATCATGATAAGGGAAAACGAATTCTCCTTTGGTACTCATTGGAAGAAATGCATGGAGGTGATAAAAAATCTTATCTGCAAGATTCTGATGGTCATTGTCGATGAGTATTGAGTGTGCCCCCATTTCAAGCCAACGCTCAAAATTGTCAGCTCTCATATAAGTTCCATTTCTCTCTTTCTTGAACCACTCGAAATAAAACTTTGGAAGCCACATACTACAGAAATCAAACTGCTCGTAAGTGAAAGTCACTTTATACATGGCCCCTTCAGATGATTTTTCTCCATTAGAATTGAAATACAGATCAATTCCATCTTTTCCTTCAGGATAGTCTAGCTGCGCTTCAGGAGCTGGAGTGCCACTGGCCTGAACTTCAAATCGATTCATCACCATCGGATTTTCATTTGAAAGTCCCATTGGCATCACTTCAGTGAAAACGAAATAACGTCCTCCTGTAGGTATCGCTCCAACGACATTCTGATTATCAAAATCAGGACTTGTCGCCACATTCAAATCCAGTGAAAATTCCGCTTTCATCATATCAAAATAAGGATGAACGTGAGCGATATGAGAATAGTCGTCTCGAATGATGATCATATGCATTGGCTTGGCATGCATCTTCATGAACATCTTGTGTTTCATTCCATTTGTGGGATTGACATAAAAAAAGCGCCATTCTGACTTCTCTCCTGCTTCCATCCCAAGACTTCTTCCCCCATCAATAGTGAAAGTCGTATCTAAAAGATTCGAAGCAAAGCTTTGCCCGGCAAACAAAAAGAAAAGAAAGAAGAGCGCTGTTTTCATATTAATTTCTCGCAGCTGATTCGTGATAGACAACAACCAATCCATCCTCAATATCTGAGATCAAAATTTTTCCAGATTTGAAGAATGGATAAGCTCCCCATGCTGAGACAAAGCCTCTTCCAGGAGTTGCTGTTTTTTGCCAAAACGCCACTTCACTCATACTGGCTGGATTTGAGATATCGTAAATACGAAGTCCTGATCCATAGTGAGCAACGTATGCAAAGTTACCTTTGATATGAGTATTGTGGGCAAGTTTCCCAGGTGCCAGAACTTCGCCGACTTGCTGAACATTGTTAAGATCAGCCAGATCAAACATCTTCATGGTCTTTCCGGTGTTCTCTTCAGTGGTCATCAAATAGCGTCCATCTTCTGTCAACCACGCATTGTGGACATAACCTGCTCTTCTGATTTGAAAGCGTGAAACAAGAGTTGGATTGGACGGATCATCGTAATTAAAAATCCCGATTGTTCCATGTCCACCTTCTGAAACATAAAGAAGTCCATCTTTTGCATAAATATCATGACATTCAACTCCAAGGCTCGAAAGCTGTCTAGGAGCGAGAGGATTTTCAAGAGAGAGAATTCTTACTGGCTCAGAGTGATTTCCTTCAGCAAAAAGCAGTTTTCTCTCTTCATCGATATAAATATTGTGCGAAGTTGTGAAACCGGTATAAGTTGCTGCAACAGGAACATCATTTGGCAGTTTAGAAAGATCCAAAATCTGCATTCCCCCACCGCTCTCATTCACAACGTAAGCATAGTGACCGAAAGTTTTAATGTCTTTCCAAGTTGATCTGTTCGATGGGATGAATTTGATCTCCTTCAAGTTCGCTGGATTTGAAACATCAATAATGCTCGTTCCATCTTGAACACCGAGTAGAGCATACTCTTTTCCATCTGGAGCTTCATATCCCCAAACGTCATTGTATTCGATAGATCTGTTTTTCTTAAATTGCCCAAGGGCCGAAAGTTGAGTTGATGCAAATACATCAATTGAGAAAAGTAATACTACTAGCAGAATCATTCTTTGCATGCTGATCATCCTTGATACAGTTTTTATTACCAGTAAATGATATCTGTATTCACACTTTGTGAAGAGCGAATAATCAGCATGTAAGAACATATTAGTCCCTAATCCTCATGCGATCTCAACGACATAATGCACCGTCACAAGGAGGGAGCATATAAAAATATCATTAAGCTTAACAATAAAAGATTCAACTGCTAGGGTACCCCCATGGGGTATATGTCTAAGGCATACATTTTTATACTTTTAATATTTCTATCTTCCTGTCTACCAGGAGAAAAAAGTCCCGTTGAATTTAAAATCAACGATCGGACTTTAAGACCAAGTGTTAACGAGAAAACTCCTATAAGTTTTGAAATACTAAAAGAGAGAATTCTTGATAGAAAATGCCTCTCTTGCCACTCTCCCCCTGAGCCAGATCTTGATATTGATTTTTCAAGTTACGAAACGACAATGAAAGATCGATTTGTTCCTCTATTGATTAAGGGACAACCTGAAAAAAGTCGACTCTTAAAATCTATTGTTTCAGGAGAAATGCCCCCTAAGGGTCCGAGACTACATCAAAGTGAAATAGATTATATAAAAAAATGGATTGAAAAATGTGCACCAGAATTTGAAAGCGATGAAGTGAATTGTTCTGATCCTGATGATGGAGATGATGATGACTTCGGAGACGATGACGATTTTGGAGATGACGATTTTGGAGATTCTTTCTAACAACCAAGGAGATAATAATGAAATACCTTATGACAATTGCTCTACTTTTTTCACTGAACACTTTTGCTCAACACCACACAACAGACGCATTAGTTGATACTGCTGAAGCAACTTCGGAAGCACTTGATTACTTCAAAGCCAACTCTTCTGCAGACCAAATTGCAGATTTCAAGGGTATAAAATCATGGCCAGTTAGCGGTGGAGTGAAAGTTAAGGTCTATATGAAAACACGTGGTGAAGTAGAGTACGCATGTCACAGACATTCAGCGAATGAACCATTTGAGTGTCACGATAGTCACTAATTCTAGATTTTTTGGCCCGACTAAGTTCGGGCCATCTTCTTTCATTTCAACAACTTCAAGTGTCCAAGCCACAGATTGTGGGCAATTTTCCAACTGAGTATTCCATCTGATTTTAACTACTTAAATTTTTTCCGAGTTTTTTTATTGGTTTTAACTCTCTATTTTCACTTCTGTTAGAAAAAATATTCCCTTTGATTTCAGATCGTTAACAAAGATTCTCGAAATTTCACTCCAGACCGATAAACATTTTAGAATGAGTCAAGGGAGTGCAGTTCATAGCTGTTTGAGGAGTAGTTGAGATGAAGTTGAAGTTGATGATGAAATTCCTTTTGGCATTAGTACTTGTTGTCACGATGGCCTGTAAAGAAGAGAACCTTCCTCTTCCCGATAACGGTCCCAATCCTGATTACGATTCCATTAACAATCCAGACAGAGTTGATCAAACAGATGTGGTGAAACCAGATCCCCACTGTACCAATGGTGGTAACCAGAATGATCCGATTGGTGATCTAACTGGTGGCGTTGACGACGTCATGTGCAGCAAGAAATGTGAAAAGAACTACACAGCTCTGAAACCTCTAGATGAAGTCGATCCTTATGGACACTTTGCTTTTGGTAACAGCAACTGGGGAGATCGCATTGGTCGTTGTCGTGGAATGACCATTACTCAACAACAGTTTAATATGCTTGCCGACTTTGGAAAAGGTGCCAACCCACACGACTGTGGCAAGGGAAAACCAATGAACACCAAGTGCAAAGACTTCTATAAAAAGCTGATCAATGATGTTTACGATTATAAAGTGGCAGAGATTCCAGGCTTCAAAGGATTACATGAATTTTCAAAAGATCCTTATATTCAAACTCTTCTAAGAAGCAAGGCCAAGTCTTATTACTACAAATACAACGTCAGTAGTCCTACAATCACGACAAGAACCGGTAACTCTACAGTTGATCAGTGGAATGAAGTTGTGAGTAGAGTTGAAAAAAGACAGCTTCCTTACTTAGGCATCAGAGGACCAAGAGGAAAGCTTGGTGATCACGCCGTCATGCCTTACAAAAAAGCAAAGATCGGAGACAAAGAAGTCCTATGCATCCGTGATCCAAATATTCAGCCAGCTGGAAGTGATGGAAAGGATCAATGCAAAAACTATATGTACAAGAGTGGATCGACAGTTTATTTCAAAAGAAACGGACAAAATGT
>SBGE01000089.1 GCA_006226755.1 Deltaproteobacteria bacterium | reverse complement strand
TATTTTTCATTTTTTAAAAAAGTATTGTTTAACCCAATTATATATATCCGAGTGAACCTTGTCTCGTTCTAAATCGTTGAAAAGGTCATGCCCCGATCTCTTATAGGAGTGGAAACTACTCAACTTTCTAGGCGCTCCCTTGTAGAAGAGTCTTACAGATTCATGATCAATTAAATGATTCTTCTCACCCACCAGAAAGAGTGTCGGTATATCAAGAAAGTAGCTCGCAGTTCGAATTTTACGAGAGACGTTGAAAATTTCTCGAATGATCCCCATTGAAACTTGGTGATTTACCAAGGGATCACTGTTGTAACTTTTCGCTCTCTCTGTATCAAAACACAAGTCATAGCCGTTGAATCGGTAAGGAAACCTCACATGAGTAAATGTTTTTTGCCACCCCTTCATCAAAAAACCACCCCACTTGGGGATATCAATTTGAAGTTTAATAAGAGGATTGCTTAATATCAAACCACTCAATTCAGAACGTACTTCGTGTGCATATTCTTGAAAATAACGAAGGGCCAGAAGTGCGCCCATTCCATTTCCACAAATAATGTTCGAAACGTGGGTATCAGGATGAGGAGTGATATTCATCAAATGTTTGAAGTCTTCACAATATTCATCAAAATCATCAAGATGACCTCTTGTCCCTGAGGAAAGTCCGTGCCCTTTCAAATCCATCCAAGTGACAACAAGCTCTCCTCCCATTTTTTGATAGAGATATTCGGGAAGAAATTCATAGCGACCATGGTAATCCCCAGCATCGTGGAGAATCAGGAGGTGAATAATTTTGTCTGGAAGTTCAGTCTCAGGAAATGATCTTTTATAATAAATCTTTTCGTTTCCACGACTGGAAGGAAAAAAACCTGTATAGATTTTTCTTTTATTTTGGATTCCTAAAAATTTTTCTTTTGAATGATCAAAAACTGGCTGATCCACTCTCTACCTAACTATGATCAATGTACTCTGAGATGGATTTTTTAGCCTCATCTGATATGTCTGTAAACCTCAAAGAAAAGCCTTGCCCTCCGTCCAATAGTCTTACAACTTTTCCACTCGCAACAAAGCAGTAATCAGAATTATCTGGATGAACATTTAGGTTTACCGTATCTCCTACATTACCAGGGAATCCAGACACAAGTATCTGTAATCCACCGACAGAAATATCTCGACACACACCTTCGAAAACATCGTTTTGATCATGAAAAAACATTCTGGCAATAAAGGGCTTTCTTGTATTCGATCTTCTTTCAGTCTCTCCGATAACAGGAGGCATTTCTTCAAAAAGTTCTTGATAAAGAGGAAGATCAGCTAGGAATGTCCAATCTTTCATCCCCGAAGTGTAAATCAAGGTTTTTGCGTTTATTCTTTTTTCTTTAAAGGCCTGCTTGAGTTGATTGAGAGAAAAGGGACCATATTCGGCTTCAGACCCTCCTCTATCGAGACCAATTTTTATCGTGATTCTTTTTTCATCTGGATCGATGCTGGTAAAGTCAAAATTTTCGTTACTTCTTTCAACTTCTGCTCGTTCAACTTTCATTTCAACAGGAGCTATAATGTCGTCATCTGTATCTTCGTCTTCTGATCCACTTCCAAGACTAGAAAACTCATCGACTTCTGCAATCTTTTTCCAATTGTCATAGCCTTTAGTCCAGACATAGGATTCGGAATTCAGTTTTCCGACCTCAAACAGGCCTTCAATCTCAGATTTAGCGACGGGTCCAACCCTTTCACTACCATCGACGTAATACCAACTCTCTGCCATGATTTCATCCCTCTTAGAAGAAAATTTTGTCCCTATATCTAATTTTAACCTCTTGAAATTAAACGGAAACTAAGGGACTTTTTTGCCTCTTCTAAAACACTTTCCCCTATAAAGATGGTCAATTAAAGGATTTTCCCATCTCACCGATAAGTAATTGAGAACTATTGATAGGTGATGGGAGTCACATCATGAACAAGAACGTATTTAAAATTCTTTTTGTACTTATCGGCCTGGTCTTGTCGGGTTGCGGGAAAGAGATGTTTTCGGCCAGTAAAACGAAACAGCTCGATAAAACCTCGCCTATCGTCAAGAATACATCCCAATCATGTTCAAATTTCACGCATATCAAGCCTGAAGTTGATTTTCTCTTTTTGTGGGACAACTCAACCAGTTCAGTTTTTCTAAACGACCAAACCAAGGCTGCACTCAATAATACGATCGACTTGGTTTCCAGCAGATTTGATTACCACATGCTCCTTGCTCCACTTATTGGATCAGGAAATACAAACGCAAAACTTATCTCTGAAACACCTGATGGACTTTCAAGTTCTGCTTTGAATATGAAAATTGATCGTTCTTTGGCCGCTCAAACTCTATCCAGTTTTCCATTGGTCAACCACAACAGTGAAAATGGTGTGGAAAGAGTCAGAGAACTTCTTTCTCTAAACATCAATAACGGTGTTTTTAGACAAGGCGCTTACACAATCATCGTGGTCATGTCGAACCAGGATGACAACTCATGGGTTGTTGGAGCTGTACCATCAGCTTATGACAGAAATAATTACATCAATACAAAATTGGATGACATCCTCTGTCTTAGAGGTCATCACACATCTCCATGTACTGGCCCATCAATCAACAGTCAGCAAATGAGATTCATCTCCATCGTAGCTCATCAAGAAGACTGTAATGGAACTAACTCATCATTTGATCAAAACTTTGTTTACAAGAAAATGTCTGAGCTTCTTTATGGTGCCTATTACACCGGTGGAGTTTCGAGCCCTACTGACCAGGCCGGTCGTTCCGCTGTCGACTCTTATAATATTTGTGATATCTCTGACTTCACAAGGCTTTTCGATGGAGTCAACAACTCAATTCAAGATCAGGTTATTGCTCACAAATATAACTACTGGCCTGTCGCCACTTCTGGAGCAGCTGCTATTGATCCAGCAGAAATTACAGTAAGGAAGAATACGGGTGAAACATTTCCTCTCCTTCAAGAGCCGGTTCCAATGGGATCTGATGGTTTCAGTTTCACTAACGTAGTTCAAACTCAAAATACCAGATACCTTCCAACTCCGGGAGAACCGTTCACCGGTTACCTCATCAAACTTTACGGAGCAGCACAAATCACCTATCCAGAGTGTATGACTGTGACGACCCAAACTCCTAAAGAATGGTTTGGTTATGTGAACATTCAGAACAAGCCAGTTGAAAGTTCAATCATCCTTAAGATCAATGGTCAGATCATTCCACAATCAGCAAGTAATGGTTGGGAGTTGGTGAAGTCAGGAAGTCAGCCTGCCTATTTCCAGAGCTTCAATATCAAGATCCAAGGACCAGGAAACTATTCTCCTGGATATCCAGCAGTCAATAAATCTGGATATTTCTTGAAACTGAATGGAAATGCGGTTTACTCCAATGGAGCAAATATCGAAATCGATTTCCTTCCGTCAGGAACCTGATTTACTGAGTTTTTGATTCGTTGATTTTCTTAACTGCATTCATCATCTTAATGGATGGGTACAGTTTTTTGAGCTTCATGTAGTTCACGGTTGTCGTAAGTCTGTTACCTGCACCGACCAAGATATCATCACAAATACCTGCAGTAATGGCGTCGATAAGATCCTCGTCAGAAATTGGAATATTCTTTTCTTTGTAGGTTTCAATAATTGCCGTAAGGTCTGCTTCTGCTTTTTCTTCAACAACACCTTTGGCGACAAATTGATCGAGAATACTTTTGAGAAAAGTTTGGCACTTATTTGAAATCTGAAGTTTTTTAGAATCTTCGGTCACTCGTTGAGTATTAAAGAATACCAACATTGCTCTAAAGGCATCGACATTTTTGACTTTTAAAATCTTTGGAAGTTTATCTTCATCTAGGCCAACTTCCATCATTTCTTCATTTCGAAGGAGCTGCTTGAATTCTTCCCATTTTACTTCGTTGGTATTATACACATCGAGCAAATAGAATTTGAGTTTATTTTCATGGATTTCGTAATGACTTTCTTTTTTCTCTGCATGCGTTTTAAAAACCAAGTACAAAGATGAAAGCATTTTAACAATATCCGTACTATGAAAGAAAACGTAGTCGCCTACTTTCCCCCCTGCTCCAAAACCAACAGAGTTTGACTCTAGAGCTTTTACTTTTTCATTCGTTTTTCTGAGTCGATCAGCAAGAGTGTTAATGATGGTCTTGAACCAAGGATTAAGACCACTCATGGTTTTCGCAAATGCTTTGAATGAAATCTCAATCACTTCAGTCGTAACAATTGCTGCAGCTGAACAAGAACGACGAGAAGCTTTCTCATCGAAGTAGGCCATCTCACCAATCACTTCACCAGTACGAAGAATTGCAAGATCAATAAAGCCTCTACCCTTTGGTCGATAGAGGCGAATTTGTCCTGATTGAATAATGTATAGGGATTCTGCCGGATCATTCTCATTGAAGAGAACATCACCTGGTTTAAATTGTCTAATTCCCGATTTCTTTTCGGCCACGAACCTAAATCCTCTCTAAGATCAAGCTCAGAGCTTCTCCCCCACCAATACAAATTCCGGCCATTCCATACTTAGCACCCTTGTTTTCCATTGCCGTCATGAGAGTGACAACAATTCGGGTACCGGAACAACCAATTGGATGTCCGAGAGAAACACCTCCACCATAGATGTTTACTTTTTCCTTATCCAATTCTAACTCTTTTATGGCCGCCATGGTAACAACGGCAAAAGCTTCATTAATTTCAAAGAGTTCTATATCCGAGATCTTCAATCCAGCTTTATCAAGAGACTTTTTCATGGCCTCAACTGGTGCAGTTGTAAACCATGTTGGATCTTGAGCATGCTTACCCCAAGAGAGAATTTTGAACTTTGCTTTGTCTTTGTGTTTTTCACCACCGAGAACTATTGCAGCTGCTCCATCATTGATGGTTGAGGCATTTGCTGCAGTAATTGTTCCATTTTTGTCGAAGGCTGGTCTCAACCCTGGAATCTTATTGAAGTCAGCTTTGAAAGGGCCTTCATCTGAATCAACAGTCACATCACCTTTTCTTGTGGAGATTGTTACTGGTTCAATTTCACTTTTAAAAACACCATCATTGACTGCTTTTTGAGCGCGCTTAAAAGATTCAATTGCAAAATTATCTTGCTCCTCACGAGTAAAATTATATTTTGAAGCACACTCTTCAGCACAATTTCCCATTGGTCTATCTGAGTAAACATCCCAAAGTCCATCCCATTGCATGGCATCTTTCATTTCGGTTGCACCAAATTTGAAACCAGTACGACTTCCTGGAAGAAGGTGGGGAGAAAGAGACATATTTTCCATTCCACCCGCGACAACAACTTCATTGTCTCCAGTAAGAATGCTTTGAGCTCCAAGAATGATGGTCTTCATTCCAGAACCGCAAACTTTGTTGATTGTTGTACAAGGAACAGAGTCAGGGAGTTCTGCGAAAATTGCAGCTTGTCTTGCTGGGGCCTGTCCGACTCCCGCCTGAACAACATTTCCCATATAAACTTCACCAACTTGGTTTGGAGCAAGACCAGCTCGAGAGAGAGCTCCCTTGATCGCAACAGCTCCAAGTCTTGGTGCAGGAACAGTTGAAAGAGATCCAAAAAAACTTCCGGAAGGTGTTCTAGCTCCACCTAGGATGTAAACGCTCATAATCAGTCCTTTGCTAAAAATTTCGCTCGATTAAAGCACAAAGGAGAGAAAGGGTCGAGGCTAACAGCCCAATGTACAGAGGAGTTCTGAGCTGAATCGCTCACTAGCAGACGCCAATTCTTTAAGATCGATTGAGGCCTCTTTGACACAGAGTGATTGGGAATTTCCAAGAGTAAAAGAAAACTTATTCCACTTACCTTTTCTAAACAGAAAGACATCAATTGCCTTGGGATCAAATTGTGTATCCCCTAACATGAGATTTCTAAAAAAGATTTTTCCTGATTTGAAGCTGACTCCTTCCCAAAGTCCAGGTCTGTCGCTTTTCAACGACACTTTAAGCTTTTTTGGAAAGTTATTCTGACTCATGGCGCACTCCTTGCGACTTGATGCTTCATTAGCTTAAGTGTATACAATGCCAATATATTGATCAAAGGGGTAATAAATGCTCTCAAGAAAGGAACATGAGCACAAAGCAACTCATCTACCTGAGGAGTTTCGAACAAAAGTCAGAGAACTTTTGAATTCCATCTACGGTGCTAAGTTTGACAAAGAGCAATATGAGTTTGCTGTATTCGGAATGACTTTTCCAAGTGAAGTTCTTCTCATTGTCTCACTCATCAACAAGAAAGATGATAACGCCGCACCAGTTACCTACCACGTTTCAAGTGACCTTAACGAAAACACCAAGGCCGACAAAGTCATGAATTATCTCGTTGATTCAGTTGGTTTGTTTTTCGACAGCTATTTTGAAGATCCAGAATGGAACGACTTTTTTTCAAAGTGGGAAGAAACTGATTTCAAAGGAAACAAGATTCATTACAAGATCACTCGTGAAAATGTCGGCCTCACTTTAATGGCCGATCAGATCCTTGAAGACGATAACAAAATCCATTAAAAAAAAAGGCCTGAATCTCAGGCCTTTTTTATTTATTTCAATTTAAAATAATTTCTT
>SBGE01000130.1 GCA_006226755.1 Deltaproteobacteria bacterium | reverse complement strand
CCCATTAATAAGTTTTTACTTAAACTTAATAACGACACTTCTACTAGATGGAACCCATACCGTTTTAGTGATAGTCCATTCTTCAGAAACTTCAGTCTTCATTTCTCTTTCAATGTCCTGCTCTGTTTCTGTTGATGAAAGAACACTTGCGACGGCTTTAACGGCGCGACCAACAGCTGGTCCATAAATCGCAGTCGCGACACTACCAGCGGCCTCATCAAGATTGTTTTCTACCTTTAGTTTATCTTTATCAAAATTAGGAGGAAGCTCTTGTGTGAACATGGTTAACGCTTGATTCAAAAGAAAGTCAGCTGCAAGTTTTTTAACTTCCATTTCATCTCTACAGATTGAGCCTGTCACATCACTACAGTTGTATTTGAAGATAAATTTTGCTCTTTTATGCAGTTTTTCTCTGATTTTTTGAACTTTTTTCCTCTTCAAAATATTTATTCCATCAATGCCTTCTTTCTCGTTCTTGATGTATTGATACAGTTCATACATGCTGTACTTTGCCTCAACATCAAGGTTCGCGGCCACAGGAATCATGCTGTGAACAACCATTTTCATGTCCGCTGTAACTCCATCATCACCTGCTTGCATTTTTCTAATCATCATACAAGTTGCTTCTTGAGTTAGAATTCCAGAAAAAAGACCGTTGTCAGAACTCACATTTGAAAATGCATTTGTTTTTCCTTTGAGTGATTGGAATAGATTAATTTTGGAATAATCTTTCTCTGCAATCAGGTCTTTCATGTACTGCTCATCAAGAGATAGTTTTGCCCGACCAGGTATAAAGCTTTGATAGTTCGAAGCCCCTGCATCGAAAATTTCATTGTCAATTTTCATGCTGTAAAACATAGCTTTTTCTTTTGTCGACTGGTCAGCACTGAACATGATTTGATCCAACTGACTTTGTACTTTATTTGTTGTTACGTGACTCAAATGTGGGTTCGCTGCACGAAAACGTTGAACAGCTTCAGCAAATCCACTATCCCATACTCCATCTAATTGAATACCTGCTGCATATCTCAATGCATCTTTATCGGCTTCAATTTTAGCAAGCCTTTTCTCGTACATTTCTTCACGCTTTCTTAGACTGATCATTCTTTGATCATCTTCAGCGACCCCCTCAAGCTCCAACTCTTCAATTTGAAAACTTACTTCATCAAGTCTTGTTTCAAAGCTCACTCTACGCTTAGTAAGTCCTTCATAACGTTGATCATATTCTGAACATCGTTGTGACCAATCTCTTGACATCATGTTCATGTCAGCCGTAATTGTCATTTTACTCTCAGGAATTACATAGATGTTATCCTTTGAAATTACTCCTGGCTCTTCATCTCTACCAAGGCCTGTCGTTCTAAACGACAGATATCTGTCTTGAGAGTCTGCAGGAGTCACAACTTTTCCCGGATACGGATAAGTTAGTGACGGCGTTGCCATTACTGAAGGCGCGAGGGCCATCAGAGCTAGTGCTGTTGTTAATTGTTTTTTCATTGCTCCTCCTCGGATCAATCCAATAGCTCACATATTGGAAGTGTTTGATTTCTTTCTTCTCTGTCTTCAAATTTTTCACATTGTTGTTTAACTTCATGGAGGTCGATATCGCTCCTCTTTGCGAATTCGGCTCCCATTTTTATATAGTCTTTCTTAGTAATCTTTCTTATATCTTCTCGATTCATTTGAAAGAGGATGTTGGCCTGGAGGCTGTTTTCACTCACCTCTACCTCTCCAGCAAATGACAAAAAGGTAAAAAGCTGCAACATTACAATTAGGTATTTCATCTCAAATCTCCAAACTCTATAAGATTTGTTCTCCGAAATGGTTTATCTTCAACCACATCATTCTTTATTGCTTTCTCCAGTACGATTTCTTTTCCAAGTTTTTCAACCGCTGAGTTATTTGAAATCTTGTCTATGAAGAAAAGAAAACTTTCCTTGTACTCTAGAATTTTTGAAAATCTTAATTTGTATTCTGAAACTTTTTCAAATCCAGTACCTTGGTTGGTGCTGGAAAGCTTCTTGATATTCTCTAGATCCTCTCTATATTTTTCCTTGTTGTTAAATTTGTAATTTTTCGCCCTTTCTAAAATTTCTAATCCAGTAACTCTTCCCTCAAGATGCTCCAAAGCAAGAAGCCCATTGAGTTCGAGACTCTCATCTGGGAAACCGCCAAAATTTACATTCTCTTTATATACCTTTGAAAGTTCACCATCTGAAGAAATTAACTCTTTTTGAACAATCGAAAGGTTTAGAGATGGATCAACATTCTCAAGCCAGCGTGCATAGCCATTGCTTTTGTCGTATACAAGATTAGCATTTTCTAACTTGAATATTTTTGTATTCGTCCTTTCAAATTCGACCATTAGCTTGTTTTTTGAAAGCATGCCCACTGATTCAGATGTCAGTGTTCTTAGTATTCTTGTATTACAGCTTGCATCGCCAGCATCGCACTTCGCCTTGGTCCTATCGAGCCATTTTTTAATTCTTCCCAGGTCATATTCATATTCATCTACTCTTCTCGTTTCCATCATTTTCAATGCTGCATATACTTTTTTGTCTTCCAGTATGAGATATCCATTTTGTTCTGTGACAACTTTTGGTGATTCAACTTCTACAACTTCACCAAATCCGTCTCTTTGTATCTCCATTGAGCCATTCAAGAGATTTGATTTTCCCACTGAAAATAAGCTCTCAAGATATCCTGTTTCACTAGCGTGAACAGATGACACAATGGCTAGTAATGCAATTATCTTCTTCACTGTTCTTCTCCGTCTGTTCGATCACATTTTTGAACATAAGCAAGAAGAAACTTTTCTTCTTCCACAAGCAAAAAGTCTGTCTTCCTTTTGAATTTATATGTAATAGATTGAGCAGTATTATCGTTAACATCAGACACCGTAATCTTCAGAACATTACCCTCGAGCGTCCAATTTCTTCCTGCAAGAATTTGTCCCTCGCCACCACGGTTATAAATAACCATATTGGCATTTACGAGCCATTCTCCTGTAGCTATGGGTGGTTTTGGTTCTACTGTAGGAGCTCCAGATGCTCCCCCGCATGCACGAAGAAGTGCAGGATCATCAGGATTGTACTGCGCTGGTATGAACTCTTCTTCTATTCCAAGGTAGATACTTCCCTTCAGGTTATCAACATCTCTTGTTCGTACATCAATCAAGTTGATACAACTAACCTCTTTCGGCCGTGTATTTGAATCATCTATGCTTGTCTCTGAGTAATATGAGTCAAACCAGGCAGGGAAAGTTGGTTTTTCCGCATGCGCATAAAAGCTGAATGTTGTAAGCATTAAAATTATTTTCATCATGTCTATATTTCCATGATGAAACTAAGCAAGATGGATGCCAAAAAAAACAATCAAGATATTAATGACTTGGGTATATCTTTGTTCTGTTTTAGAAACAAAAAAGCCTCCCAAAGGGAGGCTTTAATATAAAAGTTTTCTTTTGGAACTTATTTTGAGCCGTATTTCACAATCTTTACATCAGTTGTTGTAGTTACTGGCATTTTTACTGTTTCTTTAGAGGCGTCAATTGCCAAACAGTTTCTTCTTCCCTCTTCTTCCAACAACTTTAGCAGCCCTACTTCTATCTCAACATCTTCATTGGCTTCTTTACTTGGTCGAATCACAATTTTTCTTCTTTCATCAAGATCTTCTATTCCAAGCTTCATCATTGTATGAGTCTTATTTGATGAAAAATCAAAGCCTCTCCCTCCTTCGAAGAATGAAAAATCTCCATATTCATAAGCTTCTTTGGCAGTAACTATTTCTACAAGGGCCTTAATTCTATTTTCTTTTTCCATTTCAACTTTAGCGAATATGCCACGACAATCCAGCTCACTTTGTCTTTCCCAGCCACAGAAACTGCCAAAATCACATGGTTTCTTAACTTCACAGCTACACTTAAGTGTATCTTCATATTTTTTCTGAACGGGTCTAACCTGGGATGTTTTTATTTCAAAATCAAGTCTATCGCCGTACCCTAGTCCTGAAATCTCAACTTCATCCCTGCCAATTATATCTTCAAAAATCATTTTTTTATGATTTTGAGAGCCTAGTAACTCAATCGCTTCTGATCTAGAGATGATGACAACTTCACCCTTTTCAAGTTTTGAATCAATTGTCTTATCTTTATTAAGGATATCCCACCTATATTTTCTTAGCTGATCACGACCATCCAGTGAGTCTAGGTTTACTCCATCTTTCAACACTTCATCTTCAAAACAGATATTCGTTAGGCACATTGTAGTTACTTGACCGCCTCGCCCATTTACGTGACTGTCAATTAATAAAAAATCTCTAATCGAAACCCCTGGTGCAACGTTGAACGTTTTAACATCTTCAAACAATCCAGCGATTACAACCCTCGCAGTTTGATTTTCAACATTATCCTTTATCTGCGAATACTTAAACTGCTTCCCATTGATGCTATAATCAAAGTCTTTAACTTCAACTGCAATGTTTTGTTTTGTATTAATTATTTTCTGAACAACACCTGTATTGATGCTACTAAGATTTAAGCGAAGCTTTTCTGTTCTCCCCTGCCCGCTGGCTGGGTCGACAATTGCAGCATCTTCATTCTGACCTAGCAGAAAACCAACTCCCAAGGATGTTTTTTTCTTGGAAGAATCAATTGAATAACCTTCTACTTTAATATTCTCAATTGATGTCACGCTTTTTGTATTACTCAAAGCATAAAGGCCAGCAACACTGAACAATCCGGCTTTTTCCCCTTCTGGTCTTACAGATTCAACATCTTCTTTTGTTAAAAAATAATCATTGTAGTTCCAAACATATACAGTGCCACTATCGCTAAAAAATCTCGAATTAGTTTGTGCTAAATCTACTTGATTTTTTTTAATGAATTCATAGTGAGCTTTATTGATTTCTTTATTGATAACTTTTTTATAGTAGTTTTCTGGGTATGTGGATTTCAATCCATAAAATTTCAGCTCATCTGAAAGTAAACGTTGACCTTTAAAACCTAATTTTATTTCTTGAGTATATACTTCTCCCAATTCCGGAATGTTCGCCACGACAGGATTAGTGCCCAACTTAAGTTCTTCTTCATTGGTAAGACCATCGAAATCCAAGTCAGCTTTCGGATCTGATGTATAATTTGCAATTGGGTTTGAATTTGTGCCCGGTCCATTATCTGGTGAAACAGGTGTCTCATCTCCAGTAGACTTTCCTCCTCCACAGCTCGTAGCGAGTACGGCCAGTAGAGATAAACCAATCAATTTATTTGTTGTTTTCTTCATGAACGAGTCCCCTTGAATTCCCTTTAACTCTTAGCAGTCAGCTAAATAAAAGTCCCTTTATCTATAAAACCTTCACACCCCATAGAGCAATGGACATGCCAAACAAAGACATGTGTTTTCGACCACTTAGGTCAAGTCTTCTGTTCCGTTTTCAAAACAATTTGCTGGCACAGTCCTTGCTCTATTAGGTTCCAGGAGCAACATTTATGATAAAATTTATTTATTTTGTCATTACACTTATTGTAATTTCAGGCAGTTATGCGGGAGAGCTAAACCGTCTCGGCTTACTGTTCTCAATTCAAGGGCATTCTCCTCAACATGAAGGTGAAATACACCTCGAAATCCAAAAGATTCTCTATAAAGAGGGAAAGTGGGACCTGTTTTTCGGAGGCAACCTCTATCGAAGCATTCATCTCACAAACCTTGATCCAAATATTTTGGGTCATCTTCAAATGCTTGAGGCCATGGCACTTTCAAAACATTGTCTGCATGCTCAAGCCGTAGAGTTACTTTCAAGTATAAAAAAAGGAATTTCTTACGAAGATTCCAAAACATTAAAGAACTATATTGCTCTTAACGCTGATCTTTCTTTTTTATCAAAATACTCTAAAGACACACTCAAGATAAAGAAATCTGCCATATCTAAAAACTCTTTTTGGGTGCTTAATCAAAATAGAATTAAACGTCTTAAGTCACAACAAAACTTAAGAGTTAATTTGAAATCTAGGTGCAAATCATGAAGTCTTTCATTTTATTTGCGCTGTTAATCATTTCATCTACCCTGTCTGCATCAGAAAGACACTTAGCACTTGGCTACAAACTTCTTATTGAGAACAAGAAAGATCTTGCTAAGAAAAACCTTATATATGCATTTGAAAACACTGAAGATAAAAAAATTCTTGCGAGAACTAGTTATCTTTTAACAATGACAAAATTCAATATTGGAAGTGAAGACCTATCGTACTTCGCTCTCAATGCCTTGAAATACAACAAACATATAGCCCCCCACCTCTATGAAGCACTTCAAAGAAAGTCTGCTGATATTCTCTTTAAAGCTGGAAAACTCAATAAGGCCCAGAGCCTATTCGAATTTCTTTCAAGACGATCAAATGATTTTTCACTGAGAGAATATGCTACTTATAAACTAGGCTGGGTTTATGTAAACCAAGGCAAATATAAAGCCATCATTGCACTTTGGAGTTCTTGGCTTAGCAAAAACCGAAAAGGTGACCTTAGAGATATTATTGCCTACGACTTAGGTAAATTTATAACAGAAGCTGTCTATCTGGAGAAAATCAACTCGGTAAATATTCCAACTTTTGATTACGAAACATTAACCAACATTTCAAAGGGAATCAACGGTGGCTACAGAAAATATCAGACGAGATCCCCTTAC